>CATPCJ010000298.1 GCA_955652915.1 uncultured Bryobacteraceae bacterium
CTGCCATCGGGTAGCGCGTTCCAATCGCGCTGTCCATTAGGCTTCTTGGGAATTGATCGCAGCACCCAGCGATCATCGATTTTGATCTGTTTGAGGAGATTGACGCGAGCCACTGTGCCCTCCGAATAACACGATTTCGGAGAGCACGCAAACGGACAGCAAAGATGACAGTAAGGCGTCTAAATCATAGAAAGGAAAGGGGGCGGCGGGAAGCTGGCATTCTACCACTGAATTACTCCCGCAACCCTTTTTTTGCAACGACTTCCGGCTACAGCTTTCAGCCTGAGCACTACTTGAGCACTATTGTATCAGCGTTTCAAGAGCGTTGACCAGAGGCCGACGAACGTCCACTGGCGATTGCGCATACACATTTAAGGATACATCAACGGAATGGCCGAGTTGATCCGCGACGGCCTTGGGATCGGCCTTCAACTGGCGCATGAGTGTGGCATGGGTCCGGCGCATCACCTGGAAATTGCACCAGCCCAGACCGACAGCCGCAAGTTTGGGTTGCATGTTCCGGCGCCAGATATTGTCCTTACTCAGCGGCGTTCCACGCTCAGAGGGAAAGACGAATGCGCCGCTACCAGTACTCCGCTAGAATTGACGCCAGCCATCCAAGTCAACTAACAGCATTTCAGATAGTGCAGCTTTTCGAACTGAAAGATGCGTTTTCGGCGTGTCAATCTTGTTCCGGTACACGCGCTGCGTCACGTCTGCCGAAGCTTCCGCTACGCGGTCCCACCTCAAGCCGAATATTTCACCAGGTCGCATGCCGGCGAGGACCGCCAGCTTCGTAATCAGACGTTCTCGGACCTCCAACGCTCCGAAAGCGATTCTGATCTGCTCGACCGTCATAGTTGGATGCTGGGGTCTTTTCGCTTCCTTCGGGGTGAACAGAAGCGCCGCTGGGTTTAATCGGATGTGGCCTTCCGCAATCGCCATATCGAAAATCCGTTTCAAGTCCCAACGGAGATGATCGACAACCGAGAACGACAACTTTGCCGCTTTGCCGTCGAGCAAATCCTGAAGCTCGTCGCGCTTGAACGATGCAAGCTCACGCTCGTCGAACGCCGCGACTAGATGTGTCCGCATACGCTGCTTGTTATTTTCGCAGGTGCTCGGCTTCCACTTCCGCGTGTAGAAATCGAAATACGGCCCTTCCACGAAAAGCCCGAACAGCGGTTTGTCGCTCTTTGGTTTCAGCCCAGCAACGATCTCAGCAACAGCTTCCCGTGCTTGCGTTTTTGTCAGATCTTTGACGAGGCCAAGGATGCGACTTTTCTTTATTCCGTCTTCATACCAGAGGCCCTTCCAGCGTCCACGCTGCTGAACGACCCCTCCTTGCGAGTACCGGCGCATAGTCACTCCTTATGCGCTCTTGCGGCCCCGTTCTGGCGATTGCCCCATACTACCAGCTTCGTTCTGCTCAATCCAGCGCTGAAGGCTCTCCCGGCGTACCAGCTTGCGCCTGCCGAGACTGACGGCGGGAATAGGAGGGCACCCACGCACACGGCCAGCGACAGCATTGCACACATGAGCTTTCGAGCAGTGCAAAAGCTTCGCCACGTCCGCGAGCGTCAATAGATCAGTGCCCTCCATAACCCTTTACTTCTTGTTCGCGTCCTCCTGTTGCTTCTGTTGCCATGTTCGTTCCGACTCGTATGTCGCCCGAGTATTCGGGTCCCATCCGCTCGTGTTGGCTTGGCCTGTGCCGCTTTTTACTTCCGCCGCGGCTTGGTTCCGGGCGGTATTGGTATCACTCATAGTTTCTCCTTTCGATTTCAAACAACACACACAGCCTTATCTCTCTCTGCCGTCCTTAGGCAGAGTTCTAAGAAACTGACAGTAACCGCAGCGACCATCGAACTTCAAACCGCCGTGATCGTGCGGAAGCAGATCCCTTGGATTAACGGGCACCGAACGTCCGTGTCATCCGGCTGCTTTGGAAAATGCGTCGGTTCAAACCTGTACTTCCAATCGTCTTCTTCCATTGTCTTTCTCCAACTCGCCTTTTCCTCCTCCCTGATTGTCGAGAACGGTTCTCGCCGTCAAGGGAAGCTGCGCCGCATCAGAATGCGCCCTTGACAGCTCCGATCCGTTCCTTCGGATTTCCATGAGGAGAAAAAGGGCTAATACGAACGCCTCCTGGTCACGATGCTCACTTTTTGAGGCCAGCCGAATATCGTCTGAGCAAGGTAGATCGCGCCTTTGCCGCTCCATAGAGCCATCGCAATCGAGGAAATGATAGCGACCACTACGCAGAGAATATTTCCCCACGTGATTTCGAGCGTAGCGTATGCCACCTGGCCCGCATATCCGTACCACTGCAAAGGGATGAGCCTTGCAATGATTGCGGTGAGTAGCGGCACCCACAAAAACCAAGCAGAGTTACGCGCAATGAACCACAGCCTTCGCCTTAGCGTGAGACTGTCAGGTTCCCACTTCGTGTAGAACCGCATGTCAATGGCTGTGAGCCATCCGCTGGCCAGAAAATAAAACACTGCCTGATCAATCGGCAACAATGTATCGAACAGCCATTTCATATATTCAGCAGGCATCTTATCTGTCCCTTCCGCCGCTTTGATTGCGGCCGCTCCATCGTTCACCGCTCCAGCTCGACCCTGACCACTCTGGCTGGGCATCCCATCCGGCAGACCGATCTGGCCTATCTGGAATACGAGCACGCTGAGACCAATCGCGCTCTTTCTGAACGGGTTCTTGTACAGGTTTAAGCCCATCAGGCTTTCGTTCCATCTTTAACTCTCCTTGTAATATGGATTGTTCCCCGCGAGGGCCGCTAATTCGGGAATGTCTCTATATGACTTCTTGTTGAGGCGCAGCGGTCCCGAAGGTCCGTTCGGTCCATCAAGAAACGCTATTTGCTCGTTACGCTTTAAGTGAAAGCGAATTTCATGCGGCGTGATTACGCGCGAGGTCTTTTCCGAGACGCTTTCATTAACCGATGTTTTGTTGGTCTGTAAGTCGCTGTTGAGCGACTTTGAGCGAGAAAAGACTTCTCTCTCGCCGCAAAGTTCGCTTAGGTGCTTCGAGCTTGGAAGGTCTTTCGCTTCCAGCCATTGCACTAATCCACAGTTGTTATAGATCACGTTGACATCTTTGTGGACCCTTGACAATTCGGCTCTGCGCAGGAATCTGACAAACTCCGCGCTGGCGTGCGTTTGGCGGAAGGTCGCTGATCGGCTAAACTAACGGTGCTTTGCGATTTAGAGACTGGACTAGAATCCTGGGATGGCCTGGCTATCAGGTCTACCAGCAA
>CATPCJ010000299.1 GCA_955652915.1 uncultured Bryobacteraceae bacterium
CTTTCGATTCTCACGAAGGTGGAGTCACCGAAGACGCCGAGGCGCTGATCCACTATCTACAGCAGCATGCCGCCGAGTTGCACCTGGATGCCGGCAACATGGTTCTGTGGGCGTGCTCGGCTAATGTGAAAGCCGGACTGCCGCTTGCCATGGATCCCCGGCAGACGGCCATCAAAGCTGCCGTCATTTACTATGGCTGGAGCAGCGACGTTAAGGAAATTCGAGCTGACTTACCAGTCCTGATGGTGCGCGCGGGACTCGATGGCGCAGGACTCAATCATGGCATCGATCAATTCGTAAGCCGCGCGAGCGCCGTGAATTCGCCCCTGACGTTCATTGCCATCCCGGCCGCCCATCACGGATTCGATGTTGTTGACGATACCGAAACGTCGCGGACGGTTATCGCTCGAACACTGGAGTTTATGAAGACACAACTTCAAGCGTCGACACAGCGGGAGGTGCGCGCGGGAGCCGTGGATGCAGCGGCGGCGGCTGCTGCTTACCGCGAAGACTGGAACGCCGCCCTGAAGGCCTACGAAGCGCTCGTCTCGATCCGCCCCGGGGATAGTGAGGTTCATCGTAACTACGGCAACGCGCTGCTCAAGCTCGATCGACCGCGCGCCGCCCTCGCGGAATATGAGCGGGCACTCCAACTGGGCAACACCAACACCGGCTGGATTTCGTACTCGGCCGCGACCGCCTCGATGAAGCTTGGCGACACGGAAGGCGCGCTAAGGTGGATCGAGAAATTGAAGAACATACCTCCGATGCGCCGCGGACTTAATTCCGATCCTGTGTTCGGGCCGGTGAAGGATAGTCCTCGCTTCCGGGCTGTTGCGGATCTTCCCTAGGGGAGCATGGTCGAGCGTCTCGTTCAGGCTGATCAGCCCGCGGAGGAAGAACTCGAATCACTCGCTCTAGGGAGTCTGAACTCAGGCGATTCCATCACGGTTGGACCGAGTTATTGGGAAGAGAAGCACCGGCGTCTGGATAAACGTCTGAGGATGGGATGACCTTGGAATGGGGTCGCTGGAAGCTGTGAAAGAGTCACAACCAACACAGGCAAGAATGCCTGTGCCGCGTGGCACAGGCATTCTTGCCTGTGTTGATCTTAGACCGATTTTCTTCACAGCTTCCTGTCACCTCCTTCTTTTTCCCGCGAAGGGATCGATTGACCAATCGCCGCCGGACCTTCACCTTGCCGGATATCAATATCGCGCGGGCGTGCACCCAAATGTATTCCTGAATGCCGCGATGAACGCGCTCACGCTCGCGTATCCGGTGTCCAACGCCGCTTCTGTGACGGACTTCCCCTCCGCCAGCAGACGAATCGAATCCAGTAGCCGGACCTTCTGCCGCCATAGGCCGAAGCTGAGTCCGGTTTGCCGGCTGAATAGACGTTCCAGCGTTCGACGCCCGGCGCCGTAGCGGCGCGACAAGTCATCAAGGGTTTCTTCCGCGGTGGGGCAAGCCAGTATATGCCGCGCCACAGCCAGCGCGCGGTCGTCTTCGGGAAGCGGAAGCATCAACGGCGCGACTGGTGCAATATTCATTTCATCGAGCAGCACATTTAGCAGACTTTGGTCGCGAGAAATGCGTAAGTCCAGAACGCGCGATTCCACGACTCGCAAGATCAACTCACGGAGCAGCGGCGTCACCGAAAGCACGCGGCACTCTTCGAAAGCGAGCCCTTCCGATTTCAACGACGCGGGAAAGTATAGCGACCTTACCGCGACGTTTCCCCACATGCGGATCGAATGGCTGCACCCGGCTGGAATGAATACCGCTTTTCCCGGTGGGATCATCCAGGACGATCGGCCGCCGTAGACAGTCATTGCACCAGCGCAGGCATAAACCAACTGGTGCCAGGAATGTTTGTGGGTTTCAATGACGTAGCCGCTGCTGCACCCCGCCGCGAAACAGCGAACCGCCAGGAATTGCTCCTGCTCAATGGTCAAAGGCGGATGCTGGCGGGTTTGCGACATTAATTGTCATTCTAGCGTTAGACCGCCCCAACGGCCATCCCTTATACTGGCCCCATGCCCAACAACCTCCAGAGTTTTGGTATCACCGTAGACGATGTGCCGCGCGCCCGCAGCTTTTATGAAAAGGTGTTCGACTGGCGCTTCGAGGCCTGGGGTCCACCGGATTTCTACGTCATTCATACTGGAAACAAACAAGATCCCGGCGTCACGGGTTTGATGCACAAGCGCCGCGAACCCGTGAAAGGAACGGGAATGACTGGCTTCGAATGTACCATCGCTGTCCAGAACATTGACGAGACGATTCGAAAAATCGAAGCCAACGGAGGCAAAATCGTGATGGCCAAGTTTATCATCCCTACCGTCGGTACGGGCGTTTACTTCCACGACACGGATGGAAACTTCGTGGGCGCGATGCAGCCTGAGAAACCCGGAGAGTGACGTGCAGACAGCATTAGTGACAGGCGCCAGCCGCGGAGTCGGCCGAGGCACGGCTATCAGTCTGGCGGAGGCTGGATTTAAGGTGTTCGCGACGGCCCGAAGTATCGCCTCGGCGGACCTGCCCGATGTTGTAGTTCGCATTCCGTGCGACCACACCAATGATGAACAAACCGCCGCGGCTTTTACGCGGGTCGCGAGCGAAGGCGGTGAACTCGATGTTCTCGTAAACTGTGCTTGGGGCGGCTACGAGAGAATGGTCGAGAGCGGCGCTTTCACTTGGGGGCTTCCGTTCTGGGAGCAACCGGTCCACCGTTGGCAAAGCATGCTGGACGCCGGCGTACGCGCCGCTTTCGTAAGCGCGGCACACACGGCCAGGGGCATGGTCCCACGGCGGCGCGGCCTTATTGTAAACATCAGTTTCTGGGCCGCGCAAAAGCATGTCGGAAACGCGATCTATGGCGTCGCGAAAGCAGCCACGGACAAGATGACGGCCGACATGGCGCACGAACTCCGGCCGCACGGCGTCGCGGTGATCTCTCTGTATCCCGGCTTGGTCAGGACGGAATCCGTCCTGCAGGCAGCCGCGGGTGGTTGGCTGGATTTGTCGAACAGCGAGAGCCCGGAATTTACCGGTCGCGTAGTGGCCGCGTTGGCCCGCGATGCCAAGATCATGGAGCGTACGGGCAAAGTTTTGATCGGAGCGGCGGTGGCGGAGGAGTACGGCATTAGCGACATTGACGGACGAAAGCCCAGACCTCTTACTCTGGAGACGATCTAGTGCGTATCCGAAAACCCGATCCAGGGCTTCTCGATTTTCTTGCGAGGTACCAACCCAGCGTCGTGGAGCTCATGCTTGCGGTTCGGCGGATGGTGCTCGAAGAGATTCCGTCCGCCAGCGAAACAGTGAATGACGTCGGGTACACGGTGACGAACGCATTCACGTTTTCCGGCCGCTTCAAGGATGCGTTCTGCTACGTCGTCGCTTCTAGAGCTTCTGTAAACCTCGGATTCCCTCACGGCACTGAACTCCCCGATCCTGAAAGACGTCTCACGGGAACAGGCAAATTGCATCGCCATATCCGCCTCAGTTCCCCGGACGATCTGGAGGACCCCGCCCTGCGAAAGTTTATCCACATCGCGGCGGATCGGGCTATGGTTGCCGGTGGCCCGGTCGCTTTGAAGCCCCAGGTTGTCGTGCGGCCGGCAAGGCGCGGTCAAGCCCCTAGTCGTGGCGCAGAGCGCTCAAGGGATGGACGCGGCACCCATGGATTGCCGGGATCGCGACCGAAGCGGAGGTAACCAGGAATCTTCAATGCGCACTGCCATGGTTCTATGGAGTCTAAAGTTCGAGACGCACCGCCGTTGTCCTAAAATAGACGCGGGCAAGAAGACCCGTCCCACGCTAACCTGATTTACATGGACTTCCACGCGATCCGCCTCGAAATTCCCTCCGATGGGAACATCATCGCCGGCCATAGCCATTTCATCAAGACCGTCGAAGACATCTACGAAGCCATCGTCAACACCGTGCCCCAAATGAAGTTTGGGATCGCCTTCAACGAGGCTTCTGGCGCTTGCCTCACGCGCGTGGATGGCAATGACGACGAGCTGAAAGCTATCGCCACACGCAATGCCACAGCGGTCGGCGCCGGGCACCTGTTTATCGTCGCGCTACGCGGCGGCTTTCCCATCAATGTCAAGAATCGCATTCTCGAAACGCCTGAAGTCTGTAACATTTTCTGCGCCACCGCAAACCCGGTGGAGGTGATCGTCGCGCAAACGGAGCAGGGCAGGGGAGTGCTCGGCGTGATCGACGGGTCCTCGCCCAAAGGCGTCGAAGCGGAAGCGGATGTCGAGTGGCGGCACGGGTTGTTGCGTAAGATCGGTTACAAGCGTTGAAGCGGCTGTTTTTATCGCTGCTTCTTTCGGCGTCACGCCGATTTTGAGAAAGACGAGATGGTGGACCAGGCGCTAGTCAAGCTGCTCCAGAGCAAACAATCCGAGAGCGCTGCATTGATGCACGCAGCATTCGCGAAATTCCCCGATCTGAAATCCTCCGCCGATCTCTCTTTACTCGGATTGCTAGCCCGATTGCATCCGCCGGAAACCGAACCGGTCGCCGCGGTAATCTTGCGCGAGCATCCCAATTTACCGCCGGCCTTGTTCTATTACGGACTGTATCTGGAAAGCTCGGGCCGTCCGAAAGAAGCCGTTGCCCAGTTCCAAAACATCCTGAGTACGTTCCACAAAGCCAGAACACGCTGCCGTTCACCTACTTCGTCGTTCGAACCGCCACCGATCCGCGGCGACTCGCGGCGCCCATCATTCGTGGAGTGAATGAAATCCTGAAGGAATCGCCGGTCGCTTCGGTAAAGACCATCGAAGATCGGCTCGCTGAATCTTTTTAAAGGCCTCGGTTTCAGATGTACGTACTGGGCGTCTTTGCCGCCGTGGCTCTGCTGCTCGCGGCCATCGGAATTTACGGTGTCATGGCTTACTCCGTGACACAGCGTACGCAAGAAATCGGAATCCGAATGGCGTTAGGCGCCGATTCGCGTCGGGTTCTGGCGCACGTACTTAGCAGTGTTTTCAGACTCGCATTGGTGGGTGTTGCCTTCGGCCTGGCTGCGGCGCTCGCATGCACCCGACTGCTGACGACGCTGCTCTACAATGTCCAGCCGACCGATTTCGCAACCTTCGGCACTGTCTCCGCTCTGCTAATCTCGACGGCGGTTGTAGCCAGCCTCATACCGGCGTGGCGCGCTTCTAAGACAGATCCAGCGCGAACACTCCGCAGTCAGCTATAAACAAGTTGATGCGTTCTCTCGCCATGCTTGCGCTTCTCCTGATCCCCGCCGCCGGGCAAGTTTGCCACAAGGCCCACATCACGCGCGATTACAAGATGACGGAGATGCCCGCCCCACCGCACATCACAGGTATCGGCGACAGTCATCTCGAAATCACCACCAAGTCCGCCAAAGCGCAAGCGTACTTCGATCAAGGACTCAACCTGCTTCACTGCTTCTGGGACTTCGAAGCGTACCGCGCGTTCAAAGAAGCAGCCCGTTTGGACCCAAATGCAGCGATGGCGTACTGGGGCATTGTCGAGGCCGTCTCGGATTATTCGGCGATGGAGGAAATCAAGAAGTCCGCGCTGGAAAAAGCGAAAAAGCTGATGGACAAAGCCTCCGATCACGAACAGTTCTACATTCGCGCGCAGCAGGCCCAGCAAGACAAGGACGATGCCCCGAACGATTACCGCAGTGAGATGGAGGCGCTGATCGACAAGTATCCGGACGACATCGATGCCCAGCTCCTGCTCGCTCTGCACATGGATTACGGTTACGGGAAGACCGACGGCAAGCCTCGCGACAACACTATTTACTCCCGCGCGCTGGTCCAGGATGTGCTCAGAACGCATCCGAACAGCGCCGCGGCGCATCATTACCGCATTCATTTGCTGGAGGCCAGCACCCACCCACAGGACGCGCTGCCCGATGCCGGCGTGCTCACGAAACTAGCGCCCGGCTCCGGTCACATGGTCCACATGCCCGGCCACATTTATTACCGGCTGGGCGATTACGATCGCGCGCGCCAGTCTTTTCTCGACTCCATGAAAGTGGATTCCAGCTACATGCAGCGCGAAAAGGTGGCGCCCCTGGACGATTGGAACTATGCGCACAATCTGAGTTATCTGATTGCGAGCGATGCCGAATCTGGCCGCCTGAAAGAAGCGCTCGAGATGGCCGCGCGTTTGGAAAACCTTCCGGCCAATCCGTTTCTCGCGAAGGGTTCGCCCATCCATGCTCTGACTATCGGCGGTACGGCCGCGCGTCTCAATTTGCGTTTTGGTAACTGGCAATTCGTGATCGATCGTCCCATCAATCTGGGTCTCGATCCTGAATCGGCCGGTGTGCCCGCGGTTGCCTATCGTGATGGCGTAGTCGCCTACGCAAAAGGAATGCTGGCTCTGTCGCAGAAGAATCTCGACGCCGCCGCGCGCCAATCCGACGCCCTGGATGCAATCTCCTGGCGGCTGCACGCCGAAGGTCCACAAGATGACGACAACAAACCGGACCAGGTATTGCGTCTGCTCGAAACCGCGTCGCTCGATTTGCGCGGAAATCTGCTAAGCGCCCAAGGCAAACACGAGCAAGCCATAGATATTCTGCAAAAAGCCGTCGACAAGGAAAAGGACGTTGGCTATGGCGAGCCGCCGCAATATGGCCGTCCCGAACTGGAGAGTCTGGGCTACGCCTACTTGAGGGCAGGGAAGTGGGACCAGGCGCGTAAAGCTTTTCAGGATGAGATGATTATCCGTCCTGCCAGCGGCCACGCGCTCTACGGCATCGCCCAGACCTATGAAGTTCAAGGCGACAAAAAATCAGCCGCCCCTGCCTATGCGGAATTTCTCAGCGCGTGGAAAAGTGCCGATCCGGATCTGCCTATGATGGAGCATGCCAAGTCCGCGAATCGTTAACGGCCTCGACGAACTCCGGGCATTAACCGGCCAGGAAGTTGGTGTGAGCGATTGGTTGCTTGTATCGCAAAAGATGATCGACCAATTCGCCGAGCTGACCGGCGACCCGCAATGGATTCACATCGACGTGGAGCGCGCCAGAAAAGAAACCCCGTTCGGCAGCACCATCGCGCACGGATTCCTGATGGTATCCCTGCTTCCACAATTGGCCCGCGAGGCAGTGGACGTGCGCGGCGATTTCAAAATGCGCATCAACTACGGTTTCAACAAACTGCGTTTTGTTTCACCGGTCCGCGCGGAATCAAAAATCCGCGCGAGGTTCACCGCTCAAGCGGTCACGGAAAACACCGTCACGTGGTTGGTAACAGTGGAGGTCGAAGGATCCGCGAAGCCGGCAGTCGTAGCGGAATGGCTAGGCCGCTTCTACTAGACCCACGTGGCGCGGACCTTCGGTCTGCGGCCTCGAGGCTCGTCTCGAGGCTCTTCCCTCGCCGAGCATCGAGACCAGTCTCGATGTAGCAGCCTAAGAGGCCGCGCTACGTCAAACGTGCCAGCGGAGCGTCCTGTTCGTTCCGGCTATGCCGCGTTGGGGAGCGTTAGTTCGGCCGCTTCGCAGCTTCCACCACTGGTGTAATCACAGCCGCAGGCATCGTAAACTCCATACTCCTGCGCGTCATCCATCTCGATAGCGCCTTAGCCGCGCACGACTCCGAACAGATATGCTCGTGTCCATCCTGATCCGCCAGCAAATCATTCCACGCCATCAACGTGAATTGATTTACGTCGCGTGCACGCAACCACCAATGGTTGGTCTCGCCTTTCGGATTCATGCAGTAGTCGCACTTGTATGGGCAGCGAACCTTCATACTCTGTCCTCCTCGGCGTCCCCTCTGCTCAGTTAGATGATTCCGCCGGGCAAAGGTTACCGGGAGTGATAGACCTGGATTGTTCAGGCAGGCACTTCTTGATTATTTTTAATCAGATAGTGTACCAGCAAATAGCTGATGAGCGGAAGAAACGCGACACCAAGGCAAACTGGTTGAAAACCATAGCGTTCAATGATCTCGCCAAGCGGGCCCGATACAACAAACTGCATCAGACCGTAAGCGAAAATTAACGCGGAAACGCCAAATGCCGCCCTGCCGGCACCATATATATCGATCGGCAGTGTGTAGTGATTCGCGCTCCAGGCACAAATCCAAAAGTAACTCAACGACATTCCGGCAGTAGCCAGGGCGGGATTCGGCAGCAGCGGGATCGCCATCGTTCCAAGTAGAAAACACGCCGAGATCAGGCACACACGCTTCCTCGCCGCTATCGGTGTCAGGCCCGCGCGAATGAAAGCCCAGGACATTCCACCTCCCAGCATTGCGCCCAAATAGCCGCAGATTGGAATGATCCACGTATATCGCGCGGTCCGCTGCGGATCCAAATGATGCACGTGTACTAGATATCTTGGGGGCCAATTCGTCCACAGGCTGTAAATTGTCATGCTCAGAAAATTCGCGACGATCAGCGCCCATAATTTCGGATCGGCCAAGAGACCGAAGGAGTGCTTCGACTTTTCACCGCGGGCTTCCGCGATCGGCGGGATCAAGCGCGCAGTCACCAGCCAGACCGGAATCCAAAGCAGGCTCAGGATGCCCACCGCATAAAATGTCCAGCGCCAACTGTATTGATAAGCGAAGAAAACCGCGATGCCCGGCGCCAGACCAGCGCCCAGGCTGAGGCCCAACTGTCCCATGGCCGAGCCCACCGCGCGTTCTCTCGGCAGCAAATAAAGACCCACCGCTTTTCCCACAGCGGAAACGCCACTCGCTTCGGCGACTCCCAGCAGTGCGCGCCAGAACAGGAGCTCATGAACGCTGTGCGACATTCCGCTGCCGATACTGGCGATGGCCCAGACCGCCACTGAGATCGTAGCTCCGCGATTCAGGCCGACGCGATCGATGAACCAGCCGATAAACAACGCGCTCACCGCGTAGGCGATGGAAAACACCGAAAGTAAGTGAGGATAGTCGGAAGCCGTGAATGCGAAGTCAGGTGTCTTGCGCCAGATCTCGGCCATGGTGGCAAGCACCTGCCGGTCGAGATAATTCAGGACTGCCGAAAAAACGAAGATGGTAATCGCGACCCAGCGAAGGGAAACCCGTGAATGCACTCGGTTGATTGTAGCCTGGAACATGCGTTGAAGATGTCACTGCAATTGCGCGAGTCTGGCCTCGAGCGATTCCAGCACCTTGGCCGCGTTCGCTGCTCCCTCAATCGGCAGACGCAACACGCCGGCGGGCGTAAACTGCGCGCCCTCCGTGCTGGTCACCAAACTCATCAAACGCGACGGATCGATGCGCGCTGCCTGATGAAACTTGACGTTCAGCGCGCCCTGCCGACGGTCAATCGCTTCGATACCCAGCTTCTGCGCCGCGCTCTTCAACACTGAGAATTTCAACAAGCTTCGAACTGCTTCGGGTGCAGGCCCGTAACGATCCTCCAGTTCAGCCAGCAAGTCGCCGGACGCTTCCACCGTGGCGGTGTCGGCGATCCGCTTGTACGCGCGCAGCCGCTGATGCTCGTCCACAATGTAATCCGATGGTATGCGGATATCCAGGCCAAGGTTCAACGTCGAATGTACTTCGAGCGGCACCTCCTCGCCTTTCAGTTCGTGGACCGTTTCCTCGAGCAGCCTGATATACATCTCAAAACCCACCGAACCGATGTGCCCGTGCTGCTCGCCGCCCAGAATATTACCCGCGCCGCGAAGCTCCAAGTCCAGCGCCGCGATTTTGAATCCCGCGCCCAGATCGCTAAATTCCTTGAGGGCCGCCAAGCGCTTGCGGGCGATTTCGCTCAGCTCCGTATCCATCGGGACCAATAAATACGCGTATGCGCGGCGATTCGAGCGGCCCACGCGTCCTCGCAGTTGATACAACTCCGACAGCCCATAGCGCTCGGCGTTCTCGATGATCATCGTGTTTGCCAGCGGAATGTCCAACCCATTTTCGGCGATCGTCGTGCAAACGAAGACATCGTATTCATGCCGCATGAAACCCAGCAGAGCCTTCTCCAGCTCCGCTTCACCCATCTGCCCATGTCCGACCCCGATGCGGCAATTCGGCAGCATTTCCAGGATCGAAGCGGCGCGCATATAAATGCTGTCCACGCGGTTGTGAATGAAGTAAACTTGCCCGCCTCGGCTCAGCTCCTGTTCAATTGCCGTGCGGATTAACTGTCGATCGAAATGCGCCACCACCGTGTGGATCGAAAGGCGATCCTTCGGCGGAGTTTCGATCACCGACATGTCGCGCAGCCCCAGTAACGACATGTGCAGCGTGCGCGGAATCGGCGTGGCGCTCATGGTCAACACGTCCACGTTGTGCTTGATTTGTTTGATGCGCTCCTTGTGCCGCACACCGAAACGTTGCTCTTCATCCACCACCAGCAACCCCAAGTCCTTGAAGACGACGTCTTTCGAAAGCAGCCGGTGCGTGGCAATGACAATGTCCACTTTGCCTTCTTCCAAGCCCGTCAGCACCTGCGCGATTTCTTTCTTATCGCGAAACCGGCTCAGCATTTCCACCTGCACCGGAAATGGTTGGAATCGCCTGCGAAACGTCTCGTAATGTTGGAAAGCCAGGACCGTTGTCGGCGCCAAAATCGCTACCTGCTTGCCGTCGCCGAGCGCCTTGAAAGCCGCGCGCATGGCAACCTCCGTCTTGCCGTATCCAACGTCCCCGCAAAGCAGGCGATCCATCGGCTGCGTAGCTTCCATATCTCTTTTTATTTGTTTAATAGACGCGAGCTGATCTTTCGTCTCCTTGAATTCAAACGCGTCTTCGAACTCGCGCTGCCAATTGCTGTCCGGCGAGAAACTGAATCCTTCCGACATTTTGCGTTGGGCGTACAGTTTGAGCAGTTCGTCCGCCATGTCGCGCATTTTCGCCTTGACGCGCGACTTCGTTCGCTCCCACGTCACACCCCCCAACCGGTCCAGCGTCGGGTTGGCCCCATCTCCGCCGCTGCTGTATTTCTGCACCAGGTCCATGCGCGTGAGCGGGACGTAGAGCTTTGCCTCGGCGGCATATTCCAGCAGCATGAAGTCGCCCTTGTTCTCGCCTTGTAGAATTTCGCGGATGCCCACGAACCTTCCGATACCATGCGTGACGTGAACCACGAAGTCGCCTGGCTTGAGATCGGCAAGGTCCGCGGTGAACGCCGCCAACTGCGACTTGGTAGGCCCCGGCTGCGCGATCAGATCGGAAGTATCGAATAGATCTTCCGACCCAATGAGGGCGA
>CATPCJ010000300.1 GCA_955652915.1 uncultured Bryobacteraceae bacterium
CAGCCCGAACGGCGCCGTTGGCTCCTCCACATCGCCCAGCAGCGACCGGAAATACGCCTCCTGCTCTTCCCGGCTGACCCCCATGCGCGCTCTTGCCACCAGATTGCGGAACGGCAGCGGCGCAGCCAGCCGGTCCCCCTGGCCCATCAGATATGCTTCGGTTTCTACCCGCGTCCCTTCGAGCGTGCTGTGATCCCCTGCCAGGTGATGCAGTAGCTGTATCGCAAGCCAGCGATCATTTGCGCGATCGTGAGCCACGTAGACCCGCAGCAACGGCGCCTGCCGCACGTCGATCCGCAGGCGGCGCGGGTTGAACCGCGCATACAACTGTCCGGCCGCGTCGCCGGCCGCATCCAAGGTCGCTTCCTCCACAAGCAGCACGGCTTTCCGCCACACCACCTGCACCGGTTCCGGCAAGCCATCCCACAGTACTGCCGTTCGCAAAATGTCATGCCGGTCGATGACCGCCTGTACCGCGGCGAGATACGCGTCCAAATGCTCGCGTGTATCGAAGCTGAGCTGCGAACCCAACAGATACGGATCGCCTTCACCGCTCATCAGCAGGTGATGAAACAGTATGCCCTCCTGCAGCGGAGCGAGCGGATAAATGTCCTGCACGTTGGCCGCGCCGCCGGGCACGGTGGCGACAATCCGCTCGATCTGCTCCGGCGTCAACTGAACCAGCGGCAGCATCTCCGGTGTGATCGCCTGGCAGTTCTCCGGAATGCCGTTCGGCGGCGGAGCAACCGCGGTTTGCTCCGTGATCGCGGAACTCAGCCCGGCGATTGTCGGCATCGCGAACAGCGTACGCACGTCGGCCCTCAAACCGCACCGGCGCATGCGTTCGATCAGCTTCACTGCGATCAGCGAATGTCCGCCCAACTCGAAGAAATTGTGGTGGCGGCCCACTCGCTCGACATTCAACAGCTCGGCCCACAGTGCTGCCAGAGTTGTTTCGGTCTCACCCCGCGGCTCTTCGTCGCCTTGCGCCAGGTACGCTTGAGCGTCGGGCGCAGTCAGCGCCTTTCGATCCAGTTTCCCGTTCGCCGTAATCGGCAGCGATTCCAGGCGCACAAACGCGGACGGAACCATGTAGTCCGGCAGCTTGGCGGAGAGGTGTGCCCGCAAACTCTCGACCGCAATAGCAGCTTCCGCCTCTTTCGGCGTGTAATACGCAACCAGCCGCTTGTCCCCGGCCGTATCTTCGCGCGTGATGACAACCGCGTCGCGAACACCTTCATGCTCCGCCAACCGCGCTTCGATCTCCCCCAGCTCAATCCGGAAGCCCCGAACCTTCACCTGTGAGTCGTTCCGTCCCAGAAACTCGATCGTTCCGTCGGTCCAGAAACGCGCGCGGTCGCCGGTCCTATAAAGCCGCTGGGACAGGCCGCCGCGCGTTGTACCTGGAAAAGGCTTGGGGATGAACTTCTGCGCCGTCAAGCAGGGTTCGTTCAGATAGCCGAGCGCCAAGCAGTCACCGCCGATATAGAGATCCCCCGCGACATAGACCGGACATGGTTCGAGACTTCCATCCAGCACGTAATACTGCGCGTTCTGAATCGGCCCTCCATACGGAATGCTGACCCAATGCGGAGCAACCTTGCCGATGGGGTAAAAATTCGACCAGATGGTCGCCTCCGTTGCGCCTCCCAAGCCGATCACTCGCGTGCCTGGAAATGAGCCGCGCACCTCGTCCGGCAGCGTCACCGGGATCCAGTCGCCGCTGAGAAACACCAGCCGCAGTGAACTGCTCCCGTCCCGCGACGCGGGCTCGAAGAAAGGCGTTAGCTGCTGCAGCATCGCCGGCGCCGAATCCCAGAATGTGATCGGTTCATTGCGCAAAATGCGCACGAGCGCTTCCGGATCACGCAATTCACGATCGGACGCGATTCGAATCGAACCACCGGCCCCGAGCAGTCCGAATATGTCGAAAACCGATAGATCGAAACTCAACGACGTGACCCACAGGACACGATCGCGCTCACCAACATCCCATTTGCGGCGAATCCACTCGAACAGGTTGATGAACGGCCGATGCTCGATCATCACACCCTTGGGCCGCCCCGTTGATCCGGACGTGTAGATCACATACGCCAGATGGTCTGCGCCGTATTGAGCGTTTGGCCGAGCAGGATCCGTATCCCGTTCACCGTTCCACGGCGGCGCGGCTGCGGCGAAATCCACAAGCGGAAGATCCGCCCAGTCCTCTGGAAGCAGCGGGAGGAGTGCGCGATGCGTCAGCAGCGCCACCGGCGCGCTGTCTTTCCGCATGTAGCGCAGCCGCTCAGCCGGGTACCCCGGATCGAGCGGCACATACGCGCCGCCCGCCTTCAACACCGCTAGCAGAGCCACGATCATGTCGAAGCCCCGCTCGAGGCAGATCGCCGCGCATGTTCCCGGCTTCACGCCCATGCCCCGGAGATAGTGCGCGAGCCGATTGGCGCGGCGGTTCAATTCCGCATATTTCAGCTCCTGCGCTTCCCACAGCACCGCGACCGCATCGGGGCTTCGGCGCACCTGTTCTTCAAAAAGCTCGTGAATGCACGTGTCCTCGCAATACGAGACCGCCGTCCGGTTCCACTCATACAGGACCTGCCGCCGCTCCGCCTCGGGCAGCGCCGCCAAGCTCCGCACCGGCTTCGACGGCGCTTGCTCCAGCGCCTCCACCAGCGACCCCAGCGCCGTTCGCATGTACTCGCAGACACGCAGCGGCTCGACCGGATTGCTCGCCAGCGCTGTCAGCAGGAAACCCTCGCCCATGTCGTCCACCGACAAGACGAACGGATAATTCGTGCGCTCTTCAAAACGCAGGATGTGAATCCCTGCCCAGGGGTCCGCCACGTCAGGTGACGGCGCCCGGCCGGCGCTGGGGCTGTGCCGGTAATTAAGCAACGCCGTGAACAGCGGCGCCGGTGCGCGAACCGCGCTGCAGCGCTGCGCCAGCGCGAGCGAAGCGTGCTCATGACGCAGCAAATCGGCAAGCTGGCGATGCGTCCGCCGCACGCTTTCCGCCGCGCTTTGCTCGCCCACCGCAATTCGGACCGGCAGTGTGTTCATGAACATCCCGAGCGTTCGATCGCTGCCCCGACTGCCCTCCATTCGTCCGAACAACACCGTGCCGAACACCACGTCCTCGCGCCCCGACACCCGCGCCAGCACCTGCGCCCACGCCAGGTGGCACAAGCTCGCCGCGCTCACCCCGTACTTCCGCGCACACTCCCGGATGCGCCGCGCCAGGTCCGCCTCCACCTCCACCCACGCCTCATCGATCCCCCGCCCGTCCCCCTGCAC
>CATPCJ010000301.1 GCA_955652915.1 uncultured Bryobacteraceae bacterium
ATGTAGACGCCCGTGGCGGCAAGGCCACCATCATCGCCTTCTCGCAAATTCCTTCGAAGGACATACTCGATAACTGCCTTCGATGTCACGCCGAGACTTTGAGCCGGGCGAATATCCGCCAATCGCCGCACACTCTCAATGAGGTCGTCTGTACCGGTTGTCATTCGATCCACAAGTCGCCGGCTCCGAAATTCCTGCTGGCGAAAAAGCAGACCGATCTGTGCTACGGCTGCCACGGCGAAGTTCGCGCACAATTCTCCATGCCCTTCAAGCATCGCGTCAACGAAGGTTTCATGAGTTGCACTGACTGCCACAATCCGCACGGAGCCTTCGCCCCCACCTGGCGTATGGCCGCGCGGCCGCGGCTGGTGGACCAGGCGCTATCCAACGAAGAGCCTTGCCTGAAGTGCCACTCCGAAAAGCGCGGGCCCTTCCTTTATGAACACGAACCCGTTCGAGCCGACGGCTGCGAAACCTGCCATCTCCCGCATGGGTCCACGAACTCGCGCCTGCTGCGCCGGCCCGTTGTGTTCACCATGTGTCTGGAGTGTCATAACGGAGCGGATAGTTTTGGACGCCATAACGGCGGCGTTTTAGCCGTCAGTCCCAGTCACAATCTGGCCGACCCGCGTTATCATAACTGCACCACCTGCCACGTGCGGGTGCACGGTTCCAACTCCGATCGTCTGTTTCTCAGATGAGACCCGGCATGCGCACCCGCACTCTATTCCTCGCGCTAAGCATGATCTCAGCCGCACTGGCACAACCGACCGTGGCGCCGACGCAAGAACCGGTGGGCACACCGCGCGGCGACAACGTGAGCAATTACAACATCGTCAATTCCTTCGAGACCGGCTATCGGTTTCGCACATTCGGCGGCAGCTTCGACCAATACCGCGGCACCGTCAATTACGGCAACGGCATCCGCCTGCTGTCGAGCTTTCTGAGCGTCAACTCCCGCGATGGCCACGGCAAGTATTTCGATGAAGCGATGCTCACCACCCAGGGCCTGGGCAACGACCCTTTCCAGAGCGCGACGCTTCGCATTCAGAAGAACGGTTGGTATCGATACGACCTGTCGTGGCGACTGAACGACTACTTTAATCCCGGGTTAAGAACCGAGGGCGCTGCCGGCCATCTGCTCGACACCGAATACACCACCCAGGATCACGACCTGACCCTGCTGCCTCAATCGAACTTCAAGTTCTTTCTCGGATATTCCCGAGGCAATCAGAACGGCCCCGCGCTTTCCAGCATTCAATTGTTTGACGCTCGAGGCAACGAGTTTCCGCTATTTGAAAATGTGCGCCGCGTGCGGAACGAGTACCGCATCGGAAACGAAATCCGATTGTTCGGGGTGCGCTTCACCTGGTTGCGCGGCTGGGAAGATTTCAAAGAGGACTCCTCCTATTTGTCGGGCCAGAACCCCGGCAGCAATCCTAATAGCCCAACCTCTCTTACATCCTTCCAACGCACCGAGCCGTTTCATGGAACAAGTCCGTACTGGCGCGCCGGCTTATTCGCGGAACGAAAATACTTCAGCGCGAATGGGCGCTTCACCTACACTTCCGGACAGCGCGCTTTCGTGCTGGATGAAACGGCCTTCGGCGCTGGACGCTTTGGCGCCGCAGCCAATCGCGAGGTAGTGACTTCGGGAATCGCGCAGCGACCGGCGCTTACCGCCAACTTGACGCTCAGTTTCTTCCCTACTTCCAAACTCACCATCGTCGATCGCACCACCGTGAACAATATTCGAATTAACGGCAACTCTACTTTCGCCCAGTTTGACAACGCCACCCAAAGCTTCAGCTTTCTGGCTTTCCAGTTTCTCGGAATCCGAACCGTGGCCCAGGAGATCGACGCCAATTACCAGGTTTCCCCGCGGCTGGGTTTCTATGGCGGCTATCATTACTCCAACCGCCTGATTCGTTCCATCGAACAAACCCAGGTGCAGGACAGCATTACCAACTTGCCATCCCGGCAAACGAACCAGCTTAACTCGGGTGTATTCGGCGTTCGGTTTCGGCCCGTCAAACCACTTTCTATTCAACTGGGCGGCGAAGTTGGCCGCGCCGATCGCCCGCTGACTCCGATCGCCGACAGGAATTATCACTCGCTGACAGCCCGCGTGCAATACAAAATGAAGCAGTTTCAGTTCAGCGCCTCGACGCGCGCCAACTACAATACCAACTCCGTCGCGCTTTCGAGCTTCGCCTCGCATGCCCGAAATTACAGCGCCGATGCCGCCTGGACGCCGCGCGATTGGTTTTCCGTGGATGCCGGTTACTCCAAACTTCATCTCGACACGGTAGGCGGCATCGCGTATTTCGCAACCGGTCAGTTCGTTACCGGCCAACAATCCATCTACATCAGCAATATCCATGCCGCCAATCTCACCGCGCGCTTTGATTTCAAGAAGCGGGCGGACTTGTTGATCGGCTACAGCCACACCCAAGACACCGGCGACGATCAAGGCCCAAGTGCGAGGTTGTCTCTGGACGCATCCCAACCACCAGAACTCTTATTTCCAACAGCACAAACCTTCCCACTATCCTTCCGCTCGCCGCTGGCGCGAATCTCCGTTCGCCTCACGGAAAAGATACGCTGGAATGTGGGTTATCAATACTACGGATACAATGAGCGATTTTTCAACGGCCTGGACTACCGCGCTCATACCGGCTACACCAGCGTCCTCTGGTCGTTTTAAATGGGCTTCACCGCTGACGTATTTTCGGTAACCACGCTGCTGCTGGTGGCCTTCGCCTTGTTCGTGGTCTACATCCGCATCAAGAACTGGCTCGACAGCAATGTGCCGATCATTTACTACATCGCAATGATCGTGTATGTCAGAAACATTTCCATCAACAATCCGCGTCTTCCGCTATGGGTAGTGTTGGTGGGATTCGCGCTCGGTGGACTGCTGCGATTCGAGTTCATGAACCCCGCCTTCACCCGAGTCGTAAAGACTCTAGAACTGGCGACGCTCGCGGTAATCATATATCTCTCTCTGGCGATGATCTTGCAGGCGTGATCTACTTCGCCACCGGAAGCCCGGAAGCCTGATAAGCCCGCCATCCCCCATCGAGCGAAATAACGTTCCCGTACCCCATCTGCCGTAAGGCATCCCCAGCCAGAGCCGACCGGAAACCACCGCCGCAATAAAGCACCAGCTTGGCATCTTTTTCCGGCACCTTGGATTCAATGTCGCGTTCGATAATTCCCTTCCCCAAGTGAATCGCACCAGCCGCATGGCCGGCGCTCCATTCACTCTCCTCGCGAACATCGATCAACAGATGCGGGTCTCCGGAAGAAACCATCTCCCGATACTGGTCGATGTTGACCTCGCGAATTCTCGATTTCGCGGCGTTCACCAGCGCAAGAAAACCTGGGTTGTGACTCATGTGTAGCTCACCCGCTCAATCCGCGCGCCCGCACGCGCTAGCTTTTCCTCGATTTTCTCATAGCCCCGATCGATGTGATAAGCCCGATCCACAACCGTCTCGCCGCGACCCACCAACCCGGCCAAGACCAGCGACGCGCTGGCGCGCAAATCGGACGCGATCACTTGCGCGCCGGTTAATTCCCCTACCCCGGTCACAATTGCCTGCCGCCCGTCCACCCGTATGTCCGCGCCCATCCGCGCCAGTTCCTGAGTGTGCATAAAACGATTCTCGAAGATTGTTTCCGTGATCGTTGAAGTTCCCTCGCCGATGGTCATCATCGCCATATACTGGGCCTGCAGATCGGTGGCGAATCCGGGATACTCTTCGGTCGTGATATCGATGGCGCGCAATTTTCCGTTCGCCCGCACTCGCACCGCTCCCGGCCGCTCTTCGGTCACCTCCACGCCGGCCTCGCGCATCTTGGCAATCAACGCGCCCAGATGCCCGGCCACGCAATCGACAATCAGCAAATCTCCTAGCGTCATCGCGCCCGCCAGCAGAAATGTTCCCGCCTCGATGCGATCCGCGATGATGGTGTGCTCCGTTCCATGTAGTTTCGATACGCCTTCCACCCGGATCATCGACGAGCCCACGCCTTCAATTCGCGCGCCCATCTTGATTAGCAGCTCGGCCAGATCCTGGACTTCCGGTTCCCGCGCCGCATTCTGAATCAGGGTTTCGCCGTGGGCCAGTACCGCCGCCATCAACACATCTTCGGTGCCGGTGACGGTAATGCGATCGAATTGAACCAACGTTCCCTTGAGCCCGTGCGGAGCTTCCGCCTTCACATATCCATGCGATTGCCGAATGCGCGCGCCCAGTTGTTCCAGCGCGGACACATGCAAATTAATTGGACGCGCCCCGATCGCGCAACCGCCCGGCATCGAAACTTTCGCGCGCCCCGTTCGGGCCACCAGCGGACCCAGCACCAGGCTCGAGGCCCGCATCGTTTTCACCAGCTCGTAGGGCGCCTCCGGCCGCGTCAGTTTCGCGGCGTGAACGGTAACCAGCCCGTCATCGATATC
>CATPCJ010000302.1 GCA_955652915.1 uncultured Bryobacteraceae bacterium
ATGATTACCCCAAGTCTTCAAGAGGGTAGGTCTACACTACATCGGCATCTTCGAAAACGCCGATTGAGACGTAAGGACTTGGTGCCACCGATAGGATCAAAAAGCTTGGAACTACCGATGTCGTGACGAACTTGGGCTAAAAGTGCGTTGAGACCGAAACAGCAACCGCTTGTATTCAGCCTCGTTCCAGTTTACGCTTAGTCGATGCCAACGAACGACCGTGAACGTGACCTGCATGCGCTTCGCAATTTGATCGACGAAGCACATGCAGTAATCTCTACTTTAGAACTTCCCCAAGCGCGAACCAAACGCGCTGTTAAGCTGCTCGATTCTGCCCTGGCGCTTACCGACGACCTGATTGCAGTACCACCCGCTGCTGTTGCTTTGGGGCAACGTGGGGGCATGGTGACAGCCAAGCGTGGGAGTGATTATTTCCGCAAGATCGCCGCGAAGCGAAAAACTCACGGTGGGGGAAGGCCCAAGAGAGCGGATTAGCTATGTTTCACAAAACTATGTCTGCGTGTACCTTTAGCTCTCGCCTTACCGCGTGGCCCAGCGCTTCCAAATAAACTCTCAATCCCTCGCGCCGAGCGAATTTCATCGCTGGGACAAAGTCCGAATCCCCGGTGACAAGGACCACTGAGTCCACAATCTGCTTCAGTGAAAGCCAAGCGATATCAAGGCCAATGCGCATGTCCACGCCCTTCTGCCCCATATCCGGCACGAAATCGTTTGCGGCAATTGGGCGAGCACCTGCCGCCAGAGACCTAATGGCTGCGTTGCCAAGTTTCCATCCCGAGACCATCAGGGTGCCTCGGCGAACAGCAAAATTGGGTTGAAGCTCCAGAGATTGCAGCAAAGCCTGATTTTGACGCGACTGGACAGTCCCGGAAAAATTTGTGATGGATCCACTAATTGGGTTCGATGCGGTACCTTCATAAGGGGGAGCATCATAGAAGTATACGCGGAAGACAGAAACTCCAGCTAGTGGTGGTTTAGCAAGAGTTGTGGCGACAAAGTTCGTTACGTCGGCTACAGTAGGGAACCTGCGGTTGAAGCCCTGTAGCTTCTTCTTTAGAAATCCCCCATCGATCAAAAGAGCCGCTTTCTCCGGCAAAAAGCCCCCACCAAAAATTATGACCCTTCCACTACGCGAGGCTTTCGCCTACTTGGATCAGGGGCGTAACGGAAGGGCCGCTTCTTCAACTTCATTGTGGCCGCCAGAAACAAAAAAAACAATCACTCAACGACTGACATTCCAACGTCCCCTGGGTTGACTGGCATGAGTAATAGTTCCACCCCTTACGATCACTTATCATGGTTGACATGTGAGGAGGAACTATGAGAGACTTTGGTGTGGGCATGAACTGGGGGAGAATCGATGCTGAACGGGAAGCCCTAAAAAGCTTGATGGATCTATATGATCTTGCCAAAAAGTGCCAGCAGTTGCACGAGGCTGCCGAGATGCCAGTCCCAGAATCACTAAAGAGATTTCTGGGGATGAGCGAACATACAGGGAACACTAACATAGCTAAAGAAGGTGGATCAGTGGGTCCGCCCGCGCACAAGCCTCCGCCTGAAGCCGCTGCGGATTGGATTTCAATTGAGGTAAGCGGAGCGAGCGTTTCGTCAGTCGCACTGGCGATTCTGCGACGAGCTGGGACAATGAGACCCAGGGATCTGAACGAGACCGTGCTGAATAAACTCCCTACGGCGACGGCTGGAAGTGTAGCCAATATGGGGACAAGACTACAGGGGACTGTCATAGATAGAACGGAGGATGGATGGAAATTGCTTGATACTGAAGCAGCAGGAATTATAACTAATGAACGTCTTTGGGGGCCTGTCTCAGCTTTTGGGACCCAGGATATAGCAGCGCATCGTCGTGAGTCTGTCCTACACATACTAAAGGCTTATCCAACTGGCTTGCAAATTGTACAGATAGTGGATCAACTCAGAAAGTGCTCATGGGTACACGCCCCCGTAAACAAGGATTTGCTAAAGGCCGACATGGAAGTATTGCAAAAACAAGATAAGGCGCGACGACGCGGTAACTCCAAGAAGTGGGAGGTAGTGAAGACAGATGCCCCCTAGTCTCTGGAGTTCGCGCATAGAAACGATCTCTGAACAAGAGCGGGCGGAAAGGCGAATCCAGAAGTGTCACCTTACTGGAGCGACCTACCGCACGTAAACGCTGAAGAACTTTGTGACAGGGCCTTCGGAAAGCGAGGTAACGCTTATAGAACCACCATAACTAACTAACGAAATGAGGCCCGCGCGTCCCTGTCAAAACGGCGCGCGGGTTCTCTACCTCATCATAACGTCAACCCGCCAGTCACACAATATTTTTCTTTCCGAGGTGTCTATTAAAGAATTGCGTTGACAACTACAACCAGTTGCTGTAATATGAATGTATGAAGTGCCCCACTTGCAAAGCCGATGCTCAACGGTTCGGGACCAATCGGAACGGTAGCCAGCGCTTTCGCTGCGTGGAGTGCAAGAAAACCTTCAGCGCGAAATTGACTGATCGCGTGGAGGGTTCGACAATCCCGCTAGACCAGGTTGAAAAAGTTCTCCAGCTTTTGATCGAGGGTTGTTCAGTGCGGTCTGCCGAGCGTATCAGCGGCCTACACCGCGATACAATCCTGAAGTTGTTGGTTACAGCCGGTGAAAAACGCGAGAAGCTTATGGGCCGCTTTATCGTCAACGTTCCGGTTAAGGATGTAGAATGTGACGAGCTATTCGCGTTTGTGCAAAAGAAACAGAAACGCGTCAAGCCGGACGATGATCCGAGCTACGGTGATGCCTATACGTTCGTCGCGATAGAGCGCAACACAAAACTGGTTTTGAACTTCGCGCTGGGCAAGCGCAACCAGCAAGTCACCGATATTTTCATCGAAGGCTTGCGTCAAACGACCAGCGGCAAGCAGAAGTTTCAAATCACAACCGATGGGTTCGGTCCCTGCCGCTCCGCAATCACCACAACGTTGCATGATCGGATCAGCGGATACGCGCAATTGATTAAGGTCTACCGTGCACCTCAGGACGGCGAAGCCCGCTACAGCCCCGCTGAAGTGGCTTCTGTGGAGGTGGTCCCAGTTTACGGAGACCCGGAGCTCAAACGAATTTGTACCTCGATTGTCGAGCGCCAAAACTTGACGATGCGTATGCAGATGCGAAGGCTTACTCGTTTGACGAATGGCTTCAGCAAAAAGTGGGAAAACTTGTGGGTTGCGCTCTGCTTACATTTCGCCTACTACAACTTTGTTCGCATTCACCGCACACTACGCGTCACTCCTGCGATGGCTGCTGGAATTACTGATCGCGTGTGGGATCTCTCTGAGCTTCTGACCGGATAATCTGTAAGCAACGTTCGCACGTTACCTCTGCTAAGTCTTCCGTCGAATATCCTGTCCCAAAAAACATCAGGCCGCAGCGCGACAACCTTCCCTCACTTCGAAAGTGTACTTTCATCTCTCTTGCGGGAGCGAGCGGATAACGAATCGACATGGGATCAAAGATCGGCATGCGTCTCAAGGCTAACAAATTCTCAACGCACTTTTAGGACACTACCCGAAACCCGGCGAGCGCCGCATACGTTTACACTAAAGAAGACCGCAGTTTTTAGCTCCAGGAGCGTTCCATATGTACATCCGCTTGGCCTTGATTGCATTCTCAGCCGCACTTGCGCTCGGCGCGCAGGAGCAGCCCGCTAAACCGGATGCAAATACTTCGGACGCCGCTCCAGTCGAGGACTATGTTGTTCCTCCTGGCACCAAAGTCCCCTTGAGCATGATCAATAGCATCAGCACCAAGACCGCCAGTGAAGGCGAGCGAATTTACCTGGAAACCGTATTCCCCATTCTGTCCAATGGACGCGTGGTGATTCCTCCGGGAAGTTATGTTGCGGGCACGGTCACCGATGTGAAGCGGCCGGGCCGCGTGCATGGGCGCGGTGAATTGTATATCCGGTTTGATTCATTGACCCTGCCCAATGGCGTCACTCGCGATTTTCGCGCGCGTATCGGCAGCCTGGACGGGCGCGCGGCCGAAACGCTGGACAAGGCCGAAGGCAAAATCAAGAGCGAAGGCAACAAGGCCGGCGACTTGAAAACCATTGGCGAAGCCGCTGGAGTAGGTGCAGGCGTGGGCGGGCTCGGAGGCGCGGTCGGGGGCCACCCAATAATGGGTACGGGAATTGGCGCCGGTGCGGGAGCCGTCGCCGGGTTGGTCGGAGTGCTGCTGACGCGGGGGCCGGAAGCGGTCCTGGCCAAGGGCACCACGATGGAAATGGTTCTGGATCGCCCCTTGCAATTCGCCGGCACTGAACTTGACTTCGGAAATTCCATGCAGCGTCCGCGCGGAACGGACGGTCCCGGTCCACTGCCCGGTAAGAAGGCCGGCAGTCTGAATCGCCGCTTTCCGCTCTAACCGAACCGCGACCGTGAGGGAGTGCCCATGGGCCTGCGCCCCACCAAAGGTGATGAAGACGCGGCGGGCCGCTTCCGTGCAATCAATAATTTGCACCGCGTCTTCAACGGAGCGTTCGCATGTATCGGCATCCGCTCCCTGGCGAGGAGCACTCGTAAGCCTCGGCTTGTCAGCCAGCCTCTGGCCAACGGTCACGGCTCTGATCGCGCCGCTTCGCCCGCCCCAGGTTAGGCGGTGGTACCAGGGACGGCCCACCAGTACCGGCGCTCTATGCGTTCCACAGCCGGCTTGTACTATCCGATTTTGATGCCGCTGGGCTATTTCCCGCCTCTCCCCCCAACCTTACAATCAAATCGTAATGGAATTCAGCAGCATACAAATCGTAGTGAGCGTCGTACTAATACTCGCCGCCGCGGGAGTCGCGCTTCTGTGCGATTTCCTAAAACGTAAGAACGATCAACTCCGCGAAGCGATGGTGGAGTTGCGGGTTCGACGTCAAGAGGAGATGCACCCCGCCGTTTCCCCAACTCGCACGGTCTCGAGGGTGGCGTCCCGGCCCGTGGTGGCCACTCCTCCCGCCGTCGAGGAAACTCCGGTTGAGGAAGTTCCGGTTGAGGTTGCTGTTCCAGCCGCAGTGGCCGTCGAACATCCCGTCGCCGCAGCCAATGGCGGAAGCCCTGGCAGAATGAACGGCCGGGGCAATGGCCGGGATCGCGACACGGGCGAAAATCTCGTACGCAAATCGAACGCTGCCGCAAGAACCAAAGTCCCGGCCGCTTCCGCCCAAGATCGCAGCGCTGACTTGACCTCTGTGAGCGGACGCCGGCAATCTCCCCCGGCCACCGCCGCGGAGGTCTTTCCCCGGATGGGTGAGATCAAATCTAAGATGGGTGAGATTAAATCTAAAGAGGCGCTCGCGGATTGGCTCAATCGCCGCAAAGCCGCCGCCCAGGCCGCTCAAACAACCACATCAATGTCTTCGAAACCAGAGCCGCAAGTGACGGCAACCCCGACGCCAGTTGAGCCCGAGGCCGGCCATCTTGCACAGATTGTCATCTCCGAAACGATCGCGGTACCTGAGCCCGTGATCGCTCCCGAGCTGGTAGTCGCCGAACAGCCGCTCCCATCGCTGTTCTTCAGCGAGCATTCGGTCGAGATCGATTCGGCCCTTTGGGAATCGCTAATCTCCGGAACGCCGGTCGCTCCCGAGCCGGTTGCCGTCGAGATCGCTCCGGCTCCAGCGGTAACCGAAACGCAATTTGAACTCATCCAGGGAGCAGCCTCGCTGTCGAGCCAACTGGCGATTCCTTCCGGCATGTTCGACCAATCGTTCCTCGCGCGGCTGCTCGAGATCAAGAAGCCGTTCAGTGGACTGGCCGTGTCGATCGGCATCAATGAGAACGATGGCAGCGCGCCTCGAAGCGAAGATTTGATGCGCTCCACCAGCATCTTCATCTCCGGATTGCTGCAGGATGGCGACTTCGGTTGCCAGAGCGGCGGCGACGAATTCCTGATGCTCTGCCCCGGTCCACAGGGCGCGGATGCGCAACGCCGGTTGAGCCAGATCGCCGAGCGCCTGTGGGATTTCCAACTCCGTGGAATTGGCACATTCTCTATTTTGTTTAGTTGGGGCGGCGTCGAGGTAAACAACGAAACGCTATCCGATGCAATCGCCTCCGCGGCCGACCGCATGTATCAGACCAAGCGAAGCCGCAAAACCGTTTCCATGGAATCTGTGAACCAACGCAGAAAAGCTGTCTGACCCATCCTCCTCCGAGGGAACGACAAAACCGGAAGCTGCCATAAGCGTGGCTTCCGGCATTTTCTTGCTCTCATCGCACTCCCCGTGACACCCAACGCCAGATTCCTATCGCCAATAACGCCGCCGAGACGATTGGACTGGTCTGCGGCTCAGGCGCCTGGCTACTCCTCAGAATCCAGATCGTCCCTGTGAACCAGCAAATAGCGAATGCCGCGTGCTTTCAGTTCGTGCATTGCCGCGCGCCTGAGGTCGAAAGCCATTGGTGAAATAGCCGGATTATTCCGATCGGCGAGTGTGCTCCATGTTCCGTTGGAATTCATCCCCTCGATTCTTACCGTCCGATTGTGATTTTGGTTGGGACATTCCAGACGAACACGATCCACTGGCCGGGATGAGCCGAAATCGACTTCCCTGTACGTTCCCGGTTTCGCGGGCTCCCAACTTTGCAATCGCGTGACGGGGCTGTTGTCGAAAGCAAGTTGCACGTCCCATGGATTCGGGTACGCGGTCAAGCGCCATTCGGGCGCGTGCCGAAGCTCCTCTCCGTTCGAGTAAACGCGGAATTCCGTAATGCTCCACATCTCGGAATTGTCCCCGAGGGTTTCGACAGCGCGAACCTTGCGGAGAGTCGCCGAAGGGAATTGAAATTCCACGGCGAGCTTCGGCTGGAAATTGGTGATCAGCGGCGTTCATAGGATATCGCCGATGGTCTCGTTTAAGCGGCCTGCGATCGCATCAGCAGCTTCCGTGTTGTGCAAGCCTTGGTTGACACACTAGACGAAAAGACGGTCTCGCCCGCGGGCACTTTTTCTTCGAGCATCCTATCGATCGGATATTCCGGAAACCGCCGCCGCGGATAAGAGTCCTCAGGCTCCAACCGCAGTGCCGCTTTGACGGGAACGGTGTCGAGCCGCCAGGAATAGGGAGTGCAATACAGGCGGAGCCAGGAGGCGATGAACGGCACGGTTGAGATCGGGAAACGCGCGTTCCGATGTTGCAGGCAAATGGCAGGGCGAAGATCAGGCCGGCGCTCCAGGCGCATTAGCCGCAGTGATAGCGCGTGGAACAGAATTGTTCCCAGGGAAAGAGCTGTCAGGATATATAAGGAGGCTCCGAAAAGGATAGCCAACACGATCATCGGGAAGTACGCATGTCCAGGATCACTGTCTGGGATTGACGCACTTCACCATTCTATGCCGTGACCGCGCTACACCTGAATCACCTGATATGATTGTGAACCAATGACCGAACAAAAACCCTTTCGACCATTTGTTCCTCCCAACGTGCAGATGCGCGAGTTCACCATGCGGGCGCTGTTGATCGGGCTGGTGATGACAGTGATCCTGGGGGCGGCCAACGCATATCTTGGCCTGCACGCCGGAATAACCATCGCGGCGACATACCCGGCCGCAGTGATTGGAATGGCGGTGCTGCGTATTTTCAAAGGATCGATTCTCGAAGAAAACATAGCTCGAACGGCGGGCTCGATCGGCGAATCGGTTGCGGCCGGAGCGATTTTTACTTTGCCCGCATTTCTGATTGCGGGCGCGTGGCCATCTTTCGCCCCCAAAGACGCGTATTGGAAATCGACTGCTCTGATGGTGGTGGGAAG
>CATPCJ010000303.1 GCA_955652915.1 uncultured Bryobacteraceae bacterium
CTGGTACCGGCGAATGGGGCCAGTTGATAGAAGGGATTCGAAACTAGCTGATCGCAGAAAGCAGGGCTCCCACCTTCCAGCGGATTGCACTGCTGACGGAAAGACAGATTCGGCTCGTTGTAACCGAAATTGGTTTCGAGTTTGTAACTGCGGTTGCCCGCGTAGGAGGCTTCCACGGTGGACCTCCCTGGAAGCTCATATTGGAAGCCAAAGGAAAACTGGTTCACATAGGGAACCTTGAAATTAGGATCGAAGTATGTAAGACCGCGACCCAGGAAAGTTAGGGCGCCCAGCGAGCTTCCTGGTGGCACCGAGATCCCCTGCGGGAAAGGGTTGTTGATCAGATTCGGAATTGCCGTTCTGCCGCCATCCAGGCTGTTAATGAAAGAAGTCCCTTGGGAGAAGCCGTTGGTCTGGATGTAATCGTTGCTGGGATTGAAGTAATACTTGCCCCATCCGCCGCGCATTACCAACTTGCTGCTCAACTGGTAAGCGAATCCGATGCGCGGTTGAATCGCGGTCCAGTCCAGATTGGAGGCGATAGTCGGCACACCGTTCACGCCAGTGAACAGCAATTGACCTTTGAGCGTAGGCAATCCGGGATATTTGACATGGTCCACTAGCTTGTCCGCGGGATTGACAAAGTTAGGATCGAAACTGCGATTCAGCCGATTGTGCCGCTCGGTGGGAGCCCGATTGAAGTCCCAGCGCAAGCCGATATTCACCGTCAGCCGGCGTGACACCTTCCAATCGTCTTGGACCCAGGGAGCGATGTAAGCCTGGGTCGTGGACGGGAACACGTTGTAGTCCGCGCTGCCTCCGCCCGGGATGCCCAGCAGGAACGATGCGATCGAATTGCCACTGAGCGCGTCGCCACGATTGTATTCCTTTTGCGTGAAGGCGCGCGTTCCCTGCAGCCGGAACGGGTTACCGACATTCTCCTGGTTGTACTGGATCCAACGCATGTCTACGCCGCCCTTGATGGCATGCCCGTTGTGGATCTTGGTGATGGTGGGGTGAAAGGCCACTGTATTGGTGTAGTTGAAACCGAAGTAGCGGCCGAGAGCCTGATAGTTATCGAATTCGTAACGGCCGAAATAATTTGGCAGCACGGTTTGATTGATCAGCGAAGCTGGGAAGCCGAGTTGGGTCGGGCTAAAACCGACGTCGGGATCGCCGCGCGAACCCTCGATGTACCTGGCGAAGGAAAAACGGGCGTTGCCGATCAGAGTCGGCGACACCGTCCCCACCCAATCGATCACGTAGGCGTCGTTGACGCGCTTCAAGGGAAGCTGGCCGTCTGCCCCCGGTCCCTTGACTCCATTGGTGGGACGGATCTCCGTGCGGTCGTTGCTGGCATGCCGGAAGAAAACGTGGTTCTTATCACCGAAGTTCTGGTCAAACTTGATCACCAGATTGTAGAAGCTGTCGTGATCGAGGTTCTCGCCGCCGGGCAAGAAAAGATTCTGTTGCGAGTAAAACGATCCCTGAAACGGCCGGTTGGGCTTGGGAAAGTAGCTGAGAATTTTTTGCGCGATCGGGTTGATCTGATTGCCGGGGATTTTGTTGCCCATGAACGGCGTGCGTGTCCAAACGCCGTTCACGTCTTGGCCGCTCTTCGGGTCGTAGATGACGATTTGACGTCCCTGGTTGTCAACTAACTTGCTGAAATCGCCGCTGAAAAACTCCGGCTCGGGCACGCTCAGATTGAGCGGTGTGGGCGTGCCTTCCCGATAACCTTCGTAGTTAAAAAAGAAGAAACTCCGGTCCTTGCCGTTGTAGAGCTTGGGGAAGATGATTGGGCCACCCACGGCTCCTCCGTACTGATCCAGGAAGTGAGCCACTCGGGGGGTTCCCTGCGCATTGTTCTGGAACGAGTTCGCATCCCAGGAGTTGCGGCGGGCGAATTCATAGACGGTGCCATGGAGCCGGTTAGTCCCGCTCTTTAAGTTCACGTTGATGATGCCGCCGGAAGTCTTACCATACTGCGCATCGTAAGAATTGGTTTGTATCTTGAATTCCTGCACCGAATCGACCGGCGGAACCAGCGCGATATTGTTGCCGCCGGCCTGTGCGTTGTTAGGCGCGCCGTCCAGCAAGAACTCGTTGTTGCGGTTCCATCCGCCGTTGATAGTCCAGTCAGCGATGGCGCCATTGTCAAACGGCCGTTGGTAGATGATGTTGCCATTAAAATTGACGCCTGCGCTCAGCATGGAAAGCATGAACGGATTGCGGGCATTCAGAGGAAACTCGCGTACCCTTTGCTCGTCGACAATCTGACCGCGATCGGCTGTCTCAGTTTCAAGGAGCGGTGTCTCGCCGGTGACCGTTATCTGTTCGCTCGCGGCGCCCACCTCCAGAGCGATGTTGATGCCCGCTGTTTGGCTGACGTTGAGCGTAAGGCCGTCGCGGATGTATCTCTTAAAGCCAGGCGCTTCCACGTTGATCGAATACTTCCCGGGCCGGAGAAATGGCACGGTGAATGATCCTTGGGTATCGGTGACGCTAGTTGCCACTTCGTTGGTGTCAACGTTCTTCACTTGAACCGGAACCCCAGGCACGGCCGCGCCGGACGGATCGACGACGCGTCCGTTAATCGTGGCACGGAATTCCTGCCCCTCCGAAAGAACAGGAAAAAGCAGGCAGAACGCGGCTAAGAGACACTTCATCGACATGGACACCCTTTCCCCTACGCCAGACGAATCAAGAAACTTTTCCGAAGGATATCACCGTCCGCGTTTTGAAACAAGAGTGATGTTGCCTATGCCTCGGTGGACCGAAGCATTACGCTTGTTAGGTGAACCACCAACGGCGAACAAATCATCACAGTATTCGCGACACGACGAAATGGCTCCCTTGCGTACCTCGCGAATAGCGGGTATCGTTAGGGTACGCGAGACCTCAAGTGGGATGTACCGGCGACCGGAGAGGCGGAGGTTGACGCAGCCAGGCTTGCGGCCATCGATCGTGCTATCGAAGCGGCAAACGAGGGTCGATCCACGCCTCTTGAACAGGTTCGGGAAATGATCCCAAAGTGGATTTCCAAGTTCAAATCTCGACCCAGCGTTAGCGGAGTTCGAGGAAATCCTCCAATACTCGTTCCTCAACTTTCCAGAAGCAAGCGCGGAACGCTTCGGTAACGAACTTCTCGACCATCTTGATCTGCTAAAGACCTTTCCCTACATTGGCAAGCCCGTGCCTAACCGGCCGGGGCTGCGCGAGCTTGTACATACGCCAATTCTTATTTACTACAGTGTTCAGGAGAGTCCCAACGTGGTTGAGATCCTGCTCTTCTGGAACGCACTCCGAGGCAATCCGCGGTTTTAGCGCCGATGACGGAATCAGAAGTGCAGACCTGTCTTCGCTGCCGAGCACATCGCTTGACGGCCGCTGAACCGCCTTTGTTAGGGTGTACACTAGGGCGTCCGCGATCGCATGAAAGAGGAATGGCTTGATGATAAGATCAGTCTACTGCGCCATAGCGCTTTGCACGCTTCTGGTTTCACCCGTTATCGCTCAGGAGCTCAAACGTTTCCCAGGTTCCCAACTGGATGACAAGGCCAGCCGGGAGGCATCACAAACGGCGCCCGGCAAAGAGTCGCAAGTTTATACCACGTCCGAGAGCTTTGAGAAAGTATTTGCCTTCTACAAAGCTCTGTATAAGCAAGACACCACGATGCGATCGGGAGGCCCCAAATTGCCCTCCGGCCAGCAAGTCCAATGGGCATTCTTCATCATCGACGGTGGCACCAGTATGAGGGATTCGAAATACTGGATGAAGGTCCAGCGTCCCTATGTTGGCGGGGCTGACGGATCGGACATCCGGAATGTCACCGTTATTCAGTCCGTGCGCACGAAATAACTAAGCGACTACGTCCACGCCCATGCTTCGCGCCGTGCCCTTTACCGATCGGACGGCCGCATCCAGACTGAAGCAGTTCAAGTCCGGCATCTTGATCTTGGCGATCTCTTCCACCTGCTGCTCGGTGATCTTGCCCACCTTGTTCTTATTCGGCTCGGCTGAACCTTTGGCCAGGTTGACGGCGCGCTTGATCAGGATCGGCACCGGAGGAGTCTTGGTGATAAAGGTGAAGGAACGATCGCTGAAGATTGTTATGACGACCGGGATGATGAGTCCTTCCTGGTCCTTCGCCGACGTCTTGGCGTTGAACGCTTTGCAGAACTCCATGATGTTGACGCCTTGCGGACCGAGCGCGGTCCCCACCGGCGGCGCGGGCGTCGCTTTGCCTGCCGGGATTTGCAACTTCACTTGCGCGGTAATTTTCTTTGCCATATCCTACCTGTCTAAATCTTTTCTACTTGAAGAAAGTCCAACTCCACCGGCGTGGCGCGGCCGAAAATCGTCACCAGCACGCGCAAGGTGTTCCGTTCGGGATTGATCTCGTCCACCTTGCCCGAGAAATTCGCGAATGGTCCGTCGTTGATGCGAACGGTCTCGTTCTTTTCGAAGTTCATCTTCGGGCGGGGACGCTCGGCGGAAGTGGCCTGGCGGTACAGGATCGAATTGACTTCGTCGGATGTCAGCGGCACCGGGCTATTGCCGCCGCCTACAAATCCAGTGACGCGCGGCGTGTTCTTTACCTCATGCCACAACTGGTCGTTCATCTCCATTTGGACCATCACGTACCCCGGATAAAGCAGGCGTTTGCTGGTCACTTTCTTGCCGGCGCGCAGTTCCACCACTTCTTCGGTGGGGATCAGAATCTGGCCGATCTTGTCGGCGAAGCCGAATGCATCCGCCCGGCCTTTCAACGAATCCGCCACCTTCTGCTCAAATCCGGAATAAGTATGGATGATGTACCAATGCTTGTCCACCTCCACCACCGGCTCTTCGGCCGCGGGGGTAGCTGCCGCGGTAGTATGTCCGGCGGTCTCCACCTCCGGCTGCGTCTCCACGGCGGCCGCTGGATTTTCGGAGGCGGGGTCTTCGATGGAGTCTGCGGCGTGCTCTCCAGATGCCTTTTCCTCGGACGCCGCGGCGGCTGAGACCGGATCGCTGTCATCGGCAGCCGTAACGTGCGCCTCAGGAGTCTCTTCGGCGCCTTCGTCGATCGCGTGTTCCAGCATCTCTTCTTCTGTTTGTTTGGTTTCTTCCTGGGCCATTTACTTTTCTTTTACCGTGAAAACGCGTTGATCAGCTTCGTGACGGCGCTATTGACGATGTCATCCACCACCATGAAGAAAGCGGCAAACGCGAAGACAGCGGCGATCACTACCATGGTTGTGGCCCGAACCTGTTTCCAGGAAGGCCAAGTCACGCGGCGCATCTCCAACCGCAATTCTTCAAAATAGTTCTTCACCGATACCGGCCAACTGGTGGCCCGTTGAATGAAGGTTTCCGGTGCGCCTGTTTGAATCTCTGTCGCCATATTCTTGCTTCCTAACTTACCTTCGCGATGCTGGCAGGGGCAGAGGGTTTCGAACCCCCAAAGGCGGTTTTGGAGACCGCTGGTTTACCGTTAGCCTATGCCCCTTCAGGTGGTCCCGCCACTACCCAGTTTACTTGATTTCCTTGTGCACCTGATGCTTGCGGCAAAACGCGCAGAATTTCTTGAGCTCAATCCGCTCGGTCGTGGTCTTCTTGTTCTTGGTGCTGCTGTAGTTTTTCCGCTTGCACTCAGTGCATTGAAAAGTGATAATTTCGCGCACGTTCTTCCGCTCCCTTATTCCAATATTTCCGTTACAGTTCCCGCGCCGACGGTCCGGCCGCCTTCACGAATCGCGAACCGCAATCCTTTATCCATGGCCACCGGTGTGATCAGCTCCACCACCAGCCCCACGTTGTCGCCCGGCATCACCATCTCGCTGCCTTCCGGCAACTCCGTCACGCCCGTCACGTCCGTCGTCCGGAAATAA
>CATPCJ010000304.1 GCA_955652915.1 uncultured Bryobacteraceae bacterium
CAGGACGTTCAACTCGGAAGGGAAGCGTCGGAGCAAGTGGAAAGGCAATTAGCCCTGGTTCACAACGGGGATGTGAATGGTTACCTCGATAGCATTCTCAAGAAGCTGGAGCAATCGGAGTATGCGCGTAGCCTGAACCGCGATGGATCGAGGGGTGAAATGTTTCCATTTACGATTCGCGCCGTTTACGACAAGAAGGTCAATGCATTTTCGCTGCCAGGCGGACCCATCTACGTCAACACCGGACTGCTGGAGACGACCGACAATGAAGCGCAACTGGCCGGGATAATCTCGCACGAGATGTCGCACATCGTCTTGCGTCATTCAACCAACCAGGCTTCGAAGCAGAACCTGGTGGCGCTCCCGGCGTTGCTGGCGGGCGCGTTGGCCGGCCATAGTCTGCTGGGGCAACTGACGCAGATTGGTATCGGCGCCGGAGCGAATTCCATATTGCTGAAATTCTCGAGAACCGACGAGGCGGAAGCGGATTACAACGGCGCGCAAATCATGGCCGGCGCCAGATACAATCCGTTGGAGCTGGCGAACTTCTTCGAAAAACTGGAAGCCAAGGGCGGCCGCCAGGGATCGCTGGTGCAGTTCTTATCCGATCATCCAAATCCGGGACATCGCGTTGCGGCGGTCAGTGAAGAAATCCAATATTTTCCGCATCGCCAATACGTGGAGGATCAGACCGGCCAGTTTCAACGGATTCGCGAAGCCGCGCGCCATCTCGCCGGACCGGGATTGCGTGGCGATGACGGGCACGCTTCCCCCGCGCCCGGTTCGCGTCCAAGCGGCGGGATGCTGCCCTATCGCGGTCAGTCGTTCTCACTTTCATATCCGCAAAATTGGGAGATTTTCGGCGACCCGCATTCCAACACAGTGACCATTGCGCCGCGAGAAGGATTAGTGGAGGGCGCCAAGGGTGTGCCGGTGGGCTACGGGCTGGAGGTGAGCTACTTTCTTCCAATGGGCGGCAGTGTCAATCTCGATCGCGACACCCAGGCTTTGATTCGCCGGCTCAGGCAGTCGAATAAGGAAATGCGGATTGGCCGCGATGCGCGCGGCATTCAAGTGGGCGATGGACCGGCGCTGCTCACAACCTTGTATTCGTCGTCGCCTTATCGGGGGGAGCGCGAAGTGGATGCGCTGGTCACCGTATCCCGGCCCGGCGGTCTCTTCTACATGGTCTTTATCGCTCCTCAAAGCGAGTTCGATCAGATTCAGACGACGTTCGAAGAGATACTACGCTCGGTGCGGTTTTTCTAATGAAGTTGTCCGTCGCCGCGGCTGAGCGGTTCGCCAACCTCGCGCTGGCGTGTATCCATCGCGAGTATCCCACCAAACTTGGCCAGCACGTTTTGAATTCGGATGCCGATGTGCGGCCGGCCCGAGAGCTGACGCCAGCCTTCTACGGATGCTACGACTGGCATTCGGCGGTACACGGCCACTGGATGCTGATCCGGCTGGCGCGAATATTTCAGGATGAGCCGCTGGCCGATCGCGTGAAGTATGCGGTAGGGCGAAACCTGACCGCCGGCAACCTGCAACAGGAGCAGGAATATTTGCAAGGGAAGGGCAGGGAAAGTTTCGAGCGGCCGTATGGATTAGCCTGGCTGCTGCGATTGGCGGCGGAATTGCGCGGATGGAATGATACGGACGCTCAACAATGGTCGGCCGCATTGACGCCCCTTGCTGGAGTCGTGGAGCAACGCCTATGCCATTGGCTTGGTAAATTATCGCATCCAGTGCGATCCGGCGAGCACAGCCAGAGTGCTTTCAGTTTCGGATTGATGTTGGACTACGCGTGGGCGTGCGATAGACGGGAATTCGCGCGGTTACTCGAAGCGAAGATCCGCGATTTTTATGCCGGCGATCGCGACGGCCCGCTGGCTTACGAACCCTCGGGAGAAGATTTTCTCTCGCCTTGTCTGGCGGAAGCGGATGTGGTGCGCCGTGTGATGCCCGGCACGGAATTCGCGGAATGGCTGGAGCAGTTCCTGCCGCAGATCCCGCGCGATGGTTCACCGTGGTTGCAACCAGCCAGAGTGCCGGATCCATCCGATCCAAAGCTCGGACATCTTGACGGTTTGAATTTGAGCCGGGCCTGGATGCTGCGCGGCGTTCTTCAAGCGCTCCCGAAGGGCGATGCGCGGATTCCTTCTTTACAGGCCGCTGCCGGGGAACATGCCGCGGCGGGACTCGCGTCCGTGAGCAGTGAAAACTACGAAGGAGCGCACTGGCTGGGGACGTTCGCGGTTTATCTGCTTACAGAATCCGCCGCTCAATAGTAGAATCGAAGGGATCGAGGATTCTATGCGCCTAGTTCTTCTTATGATCGCGTCGGCTGCGGCTGTCGTAGCGCAGCCGTCGCTGGATTTCGAATTCTTCAAGTCCCGTGTCCAGCCCATCTTCCTTGCCAAGAGGGGAGATCACGCCCGCTGCTACGCCTGCCATTCCATCGGTACTCCGTACCGGCTGCAGCGTTTGTCGCCCGGCGCCGCTACTTGGAACGACGAACAATCGCGCAAGAATTTCGCAGCAACTGTGAACATGATCAACCTCGGCGATCTCGACGCGAGTCCGCTGCTGATCTATGCGCTTGAGGAAAAAGCCGGGGGAAATCACTTTCACCCCGGCGGTAAACATTGGGACTCGAAGAACGCGCCCGAGTGGCGCACGCTGAACGAATGGGCGCATGGGCAGAAGGCGGCTGAGTCCTCGCACTAAGTGCTCGGCATCGCAGGCCTCGTGGGGCAGGATGGTATCCTGCCGAGGGCAGGATGGTATCCTGCCGGCCGATGGGCAATCGGCCCGTTAGCGATCGGCCGATTTACAATCGGCGGCAGGTTATCAACCTGCCCTACATAGGCGTGCTGTGCCGTCGCCCTGTTCCTTTACCGTCCTGGCCTGTGGGATCGGCCGAGGCAGGCGACAGAATACGATCGCCTGCCCCACTTGCACGTGTTACGTCGAGACTGGCGACGGTTCGGGAGCGAGCTCTTTCACAGCCTTTTTGCGTCTTTGAATCTTTTCCAGCAGTCCCGACATATAGGTATAGAAAACGGGCGTCAGGTACAGCGTCACTAGTTGGGAAAAGAGCAACCCGCCGACCACCACTAAACCCAGCGGCTGACGGGCTTCGCCACCGGCGCCGTAGCCCAAGGCAATCGGCACCGCGCCCAGCAAGGCAGCCATGGTGGTCATCATGATCGGCCGAAAGCGGATCAGGCAGCCCTCGTAAATCGCTTGCATCGGCGAGAGGCCCTGATTGCGCTCGGCTTCCAGTGCGAAGTCGATTTGCATGATGGCGTTCTTCTCCACGATGCCGATCAGCATGATCAATCCTACGAAAGCGTAGATATTCAAATCGATGTGGAACAGGTACAGCGTGATCAGTGCGCCGAATCCGGCCGAGGGCAGTCCCGAAAGAATGGTGATGGGGTGAATGTAGCTTTCGTACAGAATTCCAAGCACGATGTACACCACCATAATCGCGACAATCAGCAAAACCCAAAGGTTGCCGAGAGAATTCTGAAACGCCTTGGCCGCGCCCTGGAACGTCGTGCTGATGGTGTTTGGCAGCGTCTTACTCGCCAGATCCTGGACCTTGCTCACCACATCGCCCAGCGGCGCGCCCGGTTTCAAATTGAACGAAATGGTGACCGCGGGTAATTGCCCGTAGTGATTGATGGCCTGCGGACCGATATCCTGGCGCACTTTGGCCAAGGTATCCAGAGGAATCAGTTGTCCGCTCGAGGACTTGAAATACAACAGCGATAGCGCGTGCGGATCGGCCTGATATTTCGGCTTCAATTCCAGCAGCACCTTGTATTCGTTGATGGCGGCATAGATGGTGGACACCCAGCGCGGGCCGTACGCATCGTAGAAAGCATTTTCGATTGCGTCGGCATTCACCTGTAGCGCCGCCGATTTGTCTCGATTGATGGTCACGTTGACTTGCGGGCTCAGAATCGCCTCGTCGCTCGTGACGTCCTGCACCTCCGGCAGTTTTTCAATTTCTTTTTGCAGCCGCTCGGCGCCCGCGTACAATTCCTTCTTGTCAGGCGACTGCATGGAGAACTGGTACAAGCTTTTGGTGACCTGTCCGCCGATCCGGATGGTCGGAGGATTCTGAAGGTACACGCGCATCCCGGCAAAACCGGACAGCTTCGGCCGCAAGTCTTCGATAATGTCGTTCACCATTTCCTTGCGCTCCGAGCGCGGCTTCAGATGCACCACGATCTCTCCGTAATTGGGGCCGCCCAGCGTGGAAGAGGACGATCCGCCGACGGTCGACATGAGCGCCGCCACGTCCTTGTGCGAGCGGAACACATCCGCGATCGCCTTCTGATACTCCACCATCTGGAAGTAGGAAGTTCCCTGCGCAGCTTCAGTCACCGCGTAAATCTGATCGGTGTCCTGTTCCGGAATGAAGCCCTTGGGAATTTTGATGAACATCCACAGCGTTGCCACCAGCACTACCGCCGAGGCCAGCATGGTGACGGCGCGGAATCGCAGCGCCACTTTCAAAGTGCGATCGTACAGGTGCAGCATTCCATCGAAAAAGCGTTCGGTGGTGCGATAGAACCAGGATCGTTTCTGATGTTCCGGCGACCGCAGGAAGCGGCTGCACAACATCGGCGTCAAGGTAACGGACACGACGCCGGAGATCAGAATCGCCACGCAAATGGTGACCGAGAATTCGCGGAACAATCGTCCCAGAATCCCGCCCATGAAGAGTACCGGGATAAATACGGCGGCCAGGGACAGCGTCATGGACACGATGGTGAAGCCGATTTCCTTCGACCCGGTGAGAGCGGCTTGGAGCGGCTGCTCGCCCAATTCCATGTGCCGGAAAATGTTTTCGAGCATCACGATCGCGTCGTCGACCACGAATCCGATGGAAAGAATCAGAGCCATCATGGACAGGTTGTCCAGGCTGTAGTGCAGCAGGTACATGATGGCGAAGGTGCCGATGATGGAGAAGGGCAGCGCGAGGCTGGGGATCACGGTGGCCGAAAGATTCCGCAGGAACAGGAAAATCACCATCACCACCAGGCCCAGCGTGAGCAGCATGGTGAACTGCACGTCCTTGTAAGATTCCTTGATGGTCTCCGACCGGTCGTAAAGAATGTCCATGTGAACCGACAACGGAATCTCCAGGCGGAATTTCGGCAGGAGATCTTTCACCGCATTCGTTACTTCGATGGTGTTGGTGCCGGGCTGGCGTTGGATGCCGAGAATAATGGATCGCTGTGTCTGATTGGCGGTATAGAACCACGACGCGGTCTTATCGTCTTCCACGTTGTCGATGACATCGCCCAGGTCGCCCAGCCGCACCGGTGAACCATTGCGATAGGTAACGATGAGTGGCCGGTATTGCGCGGCGCTGGTCAACTGCCCGGTGGCCTGCAGGGTGAACGCGCGCTGCGGCCCGATGATCGAGCCGGTCGGCAAATTCACGTTCCAACTCTTCAGCGCGGTCTCAACTTCGTTAATTCCAATTTGTCGCGAGGCCAGCACGTGCGGATCCAACTGCACGTGTACCGCATATTTCTGCGCGCCCAGCACCTGCACCTGCGCGACGCCGCTCACCATGGAGATGCGCTGTGCGATGCGGGTTTCGGCATACTCGTCCAACGTCCAGAGCGGCAGTGTTGTAGACGTGATCGCGAGATAAAGTATGGGCTGATCGGCCGGGTTCACCTTCGTGAACGTTGGAGGCGTGGGCATGCCCTGCGGCAACAGCCGCGCTGCTTGCGTGATGGCCGCTTGCACGTCCACCGCCGCGCCGTCCAAGCTCTTGCTCAACACAAATTCCAAAGTGATCTGCGTGGAGCCGAGGGAATTGACGGAGGTCATCGAGTCCAGGCCGGCGATATTCGAGAATTGGTTTTCCAGGGGCGTCGCCACCGCGGACGACATCGTCTCCGGACTTGCGCCCGGAAGGCTCGCGGTTACCAGCAGCGTTGGAAAATCCACGTTCGGCAAATCGCTGACCGGCAGCGATCGGTACGCGACCAATCCAAACAGAGCGATCGCGGCCATCATCAAACTGGTGGCGATCGGCCGGCGTATGAATGTTTCCGAAAAATTCATCGCTTCACCATGTAGGGCAGATTGTTAATCTGCCGCAGGATGCCATCCTGCCCCACAAATGACTGGGATGGCAGATTAGTCACCGGTCACCGCCCCGTGGGGAGTCTTTCCAACCCGCAGCGCCGGACGCGCATGGAGACGGCTTCGCCACCAATCCAGCAGCCCAGCCATATACGTGTACACGACGGGAGTCAGATACAGTGTAATCAACTGCGAGAAGACCAGTCCGCCAACCACGGCGAGCCCCAAGGGACGCCGCGCTTCACCGCCCGCGCCATAGCCGAATGATATTGGAATCGCGCCCAGCATCGCCGCCATCGTGGTCATCATGATGGGGCGGAATCGAATCAGGCATCCTTCGTAAATCGCCTCGCGCGGAGACTTGCCTTCCTTGCGCTCCGCTTCCAGCGCGAAGTCGATCTGCATGATCGCATTCTTCTTCACGATCCCGATCAGCATCATCAGTCCGACGAAAGAGTAGATATTGAGATCCACGTGAAAAACGATCAAGGTCAGCAGCGCGCCGACGCCGGCCGACGGCAGACCCGACAGAATAGTGAGCGGATGAATGTAGCTTTCATACAAAACGCCCAACACAATGTACACCACCAGGATCGCGATGGTAAGCAACAGACTTAGATTCTTGAGCGAGCTCTGGAAAGCTTTCGCCGTACCCTCAAAGCTGGTGGACATGTTGCCGGGCAGCGTACGCGTGGCCGCATCCTGCACTTCCTTCACCGCCACCCCGAGAGAAACGCCGGGCTTCAAATTGAACGAAATGGTTACTGAAGGCAGTTGGCCGGAATGATTGATACTCTGCGGCCCCGCGTTCTGCGTGAGCTTGGCGAAATTATCGAGCGGCACCAGATCGCCCTTCGACGACTTGAAATAAATCTTCGACAAATAATCCGAGAAGGCCTGATACTTCGGCTGGATTTCCATCAGCACTTTGAACTGATTGGTGGGGGCGTAAATCGTGGACGTCCAACGCGGTCCAAAAGCGCTGTACAGAGCGCCCTCGATCTGCGTCGCATTTAAACCCAGCACCGCGGCCCGGTCGCGATCGATGGCTACGTTCACCTGCGGATTCTTTATCTGCAAATCGGTGGTGACGTCCAAAAGACCGGGTAGCCGCGACACTTCTCGCTCCAGTTTTCCGGCCTGCCTGTAAAGTTCGTCCGTGTCCGGACCCTGCACCGTGAAATCGTACGAGCTTTTGGTCATGTGGCCGCCGATGCGGATGCTCGGCGGGGCCGTCAGGAAGGCGCGAAATCCTGGAAAGCCTGACAGTTTCGGCCGCAGTTGGTTGATGACATCCGGTAAAGCCAGCGCGCGTTGCTTGCGCGGTTTCAACTGAATCCAGACTCGGCTTTGAGTGGCGGTGGAACCGAAACCTCCACCCACGCTGGTCATGAACGATTCGATGTTTGGGTCTTTGCGAATGATCTCCGTAACTTTAGCGATGTATTCCACCATCTTGTAATACGATGTGCCTTGCGCCGCCTCGACGGTGCAATTCATGGAGTCGTTGTCCACCTCCGGAATGAATCCCTTGGAGACCTTGCCCAAGAGGAAAAAGGTGGCGCCGATCAAGCCAAAGAAAACCACCGCCATGACGTAATGGTGTTTCAGGACGGCGCCCAGCGTCCACTTATAGCCGCTGAGCAGCGCATCGAACCCACGCTCCATGGTCCGGTTGAAAAAATTGCGCTTGTCACGCGGCGTGATCCGCAGGAATCTGCTGCATAACATCGGCGTGAGGGTGATCGAAGCGATTCCGGAAATGAGAATCGCAGTGCAAATCGTCACAGCGAATTCCTTGAACAACCGGCCCAGGATTCCGCTCATGAACAAAACGGGGATGAAGACCGCGGCCAGCGACAGCGTCATCGAAACGATGGTGAAGCCGATTTCCTTGGACCCGGTTAGCGAAGCCTGCATCGCCGTTTCGCCGCGCTCCATGTGACGCACGATGTTTTCCAGCATCACAATTGCGTCGTCCACCACGAATCCGATGGAGAGGATCAGCGCCATCATGGACAAATTATCAAGGCTGTAATCCAACACGTACATCACGGCGAAAGTGCCCAAGATGGCGAAGGGCAAGGCCATGCTGGGAATCAGCGTCGCCGATGCGTTGCGCAGGAACAGGAAAATCACCATGATCACCAGGCCCAACGTCACGAACATAGTGGTCTGCACGTCATGAAAGGCTTCGCGAACGTTTTTCGAGCGATCGCTCCGGAGCACCAGGTTCACCGCCGGTGGAAGTTGCGAGCGGAAGAAGGGAAGCAGACGGCGGATCTCATTGGTGACTTCAATAGTGTTGCTGCCAGGCTGACGCATCACCATCAGATTGACGGCGCGGTCGGTACCCTCGGGCGTATTCACCCAGGATGAATTCTTGTCGTCCTCCACGCTGTCCTTCACGTTGGCGATTTCCGATAGCCTCACGGGCGCGCCATGCCGCCAAGCCACCACCAGCGGGCGGTAATCTTCCGCCTTCATTAACTGGCCACTGGCTTGAACGTTATATGCCGTGCGCGGTCCATACAGCGTACCGGTGGGCAGATTGACATTCCAGCCGCGAATCGCGGAATCCACTTCATTGATTCCGATTCGCCTCGCGTTCAGCGCGTCCGGGTCGATCTGCACCCGCACTGCGTATTTCTGCGAACCCCAGACTTGCACCGCCGCGACGCCCGAAACCATGGAGATGCGCTGGGCAACTAATGTCTCCGCATATTCGTCGACGGCCCACATGGGCAGCGATTTCGAAGTCAATGCAAAGGCCATGATCGGCCCATCGGCGGGATTCTGTTTCCGGAACGAAGGCGGCGCCGGCATTCCTGGGGGCAGCAACGGCATCGCCTCCGCGATGGCAGTCTGGACATCCACTGCGGCTCCGTCAATATCGCGGCTCAGATCGAACTGCAGCGTGATATTCGCGCTGCCGGTGGAGCTCGATGAAGTCATGGAGTCGAGTCCGGCGATGGCGGTGAATTGCCGCTCCAGCGGAGTCGCGACGGCGCTCGCCATGGTCGATGGATCGCCACCGGGAAGGCTGGCGGAAACCTGCAAGGTGGGGGAGTCCACATTCGGCAGATCGCTGACCGGCAGCGCCCGGTAAGCAACCACTCCAAACACGGCGATGCCCAACATCAGCAGACTGGTGGCAATGGGACGCCGGATGAAGACTTCCGAAATATTCAAGCCAAAAACCCCTTAACTGGCTTTGCCCGGAGGCCCTTTGCGTCCGCCATCCGGCCGCTTGCGATCGCCAGGAGTTTGTACTCGGCTGCCAGGCGCCAACCGCAACTGACCCTCGGTCACAATGGTTTCGCCGAGAGCCAGCCCGCGATCGATCACCAAGTCCTGATCTATTCTGTTACCAGTCACCACCGGCCGCATTTCAACCGTCTTGTCGGCCTTTACAACATAGACGAACTGACCGTCCTGTCCAGTTTGAACGGCCTGATTGGGAACCACCAACGCGTTGTTTTGCGTGGTGAGCCTTAGCGTCACCCGCACGAATTCTCCCGGCCACAATTTGCGATCGGTATTCGAGAATGTGCCTTTCAGTTTGATGGTGCCCGTGGCCGCGTCCACGGTGTTGTCCACAAAAGTCAAAAAACCATTTTCCCTTTGCGTATTGTCGTCCTGCGGGGTGGCTGTTACGGGCAGCTTTCCGTTGGCCCTGTATTTCTTGATGTCGCTTAACTGAGCTTCCGGAACCGAAAACGTGACATAGATGGGCTGCACCTCGGCGATGGTCACCAGGTCCGTGGTGTTCGCCGTGACGATGTTGCCCTGCTTCACATTGATGTTGCCAGTGCGTCCGTCGATGGGTGACCGAATGGTGGTGTAACTCAACTGCACCTTCATGTTTTCGATGGCTGATTTCGACGCCCCGATCTGCGCCTTGGCGCTCTCGATGGCCGCCTTGTCGGCTTGAATGGTCTGCGCCAGCGCATCGGCTTGGGCGCGCGCCTGTTCCGTCTGTTCCCTGGAAACGATACCGCCCTCAAACAGTTTGGCAAATCGCGCGGCTTGCGATTGCGCGTATTTCTCGTTCGCTGAATCCCGCGCCAGATTCGCCTCGGCTTGTGCCTCTGCGGCGGTGTCGCGGGCGAGATTCGCCTGTGCCTGGTTGAGCGCTCCCTCGAAGGGCCGGGGATCGATGCTGAAAAGCAGATCGCCCTTTTTAACGAAGTCGCCTTCATGAAACGAAACTTTGTCGAGCTGGCCGCCCACCTGAGCCTTCACGGTGATGGTGGAATACGCTTCTACATTGCCGATGACTTCAATGTTGACGGGGACATCCTTCTGTGAAACAGTGGCGACCACCACCGGCACCGGCGCGCCGGCATCCCGGCGTCCACCCTTGTCCGAACCGCTAGCGGCTTGCGTGCTCTTGCCGGTGCACCCACCCAAGGCCAAAAGGGCGGCAAGCACAAAAAGTATCTTTGCTTTGCTCAATATCATTTATGAAGCCGCATTCAACGGCGAAAGAGAGATTTTACCCCTAAGCTAGATTGGGCGTCCAGTTGGTACCTTAGGTTACACCCGCCCGATTGTTATCTGCAACCGCGCCTTCGTTTTAGAGGTGGCGTTCGTGGTAACTTCGGAACATGAGCGTGACTACTGTGCTCGATGGTCTCCTGGACCCGCTGAGCCGGTGCCTGGACGCCGAATCCGCCCGGCGCTTGATCGAGTTGCGCGTCGCTCCTCCCATCCAAGAGAGAATCGATACACTCGCGGAGCGAGCCAACGAGGGTTTGCTCACCGACGACGAGCGGGCTGAGTACGAAGCATTCATTAACGCAGCGGATTTCATTTCAATTCTGAAAAGCAAGGCTCGGCGACATCTCTATACTTCAAGTTGAAAAACTATTGTAAGGCGCCGATTCTTGGCGCTAGATAACTACCGATAGCAGCTACCATCCGCGTAGCGCGGCCTCTCAGGCTGCTGCATCGAGATTCGTCTCGATGCTTGTCCGTTTTGGACGCATTTTCAGAGCCTCGAGACAAGTCTCGAGGCCGCAGACAAAGTGTCCGCGCCACGCCCCTAAGCACGGATATACTGGATCGGTGATCAGACCACACCTCGCACGATTCACTTTTCTCGCCGCCAGCCTTGCGCTACTTGCCTTCACCGCCTCCGCTCAGGAAACCGCGCTCGACCGCTATGTTGCCCAACGCGACGCCGTCTACGGCTGGAAACTGGCCGGCACAATTCCCGGCGACGGGTATCGCACCTACGTCCTGGAGCTCACTTCGCAGCGCTGGCGTTCCGAGAAGGACGTTGATCGTCCCGTCTGGAAACACTGGCTCAGCATCACTAAGCCGGATCGGTTGAGCACCAACAAAGTGCTGCTCTACATCGGCGGTGGCGGCAATAACGATCCGTCGCCATCCAAGGCCTCGGTGCGTGCCGCTCGAATCGCGACGGAGGCGGGTTCCATTGTTGCCGAACTTGGCATGGTGCCGAATCAACCGTTGCGCTTTACCGATTCGCCGGAGAAGGCGCGCTCGGAGGACGACATTATCGCCTACAGCCGCGTGAAACAATTCGCCACCAAGGACGACACCTGGCTGGTCCGTTTGGCGATGGTGAAAAGCGGAGTGCGCGCCATGGACGCTGTTGAGGAATTCCTGGCCAGCCCCGCCGGCGGCCGGACAAAAGTGGATGGATTCGTAGTGGCCGGCGGGTCCAAGCGCGGCTGGACCACTTGGCTGGTTGGCGCGGTGGACTACCGCGTGGTCGCGATCATTCCCCTCGTGATCGACGCCTTGAATAGCGAGGCCATCACCAGGCATCATTTCGAAGCCTACGGTTTCTTTTCGCCATCGCTAAAAGATTACGTAAACCACGGACTCTTCCCGCACAAAATCGGTACTCCCGAATATCAGGCCGTTCTGAAAATCGAAGATCCGTACGCGTATCGCGACCGGCCTCAGCTTCGCATCCCGAAGTACATGATCAACGCATCGGGCGACCAGTTTTTCCTTCCGGACGGTTCTCAGTTTTACTACGCCGATTTGCCCGAAGAGAAACATCTGCGCTACGTGCCGAACGCCAAACACAATCTGGAAGGGTCGGATGCAACCGACAGCATGATTGCGTTCTATCAGGCCATCATTGCCGCTAAGCCGCGTCCGCGATTTTCCTGGAAGAAGGAAAAGGACGGCTCGCTGGTGGTCAACGCCGTTGATAAGCCGTCGGAAGTGAATTTATGGCAGGCGACCAATCCGCAAGCGCGCGATTTTCGAGTGGATACGATCGGAAAAGCTTATCAATCGACGCCTCTAAAGGAATCGCGAAGTGGAGCGTACATCGGCAAAGTCAAGAAACCGGCTAAAGGGTTCACCGCGTTCTTCGTCGAGCTGGTGTATCCCGGTCCCGCGAAAATCCCCTTCAAGTTCACCACCGAAGTCAGCGTGGTGCCCGACGTTCTTCCTTACCGCTGGGAGGACGCCGCTAAGAAGTACCCGCTACCCTAACGTAGTTCGAACCGGCCATCCGAATACAGATAATACCGGCGCCCGCGCCATACAATCGTATTGCCGAAAAATCCCGCCAGCCAGAAACAGAAGCTGAGGATATCTTGCACCGGCGTCAGCAGCCAATGCGGTCTGGAACCGAGAATCCAAACCGATGTGCACCACGCAGCCGTTGCGCGGAACACGACCGCGGCCGGCAGCAGCGGCCACCAGCGCGGCGCCAGCGCGCAGGTGATCAATGCCAACGCGAGCGGATATGTGAAAAGCTGTCCGATATATCCCAGCGGCCGCGACCGCCGCGTGCTTCGGGCCCAGCGCAAACGATGAGCGGCATTCGCGCGCAGGCTTTGGCTTCCGATGCGATGCTCCACGATGTTCCGCGAAAGGATAACCCCAAAGCCGGCTTCGGCCGTGAACTTGCCCAGGACGAAATCTTCCGCCAGGTAATCCTTGATAGCGTTGAAGCCGCCGATCGCTTCCAGCGCGGATCTGCGCGCGGCGACCGTCGGCCCCACGGCGAATTTCACGCCTTCCAGCATCCGGGCCACCAGCATGCCGGCCAGGAATTCGGTATTCATTCCCTCGGCTTCCAGAATCGACCACAGGCTTCGTCCCGCCACTGCGCGATACGGACAGGTTGCCAATGCCACACGCTGGTCCGCGAATTCCGAGGATATCGACGTCAGAAAACCCGGCGCGACACGGATGTCGCTGTCGCTCATCACTAACAAGTCGTGGCGCGCCACAGCCAGCATGCAGTCCAGGCTGAAGACCTTCGCGTTTGGATACGGAGGGTTTCCGGTAACGATCAATCGCGTCGCGCGCAATGGAAACTGCTTCTGCAAAGCGGCGACGATTTCAACCGCCGGATCGTTCGCCTCGCGCACGGCGAAAAGAATTTCGTAGTCCGGATGATCCTGTTCGAAGAAGCTGCGCAGATTTGTCTCCAGACCTTCGTCGATGCCCGATAGGGGTTTCAAGACGCTAATCGGAGCCGCCGAAGTCGACACCGGAATCCTCTGGGCGAGATAGCTTCGCGCCGCCAGCACAATCAGAACGCAGTAAACCAACGATCCAGCCAGCAGACAAGCCGCGACGATCGCCAGGACGGACACTACTCGTTCCGGGCTTTAGTCTCGATTAGTTTCCGTATCCCGGCCAGAAACTCATCGACCTTTTGCGCCCCCTGATCGCCGTGCTTGCGGTTGCGCACGGAGACGCTGCCACTCTCGGCTTCGCGATCGCCCACCACCAGCATGTACGGGATCTTCTGTAGTTGCGCATCGCGAATTTTGAGATTTACTTTTTCCTTCCGGTCGTCGACCGTAACCCGCAGTCCTTCCGCCGTCAGACGATCCTTGACCTTGTGCGCGAATTCTGTTTGACGATCGGTAATCGGCAGCACGATCGCCTGGATAGGAGCCAGCCACACCGGAAAAGCGCCGGCATAATGCTCCAGCAAAATCCCAAAGAAACGCTCGATGGAGCCGTACAACGCGCGATGCACCATCAAGGGCTGATGCTTCTTGCCGTCGTCGGCGATATATTCCAGATTGAACCGTCGAGGTAATGTGAAATCGAACTGGATGGTGGAAAGTTGCCACAACCGTCCGATGGCGTCCACCAGCTTCATGTCGATTTTCGGTCCATAAAACGCAGCCTCGTCGGGCATCGCCTTCACCTTGATGTTCAGCCGCTCGCTCGCGCGGTGCAGGGCATTTTCGGCAAGTTGCCACTGATCGGCCGACCCGTCGTACTTGCCGCTGGCTCCACCGTCCCACGTCGAAAGTTCGGCTTCATACGCATCGAAGCCGAAGGTGCTCAACACGTCGGTGGCGAACTGAAGACAGTTCACGATTTCATCTTCAATCTGATCCGGCGTGCAAAAGATATGCGCATCGTCCTGCGTAAATCCACGGACTCGCAGCAGCCCGTGCATCACTCCTGACCGCTCGTAACGATACACCGTGCCAAGCTCGCCCAGCCGCACCGGCAGATCGCGATAGCTGTGTGGCTTGTCCGCGTAAATCAATATGTGGCCCGGACAATTCATCGGCTTGAGCTGGTATTCGGCGTCGTCCAGATCCATGGGCGTGAACATGTTCTCGCTGTAAAAATTGGCGTGCCCGGAAGTCTTCCACAGTTCGCGCCGCATTACGTGCGGCGTGTAGACCAGCGAGTAGCCACGTGCCAGATATTCATCGCGCATCCAGTCTTCGATGATCTTGCGGACCATGCCGCCTTTCGGATGGAAGAAAATCAGACCGGGACCGGCCAGCTCCTGAATGCTAAACAGGTCCAGCTCCTGGCCGAGCTTGCGGTGATCGCGCTTCTTCGCCTCCTCCAAGCGCTGGAGATGCGCCTCCATGTCCTTCTTCGAGAAAAACGCCGTGCCATAGATGCGCTGCAGCTTCGGATTCTTTTCATCGCCCTTCCAATAAGCGCCCGCGACGGAGAGCAGCTTGAAAGCCTTGATGCGCGATGTCGCCGGTACGTGTGGGCCGCGGCAGAAGTCGACGAACTTGGGTCCTAAGGTGTATTCGGAGAAGACCTCGTCCGCTTTTTCGCGGATCAATTCATTCTTCATCCAGTCCCCGGCGTATTTTTCCAAGCCCTCGGATTTCTTGGTGAGCTTGCGCTCGAAGGTCAGGTCCTGGGCCTGCAATTCCCACATTCGCTTTTCGATTTTTTCCAGATCTTCCGGCGTGAACGGTGTCTCGCGCTGGAAGTCGTAGTAAAACCCGGTGTCGGTGGGCGGTCCGATACCGAGCTGCGTCTCCGGAAACAATTCCAGCACGGCGGCGGCCAACAAATGCGCGGTCGAGTGCCGGTAGACCTCTAGCGCCTCCGGATTCTTAGACGTAAGAATCTCCAACTTGGCGTCGCCTTCGAAGGGCCGGGTCAAGTCGTACAACTGCCCGTTCACGCGCGCCACTACCGCGTCGTCGGCCAGGCGCGGACCGATCGACTTGGCGACATCCATGGGCCGGCTACCTTGCGGCGCCGTCTTCGTGCTGCCATCGGGCAGAGTTACTGTGATGCTCTCGCTCATTTAAATTTTAGGGTAACAGGAGGTGTGTGTTCTGTGGGCTCGCGCGCAACTCTTGAGGCTGAAGAGGGTATAACTAAGTCAGGAGAAAGGGCGCATTAACGCGAGAATCGCGTTACATCGCGGCGGCGCTCGACTGCCGCGTAGCCCGCCCCACTGCCTTTCAATCGAAAAAGGAGAAATTAGCCATGTCAGTGGATCCTTTGAAAATCAGCCTCTACTCGCAAGACACCTTCGATGCCGAGAATCCAAACCAACAACAAATCGATGCCATGGTCGCCGCCGCATCCAGCATCAACAGCTCAGGCTTTGGCACGGTATTGCTGGGTCAGTGGCATGTTCATTCCGATGGAAGCATCTACTACAACAACGCGCCGCTCGACACGGTGATTCAGGGCCTCAAAGTAATTCCCACAGCTCTTAAACTTGGCGGTAGCGTCAAAAAGGTGCTCTTAAGTTTCGGTCCGTACGGATCGGATTTCCAGGGGATCCAAAGCAATCTCGCGCTATTCAAGAAGACTATTGCCGGCGTGCAGGCCATGACGGATATCGACGGTCTCGACTGGGATCTCGAGCAGAACTATGAACAATTCACCGGGCTACTCGTCGATTTGACGAAATGGGCAAACAGTCTCGACATGATGGTAACGGCGGCCCCATTTCAGGATCAGCAGTTCTGGACGAAAGTGCTCAAGCAAACCAACACCGGCGGGTCGGCCGGATTTTCGTGGTGGAATCTGCAGTTGTATGGTGGCGCCGACTATGGCCAATGGGTGGGCTATTTGAAGGACTTGGTTCCCGATCGGCAGGCATTCCTGGTCCCCGGATTCAAAGTTCTGGCGGGCGCTACGCCGAGCGTCGTGCAGAGCAGTTTGAGCCAACTGGAAGACTCGTGTCCGGGCCTGGATGGCGGATTCATCTGGCAATACGAAAACATCATCGACGGCGGCTACACAGCGGCGCAATACGCCACCGCGATTGCGGCCGGACTCGGAACCGCGAAAAGCCAGGACGCGACAACGTAATCCCATCGCACTGCTTGCCCCCGCGGTGCTCGAATAGAGTCTTGTTGGGACCTGAGTGCTCCGCCTGGAAGCTGTGAAAAAATCACGAGCGTAACCCAAATTGTGGCACATGCATTCTTGCCCGTGTGATCTTAAAGCGTCTTTTTCACAGCTTCCTGGTACAATGTCAGATCGTTCTTGGTTGGGAGGACGTTTGCGGAACGCTTTGCTTTTGCTGTTGCGCGTCTGTGGATACATCTATCATCTCGTGTTGTGCCTGTTCTTGCTGGGGCTGGCCATTGTAGGTGCCGCGAGCGCCCGGAACAACTTGAAGTTGGCGATGTTGCCATGGGAAGGCGCGGCGCTGACGCGAGCGGTGGCCATTCTGGGCGCGGTTGGAATCGTTTGCGTGCTGCTGGCGATAACTGGCAAGCTGCGCTGGCTTTTTCCCCTCTGGGCCCTCTTCGTTTTCATAATGATGTTCCGCGGATTCTTCCTGACAAACTATTCGTTCGCGGACGCGGGTGAATTTAAGTTCGATGTGTGGCTGACAGCCGGCGCGCTGCTGGTGTTTCTTGTCAGTTTGAGTTTATTCGGCCGGGCGAAGAAATACCGATAGGATTGCGATTTACTTCGCCGATTCTTTCTTCGGCGACCAGCCACTGGCAAGGTGCTGAGCGCTAGCCAGCTTCGAGGCATTCAGTTTCTGCGCCACCAAATCGCGCTGTGCTACGCACTTCGCATTGCCCTTCGAGGCGCAAATGTTCAACCACTTGTACGCTTGCACGTAGTCGCGCTTGACCCCTTTGCCGACGCTGTACATGGCGCCAAGATTCAATTGAGCCTTCTCATAATCCTGTTCCGCCGATCGGGTGAACCACTTCACCGCTTGATCCAAATCCAGCGGCACGCCTTGGCCGTCAAGATACAGCAACCCCAGGTTGAATTGAACCGCGGGATCGCCCTGGTCGGCTAAAGGCCGCCATTCTTTGGCTGCGGTTACATAGTCGCCTTTCTGATAAGCGCTCAATCCGGTGGCAAAGTCCGCCGGGGAAGAAATTGAAATGTTGACTAAGAATATAGGCAGGAACCAGAATAAGCGTCGCATAGTCAGCTCTTGTTTTTATTGGAGCATATTATTCTTCGGTAAGGAAACGGGTGGTCTCCTCCAGGAAAACGTCCAGCCGGTCGTGGTGCACCCAATGTCCCGCCTTCGGGACGCGCACCAGCCGGTAATTCTTGATCGCGTTCGCGCGGCCGTCGGCTTCCGGATCCGGCGCCCAACTCTCCATGCCCCAGAAGAGCAACACCGGGCACTTGATTTCGTTCAGAATGGACCGCATGTCGTCCAGGTTCTGTCCGTAAGGCGGAAAGTTTCGCGCGTAGTTGTCGAATTTCCAGATCAACGATCCGTCGGCGTTCCAATTGGTGCCGTGTACCGTGAGGTGCTTGGCCACTTCATCGGACAGATGCGGATTGGCCTCCTTCATTCGCGCCACCGCTTCGTCTAGATTTGGATAACTGCGCGGCTCGCGGCGCTCCGTCTGACGCACGCCTTCGATCCACGTACGCATTCGTTCCGGCGCCGGCTTGTGGATGCGGTGGTTGGCCGGCAGACCCATGCCCTCGATCGCCACCACCTTGCGCACGCGATCCGGATAAATGCCGGAGTAAAGCAGCGTAAGGATGCCGCCGAGCGAATGGCCCACCAGATAAATCGGAAAATCGCCAATCACGTCGGCGAGCGCCGAGAGATCCAGCAGATGTTCCGCGACGCTGTAGAGTGCGCCTCGAGCCCACTCGCTATTGCCGTGGCCGCGCAGATCCATCGCGTACACGTGAAAATGTTCGCGTAACGCGCGCGCCACCCAATCCCAGTTGCGCGCATGATCCAAGCCGCCGTGAACCAGCACGAGCGTTGGCTTGCCCTCTTTTCCCCAGTCCCAAAATTGCAATTTCAGGCGATGGGAATAGTAATAGTGCGAGACGGGTTCCAAGTCATCCATTGTAGATTGGTCCGGGTTTGTGTAGGTTGGACCTAGAAATCGATTGCCGCCAGCACTTTGGAAGGACGCTTGTCGAAGGCCCGGCAGATGGACAGCAGACTCTCGATGCTCGGCAGGTTCGCGCCGCGCTCGATGGAGCTGATCTGCGAAATGCTCAGCTTAGTCGCCCCCGCCAGGTCCTTGAGCGACCAATCGCGCTCCACCCGCAGCATCTTGATGTGATGGCCCAGCCGTTCGCGCAACCAGTCCTGCGGCAAGCGTCGGAACCCGAACTTCTCGATGGCGTTGTGCAAGGTTTGACGAAGTAGCGCCAGCGTGAAAGGTTTCGAGATGTAATCGAACACCTTGAGCTTGAACGTCGCGCGCATATCCTCGAGCGAGGGGTAGCCGGTGATGATGATCACGCACAGGCCGGGGTACGCCTTCAGCAATTGCTCCAGCACCTTTTCGCCTTTGGACTCGCCCATTTTCATGTCCAGCAGAACGATCTGCGGCGCGCGCTGTTCCGAAGCCGCGAAGAGTTCGCCGGGATTTGCGAAAGTGCGAATGGAATACGAACCGTCGTCCTTCAGCGCATCGTCCAGATAGGTGCGGAAGTCGGGATCGTCATCCAGGATCGCCAAATCTACCTTGCCGGTTGGAACTTGAGTCTCCGCTGATTGCTCGCCGTTGCTTTTCATGCGGACGCGCGGCTCCCTTGCCGCCGCGGCTCGGACGCCGGCAGCGTAACTTCCAGACTGGCCCCGCCCGCTGGACGATTCGACGCGGTAATGGTGCCGCTGTGTTGATGCACGATTGCCTCCGCCACGGTTAGTCCCAAGCCGGTCCCCTTCGCATCCAGGCGGCTCGAGACAAATGCCTCGAAAATATCCGGCAGCACATCGGCGGGAATTCCTGGACCATCGTCCTCCACCGTAATCGAGATCCACGATTGCGCATTCCGATTCACCCGCCGCGAATGAACTACAATCTTACCCGATGGCCGGATCGCGTACAATGCGTTGCGCAGCAAATTCACGAAAACCTGAATCAGACGGTCGGAATTACCGGTGACAATATCGCCGGCGCCCACCTGGTTGCTGAAATTCGCCAGCGCGGCCTTTTCATCGATGGCTAACAGGCTCCACGCCTCATCCACCAGATGCCGCAGCGGCACGGGTTCCAGATGCTGCTTGCGGAGTCGTGAGAAATCCACCAGGCTTTCGCTGATCTTGCGGATGCGTTGCGTGACGCGCAGCATGCGGGCCAGCCGCTCCAGCGTCGCGGGGTCGTGCGTATTCTCGTTCAGCTTTTCGATAGAGCCCTGCAGCACGCTGAGCGGTGTGTTCAATTCGTGCGCCACGCTGGCGCTCAATAGACCCAGGCTAACCAGCCGGTCCTGCGCTTCCAGCCGCCGCAACGCCTCTTCCAATTCCTCCTCGCGTTTTCGCAGATCGACGATGGTGGCATTCCGCGACCGCATGATCTGGCCGAACTCGTCGCCCAGGATCAGTTTGTCGTCGATCAACTCATGCTCGCGTACGCCATGCTGCGTGGCCTGATCGGCATCCAGCAACAACCGCAGTGGCCGGTGCACGTACAACGGCATGAGGATTGTCTCGTATGCCAGCACCGCCAGCACGTAGATGACGCCGAGCACAAGAAGCAGTTTGATCTTCGCATGGTCCGGCAAGTACGGATACAGCACGAAGTACCCGCCCAGCACCAGCACCACGAAAAACAAATTGTGCAGCACCATCAGCTTGCGCCGCACATTCAAGTCCCCGAAAAGTTTTCCGACACTTCTGGGTGGCCGCACTGCCGCGGGGACGCCGATGGAATTGCTTCGAGACACGGGTCGCTCCTAATCCAATTATGTCCACTTATGATTCTTCCACACTAGAATAGAAGGCGATGGGCTACCTGCTTCTGTTTCTCTTATTCGCGGCTCCCGCGACGTCCGATTTGGCGGCACGCCTGGCCAGATGGAAGCCGGTGGAGATGCCCTTCGATGCGTCCGCGCTCGATGCACCCCAGCGCAAGGAGGTGGAGAAGCTGGTGGACGCCGCGCGTCAAATCGAACTGATTTACTGGCGGCAGAGCGATCCCACGGCGCTCGAGATGTACCGTTCCACCAAAGATCCGCTGCTTCGCCGGATGCTGATGATCAACGGCAGCCGCTGGGATTTGGTCGATGAGAACAAGCCCTTCGCCTCCGATAAGCCCATCGCGCCCGGACGCAATTTGTATCCGCCGGGCCTTACGCGCCCGCAAATTGAAGCGTACGTGAAAGAGCATCCAGCGGAGCGCGATGCGATCTATAGTCCATACACAGTGCTCCGATGGAATGGAAACAAACTGGATGCGATTCCCTACCACGTCGAGTACAAAAACTTCCTGCAGCCGGTCGCGAAGCTGTTGGAAGAAGCCGCCGATCTGAGCGGCGACAAGGATTTCTCAAACTTCCTGCGCCTGCGCGCGAAGGCGCTTCTCACCGACGACTACTATCCCAGCGACTTGGCCTGGCTCGATCTTCACAATCCGAAAATCGACGTCATCTTCGCGCCGTATGAGACCTATCTGGACGATGTGTTGGGAGTGAAGACATCCTACGAGGCTGCCCTGCTGATTCGCAACGATCCGGAAAGCGAGAAGTTGGAGCTGTACCAGAAATATGTTCCCGACATCCAGGATGCGTTGCCTCTAGCCGCGGAAGATCGGCCATCGAAGCGCGGCCATCTGACGCCCATGGAAGTGATGGACACGCCGTTCCGCGCTGGCGACTTGCTGCACGGTTATCAAGCCGTCGCCGACAATCTGCCCAACGATCCCCGCGTTCATCAGGCCAAGGGCACCAAGAAAATCTTCTTCAAAAACTTCATGGACGCGCGCACAAAATTTGTCGTGCTGCCTTTGGCGAAGTACTTGATGCCGGAAGCTCAGGCGTCACAGGCATCCGGCGAGGGCTACCTGGCGGCGGTGGTTCTGCACGAAATTTCGCACGGCCTAGGCCC
>CATPCJ010000305.1 GCA_955652915.1 uncultured Bryobacteraceae bacterium
ACCTGATCGCGATCGCGGCGGGCGTCCGGCTGACGGGGCACGTCAAAGAATCGACGCAGGCGGTTAAGCCCGAGGACCAGGCAATTCTGGCGCTGTCGTTCGATCGTCTCGCCGATACGGCGGGCAAGCAGGCAAATCTCGCCGCGCGGCTCGTCGGCGTCGACAATGCGCGCGAATCGCTGGACGCCGATGGCAGAATTATGGGCATCATCGCGGCGCAAACCGGATCGGGAAGACTGGACCAGGGAATCAATAAAGTCGCGCAAAAATACCCAGGGCTGGCGGACCTTCTGGGCACGGTCAAGCAATCCGTGGTGAAAGAAGCCGATCCGAATATCGACTACGAGCCTGGAGTCGAAATGACAATCGAACTCACCCGGCCTTTGCGTTGGATGGGCGATGCCACCGAACGCCGATTGACCGGAATTGAACCGCAAGAGACGTTGTCGCGGCTGGTTGTGCGGCAGCCATTCCGGACCACAGCGGAAAACCCGCCCCGGCCATCCGACGTCACGAATCTAATGTTCCTCGGCACGCAGGCAGAGATCGAGAAAGCATTTCGAGAGGCAGGCTGGTCGAGCGCGGAGCAGTTAAGCGCAAAATCGAAGCTCGAAACATTTCGCGCGATGACGGAAATGCGCGGGTACAAAGAAGGTCCCATGTCGATCTTGATCTTGGATGGACGCCCGCCCGATTTAGTCTTTCAAAAAACGAACAACACTTACAACGCGCGCCATCACCTGCGCATCTGGCATCGGCCGGGCAAGTTCAACGGCAAGGACGTCTGGGTGTGCGCGGCGACCCACGACATCGGGATCGATTACTCGGAGGAAAACCACACCTTCATTCACAAGGTGGACACGCACATCGATCGCGAGCGGGCGAAAGTAGTGAACGATCTGGTGTTCACCGGCTTGGTCCGCGGATTGTCGCTGGTAGAACGCCCGGACGTTCCGAAGAATTTCTTCAACGCGACGGGCGACGCGTTGGAGACCGACGGCATGATGGCAGCGCTGAGTTTTTGATCACCCTATAATGAATCCTTGGCCGAACAACCTCGGGTATACAAGTACTACGATCTTCTCGCCAGCATCTTCATCGTCGTTCTGCTGATTTCGAATCTCATCGGCCAGAAGATTTGCGCATTCGGTCCCTTCCGCGTCAGCGGCGCACAACTGCTTTTTCCAATCACATATATTTTTGGCGACATCTTTACGGAAGTGTACGGCTACGGCGGATCCCGGCGAATTATTTGGATCGGATTCCTGGCATCGGGGCTGATGGCGGCTCTGGGAGTGGTCGCGATAGCTCTGCCGCCCGCGCCCGAGTGGTCGAATCAGCAGGCCTTCGCCGTTGTTTTTGGAATTGTTCCGCGGATGGTGATTGCCAGCCTGATCGCTTATTGGTGCGGCGAGTTCGCCAATTCCTTCACGATGGCGAAGATGAAGATTCTCACCAAGGGACGCTACTTATGGACGCGGACCGTCGGGTCGACCGTGGTTGGCCAAGCCGTCGATACAACCGTTCTGATGATCATCGCGTTCGGCGGACAAAGTAATTGGATGCTGATTCTGAGGCTGATCGTCTCGGGCTACCTCTTCAAGGTTGTCTACGAAGTACTGGCGACGCCGATCACTTATGCCATCGTGAATTTCCTGAAGCGCACCGAAGGCGTGGACAAGTACGACTACAATACGCGCTTCACTCCCTTCGCGACGGAAATGTAGGGCAGGCTGGTAGCCTGCCGAACACAGGCTGGTAGCCTGCCGAACACAGGCTGGTAGCCTGCCGCCGATTGCAAATCGGCCTTTCGAGGCCGGCGTCATCGCACAGCCGATTGCCAATCGGCTGGCAGGATACCATCCTGCCCTACAACATCATCCCGGGGGGCTGCCGAATCTCCATGCAGCCCTTGCCGGTGGGCAACATTTTTCCGGGATTCAGGCGGCAGGTTGGATCGAACAGAGACTTGAAGCAGCGAATCATTTCCAGGGCGTCGTCATTGAATTGTTCGCCGATCAATTCCATCTTTTCCATTCCCACGCCGTGCTCGCCGGTAATCGATCCACCCTGGGCGATACAAAATCGCAGGATGTCGTCGCCCGCCGCTTTGGCACGCTCCAATTCACCGGGCTTGCGCGCGTCGAACAAAATGATGGGATGCATGTTGCCGTCGCCGGCGTGAAAGATATTGCTGATGGTAAGACCGAACTTTTCCGAGACCTGCTTGATATGCCGCAACGTGGGGGCGATCCTGGTGCGAGGCACCACACCATCCTGCACGTAGTACGACGGGCTCACGCGGCCGACCGCTCCAAATGCGTTCTTCCGGCCTTTCCAAAGCAGTTCGCGCTCCGCGGCGGATCGCGCGATGCGCACCTCGCGAGCGCGACAGGTCCGGCACGCATCCTCAATATCGACGGCTTGTTCTTCAACCGCTTCGCGCAAGCCTTCGAGCTCGATGAGCAGGACCGCCGCCGCATCTTTCGGATATCCGGCCTGGGTGGCTTCCTCCACCATGCGCAGCATTACGCCATCGAGCATTTCAATCGCGGCGGGTGTTATCGCGCGGGCGGTAATTTCAGCCACGGAGCCGGCGCAATCGTCGACGGTGTCGTAAATCGCAAGAATGGTTTTCACCACTTCGGGCCGGCGCATCAATCGGACGGTGATCTTCGTCACCAGCGCCATGGTTCCCTCGGATCCGGTCAGAAGACCGGTAAGATCGTAGCCCGGCATGTCCGGCGCGCGGCCGCCGGTTACGATTTTGGAGCCGTCTGGAAGTACCGCGTCGAGGCCCAGCACATGATTAGTGGTAACGCCATACGCCAGCGTGTGCGGGCCGCCGGCATTCTCCGCCACGTTTCCGCCGATGGTGCAAGCCTTCTGGCTGGATGGATCGGGCGCGTAGAAATAACCTCGATCTTCGGCCGCCTGCGTGATCTCAAGATTGACTACGCCCGGCTCCAGCACCGCACGCTCGTCGTCGAAATCCAATTCAAGAATGCGATTCATGCGCGCGAAGGAAATGACAATGCCACCCGCTCGAGGGATGGCGCCGCCGCTCAGCCCCGTGCCCGCGCCACGGCCGACGATCGGGATTTTTTGCTCATTCGCAATCCGGACAATGGCGGCGACGTCTTCGGTGGATTTCGGGAAGACGACCAGATCCGGCCGCGCCTTGTCGACGCTCCCGTCGTATTCGTACAAGGTGAGGTCTTCGGCGCGATGCAGATACCCGCGCGGGCCGAGCAAGCGGTCGACAGCGTTGAGAGTAACAGCGGGGATCACTCAGATCTCCCCATGGAGACTGCTATAACAACGACCTTACGAAGCCAACAATTTCAGGATCGGTCCACAGCTTCGGGACCCCATCCTGTTCCGGCAACCCGACAAACTTGCGAACCACCTTGCCGTTGCGATCGATGATGTAGCTCTCGGGAACCTTATAAGTACCGTACTTGTAACTGACGTTCTCTTCCGGATCGCGCACCGTGGGGAAGACGATCTTGAAGTTCTTTACCATCGCACGGTAATTCTTGTCGTTGCGGTCGACGCTGACTCCCAGCACTACCACGCCCTCGGCGGCGAACATTTTCTGGAACTCGTTGAGCGAAGGGATTTCTTGGACGCAGGGCGGGCACCAGCTTGCCCAGAAATTCAGCACCAGCACTTTACCGCCGAAATTCCGCGGCGTGATCCGCCTGCCGTTGTCGGCGGTGAGATTGAAATTGGGCGCGGTATCACCGGCCACCACGATGTGATCCTGCATCGTGTATACGATGACGAATGCGAGCGCCACCATCAAAACCGCGAGGGCAACCTTGATGGACTGGTCGATCTTCGATTGAGTCATTTCCGTTCCGGGTCTAAACTATAATTTTAGAGTATCTTATCCCCAGTCTGCTGCATCATATTAGCGGATGGGTGTGCATGGAAGTGCTGGCCATGAGAGAATCCAAACCGAGCCGCGACCGTTGGCAAGAGGCGTCCTCCCCGGGTGACTTGGTCCGCTGTCAAGCTGAGGCTTTAGGGGTGCCCCTCGCCAAGGGAGCGGATGCCCATACATGCGATACCGCTCCCTTACGGGGTGAAAAAATCGTTCTAAGATGCACACAGGCAAGAATGCCTGTGCCACCCGGATCATGCTGATTACCCGTAGAGCGGAATTTTCGTCGTCGCACGTTTGCGCGCAGCCGTCGCTGAGCGCGGAACAGAATCGCGAGTTGTACGGCGCGGCGTCGAATCCCAACGGTCATGGCCACAACTATGTCCTGGAAGTGACCCTGCAGGGCGAGCCGGACCCGGCTACCGGCATGGTCTTCGATTTGAAAGCTCTGAAGGAGATCATCAACAAGCAAGTAGTGGAACCCATGGATCACCGGTTTTTGAATCACGAGGTCCCTCCGTTCGACCGTGTTGTACCCACCGCGGAAAATCTGGCGGCCGAGATCTGGAATCGCCTGGAGCCGCATTTCGGCGGCCCCGCAAGATTGCACAACGTCCGATTGTTTGAGACCGAGGATCTGTACGTGGATTACACGGGGGATCGAAAATGACGCGCGTGACGCGGCGGTACAAATTCGCGGCTTCGCATCGGTTGCATTCCGGACACTTTTCCGGCGAAGAGAATCAAGCGCTGTACGGGAAATGCAACAACCCCTATGGGCATGGACACGACTACGTGCTGGACGTAAGCGTCAGCGGTCCTGTGGATGCCGCCAGCGGACAGGTGGTGAATATACAAATCCTGGACCGTTTGGTGGGCGAGCAGATCCTGCGCGATTTCGATCACACGTATCTGAACGTCGATGTGCGGGAGTTCGGCGACGTGGTTCCAACATCCGAAAATATTATTCGGGTCATGCAGGATCGCCTCCAGGCGCATTGGCAGGCGTCGTTCGCGGGCGAGTGGCCGCGTCTCGAAAAAATACGGCTGCGCGAGACTAAGCGAAATACATTTGAGTTAGCGAGCTGAACAGATGAAGAAGACAAACGCGCGCGTGAAGGTGATGCAACCCAAGCGGGACGAGGAGTCCATTGCGTCGCTGATGAACAAGATTTTGAACAAGATCGGCGAAGATACGGACCGGGAGGGTTTGGTGCGCACTCCGGAGCGTGCTGAAAAGGCGCTCCGATTTCTGACCAGCGGGTATGAAACGAATGTGCAAAGTATCATCAACGGCGCGCTGTTCAACGAGAAATGCGACGAGATGGTGGTGGTAAAGGACATCGAGTTCTTCAGCATGTGCGAGCATCACCTGCTTCCCTTTTTCGGCAAGATGCACGTTGCGTACCTGCCCAAGGACAAGCTCATCGGGCTGAGCAAGATTCCACGCGTGGTGGACATGTTCGCTCGCCGCCTGCAGCTACAGGAGCGGTTGACCCAGCAGGTGGCGGAGACGTTGCAGGAAGTGCTGGAGCCTCGCGGAGTCGGAGTGATTTGCGAAGCCAGGCACTTTTGCATGATGATGCGGGGCGTGGAAAAGCAGCAGTCCGGTACGGTGACGAGCGCCATGTTGGGCGCCTTTCGAGACGGGAAAGATACTCGGGATGAATTTTTGTCTCTAGTGTCCCACAGAAATCACCCGTTCTACTAGAGGAAGAATGGGCTGGACCTTGCAAAAATCGGTCTAAGATCCACACAGGCAAGAATGCCGGTGCCACGTTACAATCAACGTAGATGATTGAGAATTTCCGCGAGTTCCAAGTCGGGCCCGACCCCTTCGGCCGCACCTGGAAGGTTCATTTCAGTTGGCTGCAAACCGGCATTTCCATCCGCCATGCCGATACCGTCGACGTCAAGTTTGCAATCTCCACCGGCGGCGCGCCGTTCGAGGAGCGCGTGATAGCGCTGCCCCATCCGGTTTTGCTGGCCGTCAGCGAAAACGTGGGCCACGCGCTCACCGACACCTGGTGCCTCAAGATCGCCGCGCTGCATCTCCAGCACATGCTGGAAACCGGTGAGGATTTGGAAAAGACGCTGGTGACGATGCAGCCCCAGGAAATCGAACTGCACGCCCGCGAATTGCAGAAGGACCTCACTGCCTCGCGCCGGTAGGAATCGCGCTAATTCAAGAAATAGGTCCGGTACAACGTATCCCGCTGCTTGGGAATGAATCCGGCATCCCGTATCAAACGCCGCAATTCTTCTTCCGTAGCCTGATGATGCGCGCCCGCCGCTGAGACCACGTTCTCTTCAATCATGATGCTGCCCACATCATTGCCTCCGAAGCGCAATCCAACCTGACAGGTTTTCAAGCCGGGCGTGACCCATGACGATTGGATATTGAGAATGTTCTCCAGGTAAAGCCGCGAGATGGCCAGCGTCTTCAGGTACTCCACGCCCGTCGCCTCTTCCTTCACGAACCGCCCCAGCGACGTATTCTCGCGCTGGAAAGACCACGGTATGAACGCCGTGAAACCGCCGGTCTCTTCCTGAATCCGGCGGACGATGTCGAAGTGATTCATGCGCTGTTCCACCGTCTCGCCGCAGCCGAACATCATCGTGGCTGTGGTTCGCATCCCCAGGGCGTGCGCGGTGCGATGCACGTCGATCCAATCCTGCGTGGACGACTTCAGCCGGCTGATGCGGCGCCGGACATCGTTATCCAGAATCTCCGCGCCGCCGCCCGGAATGGATTGCAGGCCGGCGTCGCGCAGCCGCTCAATGGTATCGCGCAGCGTCAAACCGCTTACTTCCGCGATGTTCACGATCTCAGGCGCGGAGAAGCAATGATTCCAAATCTTGTCGCCGAAACGCTCCTTGATCGACCGCAGCAAATCTTCGTACCACTCGATTTTTAGTTCCGGATGCAGCCCGCCCTGCATCAGAATTCCCGTGCCGCCCAGGTCGATGGTCTCTTGAATCTTGTCGAAGATTACTTCCTTGGAGTGGATGTACCCCTCGGCGTGACCCATGGGCCGGTAGAAAGCGCAGAAGCTGCAAAACTCGGTGCAGAAGTTCGTGTAGTTGATATTGCGGTCGATGATGTAGCTCACGATGCCGTGCGGGTGCAGCTTGCGGCGAACCCCGTCGGCGGCCATTCCTATCCCGATTAAATCGTCACTGCGAAAGAGGTCGATTGCCTCCTGGCGAGTCATCATACCGAAACCTTTCCTGTTGCCTTTCGATGGCCGAGCTCTGAAGCATATTGTAGAAAAGCCGCCAAGCCCGCGTACTCCCGCTCGCCGAGTTCGTAGACAATGTTGTGCGTGAGATAGTCGCGCGCGAGGCTTTCTGAAATTCCAAGCTTAGAGTGCTCTTGCCGCACGATCTCGTCTATGTGGCCGAGCCCGAAGCGCAGCGACGCCTGGAAATGCCCGGGATCCTGTGGCGCGAAGCCGGCCCGCGCGGCCCAAACCGCAAAGACCATGGGGAGGCCTGTCATACCGGTCCACTCTTCGCCCAGATCCAGCACCTGGAACGGAATTTCCGATGGATTCAGAAGCAGCGCGGCGTCGCCGATGATCAGCGCCGCGTCCGAATACTCGAGCATGGCGGCCAGATGCGGCGGTTGAGAAAAGAGCTTCGGCTCGACACCATATTTCCGGGATAGGACGATGCGGCTGAGCGCCACGGAAGTTCGGGAGCTGGAATCGGTCGCGAATGTTTGGATCTGGTCGAACGGAACCTTGGAGATTAGAAGGATGCTGCGGACTGGGCCGCGGCAGGCGATGCCGGTGCCTCGAATGGGTTCCAACTTTTGGCGGTTCAATTCGACGGAGGGAACGATGCCAATGTCGGCGCGTCCGTCGGCCAACCGGTCGGCGCATTCCGCCGGAAGCGCGAACGAGAGGTCGAACAGGCCTTGCTGTTTTCCATGCAGCATGCCCCAAACCAGCGGCACCGTGTTCAGATAGCTGACGACCGAGATTTTCGGTTTCGATGGGAGGCTCAAGGACTAGTTTAGCAAGTGTCAGACGCGGGCCAGAATGGTCCTCTTGACGCGCTTGATCTCCTTCTCGTCGCGCTGGTAGAAAGTCCACTGTTTGAGACGTTTCCCACGGACAAGTCCCGCCCGGCTCAAGATATTGAGGTGCTCACTTGCCGTCGGCTGGCTGACGCCCAGCTTCCGCGCGATCAGCAAACCGCAAACTCCGTCTTTCACCAGATCGCCATCCACCTGCGGCGGAAAGTGCCGGCGCGGGTCCTTGAGCCATTCCAGGATCTGAAGTCTCCGTTCGTTGGCCAGGGCCCGCAGGGCAATGCTGTTTTTCATATAGACAATTAGCCAACTGCCTAATTATACTGTTTCCATGAGCAACCAAAAAAGCTATCCGTATGTTACCAACCTCAACGTTCAGTTCCAGCCGCTGGAATTAATCGATGAGCGGGCATTAGCCGATGCATGTGTCCATCCCTGGTACAACCAGACGCTTTGCAACGTCAACGATTCCGTGGTCCGTCTGGGTGTAGTCCGCGGAGAATACCACTGGCACAAACACGACGACGATGACGAATTCTTCTACGTCGTGGAGGGACAATTGCTGATCGACTTAGAAGACCGGACCGTGGATTTGAAGCCCCGGCAAGGAGTCGTGATTCCCAAAGGCGCAATGCATCGGCCCCGGGCGCCTGAGCGCACGGTGATTCTGATGGTGGAAACGAACACGATCGTTCCCACCGGCGATTAATCCCTCGAAAAAACGATTTTGACGAGGGCCCCCGCACAGTACGGTTAATGGAAAAGTTAGCTCAAAGCCACTGATTCGCCCAGCAAACAAAGGAAAAATAAAAAAGCAATGAGTATAAACCCGTCTCTCGGGAGACTTCCAGGCTGTTGCCTTGTGTTCGGTCTTACCGCCGTCATGCCTGCCTTCGCCGATGGCGCCCAAGTCCCCAGCATTTTCTCATTGAAGAATGAGCCTGAAGGTGGGAGCGGAGCGATCCGCCGCTAAGTC
>CATPCJ010000306.1 GCA_955652915.1 uncultured Bryobacteraceae bacterium
AACCTGCCGCCGATTGTAAATCGGCGTATCGCTAACGGGCCGATTGCCAATCGGCTGGCAGGATACCATCCTGCCCCACTAAGTGCGCCAGCGAAGTCCCAGGTTTAGAGACTTTCGGCAATAATCCAGGCTGCGCTGCATGTGTTCCAACTGTTGGACCTTGAGTGCATCCATGTAACGCTCCCGAACCTCAGGGGCGTCAGCGGTGAGGTGTGGCTTGTCGTAAGAGCGGCCACGTTTTGCCAAAGCGATGAAACGCGAAACGTCGCGCGAGCGTGCGCGCGGGAACCATTTCGTCCAGAATTCCGGAGAGTAAACGGGTATCGTCACGGGAGGCCGCGCGGTGATGGGCTTGCAATATATGTGAACCTGCGGCAGGATCTCGGAAGCGCGCGCGACCAACGCCTTGAAATCCACAGTGCCTTCTCCAAGCGGGACCCACTGCACCGCGATGCCGTCCGGCTGCTCATACACAACCGAGTCGCGAAGGTGGAAACTGACGGCATAGGGGCCAAGCTCTTCGACCGTGGTCATTGGATCCTCGGCAACAAAGACGGGATTTCCGGTGTCGAGATAGGATCCCACGAACTCCTTGCCGGCGGTCTCGATCACCTGGCGCGTTTGCCACGCTTGCAGGTCCTTGTGATTCTCGATGCCTATCTTGAGGCCCGCGTCCAGCACCTGGCTGCGAACCTCACGCAGGATCTTGACGGCTGTTTCGATGTGCGGCTCCACCGGACCATTGTCCGGCATGCTGTACCGGTCGCCCGCAAGCAGGGCTCGCACAATCGGCGATCCCAGCGCGGCCGCACGCTCGATGTTCTTGCGCAACGTGGCGACCATTTGCGGATAACGATCGGCGGTCTTCGGGAGAATCGCGCCGCCACCGGTTTCCAGGTGCAGGCCGCGATCCTTGCACCAGGCCAGCACGTCCGCCCAATGCTTGGGATCCAGGACGCCGGGGTCGAGTGAGTCCTGCAGAAAAATCGCATCGAGCTTCTGCGAGGTGCAGTAGTCGATCAATTGTTTATCGTTCCAGCGCTGGAAGCGGAGGCAGTAAGTATTGATGCCAAGCGGCCACTGACGTGGCGCGGCGGCGGAGGGGAGAGCGGCGAGCAGGCTGGAGGCGAGGAAATTGCGGCGGGTCATCAGTCCGAGTATAAAGGACGACCTACTGCTCAGATTAGGGATGGCAGTGCCGGGTTCGTTTTCTACTGCTACATAGGGATTTGGAGCGCTCCCGAAAGTGGTCACGGGCACCGCTGTCCACGCGCCGCTCGATAGCGTTCACATCCTTCTGGATTCTGGCGGCTTGGGACAGCGGAGGAGCCTGTCACCACTTTCTCAAGTGGACGATTGTTTCCAGGTGGAAGGTTTGGGGGAATAGGTCGATCAAGGTGATTTTGTCGATTTTGTAGGCGGCCGCAAGGAGGGCTTGCAGGTCGCGGGCCAGGGTTGCCGGATCGCAGGAAACTATCGTTAGCTGGGGTGCGCCAATGCGTATTAATTCGCGGGCAATTTGTTTGCCTAGGCCGGCTCTCGGTGGATCAAGCAGTATTAAATCGGGCGTTTGTACCAGGGTCGACAGGTATTCTTCGGTGGTCTTGTTTTCCGCGGCTACGGAAACATTGTGCTGCAGGTCGTAGAATGCTCCACGGCTGGATTCGACTGCTGTTACTTGTTTAAATTGCCCGGCCAGCCGGGCGCTGAATAGTCCGACACCGGCATATAGATCGACGGCGAAATCTCCCGTTGCATCTCCGACGGTGCAATCCACCAGGCGGTCGATCAGAAAACGGTTTACTTGAAAGAAGGAATTTCTTCCAACACGGAAGCCGCCGTATTCGATGGGTCCACTGGCGCCCAACGATTCGAACAACGGACGAATGAGGACCGGCACACGATCGTGGACATTTATTTGTATGTCTGTTTCGTTGGTGAATAACTCGACCGTGCCCGTGAACCAGCGAAAAGCGGGAAGCTCCGCGTTCAACTTCGCTATCGCATTATTCAAAACCGGAGAGACGATGGGACAGTGGTCAATCGAGACCAGCGTATGGGACGCAGGTTCGAAGTAGCCGATGGCGCCATTCTCAATGTGGAGCTGAACGCGGTTGCGATACTGCCACGGCTCGCCGGCAATGGCTTCGATTTCGCCGTCGAATTCGATCTTGCCTACACGCCGCAACCCTTCGCGCAGGATTGCGACCTTCTGTTCCACCTGAAAGTCATATGCGGAATGTTGATAGGTGCATCCACCGCAGCGCTGGTAATAAGGGCACCGCGGGGGTATTCGAGAATCGGAAGGTGACGTTACCTCGATCAGGCGGCCGCGCCACAGATCATTTTTGACGCGATCGAGATCGGCTTGCACCGTTTCGCCCGGCAGCACGTACGGAGTGAAAATCACCTTCCCGTCCAGTCGCGCCAGGCCATCGCCTCCGTACACGAGCTTTTCGATTGTCAGAATTTCCGCCAACGCACTACACGGTACCATGGGATGGTCAATCATGAAAGCACGCGTCTTCTCCGGCGTTCAGCCGTCCGGTAATCTGCACATTGGCAACTATCTTGGGGCCCTGAAGAACTGGGTGGAGATCCAGGAAAACTACGAAAGTATTTGGGGCATCGTGGATCTGCACGCGGTTACGGTTTATCAGGAACCGGCGGAATTGCGGTCGAAGATTTTGGAAACGGCGGCGCTATTTCTGGCGGTTGGTATCGATCCGAAGCAGTCTTCGATTGTCGCGCAATCGGCGGTTCCGGCGCACACGGAACTAGCGTGGTTGTTGACTTGCGTTACTCCCGTCGGATGGCTGGAGCGGATGACGCAGTACAAGGCCAAGTCGCAGGCGCAGGAAACTATCGGCGACGGGCTGCTGCAATATCCGGTGTTGATGGCTGCCGACATTTTGATTTATCAAGCCGCGATTGTGCCGGTGGGCGACGATCAAGCGCAGCATCTGGAATTGACGCGCGACATCGCGCAACGGTTCAACTCGCTTTACGGCGATACGTTCACGATGCCCGCCACGCATCTTCCGGCGGTGGGAGCGCGCGTGATGGGACTGGACGATCCGGAAAAGAAAATGAGCAAGTCCGCTACCGGGACGGGGCACGCAATTGGGTTGCTGGATCCGATCGATCAAGTCCGCAAAAAGATCATGCGCGCTACGACGGATTCGCAACCGGCGGTGGATTGCGACACGATGGGTGCGGGTGTCGCGAATCTGTTGAATATCTTTCAGGCGTTCGGTGGTTGGACCGCTGAGAAGATGCAAGCTCATTTCAGCGGGATGCGGTATGGCGATTTGAAGAAGCAGGTGGCTGAGATGGTGATCGCCAAGCTGGAGCCGCTGCAGACGCGCTACTACGAAATCATGGCGGAGCCAGGATATGTGTCAGGTGTTTTGAACCATGGCGCTGAACGTGTATCGCCGATCGCCAATTCCACGGTGCAACTGGTGAAGGAACGGATGGGCCTTTACACCGGGGCTTAAAATGGACACGCGCCCGGCCACCTTCCCGGACTATTTCCGGCTGGTTCGCGACAATCGCAACTTCCGGCTACTGTGGTTCGCGCAAATCGTCAGCGAGCAAGGCGATTGGATGTATGCAGTGGCGGTCTACAGCATGCTGCTGGAGTTTACCGGCAGCGCGAAGTACGTCGCCTTCGCTTTCGTGCTGCAGGTATTGCCGCAATTTTTCGTCGCGCCCGCCGCCGGTGTGCTCAACGACCGCATCAGCCGCAAGAAGGTGATGATCTGCGCCGATTGGTCGCGCGCCGCCATCGTGTTGTGCATGCTGCTGGTTCGCGGTCCGCAATTGCTCTGGCTGCTGTACGTGCTTTTGTTTTTGGAGACGGTCTTTTGGGCGCTGTTCGAACCGGGGCGTAGCGCGGTGATTCCTAATATCGCGGCGGAGCGGGAACTTGTGGTTGCGAACACGCTTTCGTCGACTACGTGGTCGTTCAATTTCGCGATGGGTTTCGCTGTTGGCGGACTGATCGCCGCTTACTTTGGCCGCGGTGTATTCGCGCTCAATTCGCTTTCGTTCGTGTTGTCCGCATTGTTGATTCGAAGGATGCAGTTCGCCGAGCCGCACGCGGAAAATCTGCCTCCGCTGTCGTGGGAAAACCTAACCGTATTTTCTTCGATCCTGGACGGTATCCGCTATGTTTGGAAGGACCGCCGATTAAGAATCACAATCTTTGTGAAGGCGGGCATGGGTTTGTTGGGCGCGAGTTGGGTGCTGCTTCCGATTTTCGGCGAGCGAGTGTTTGCGATACGGCCGGCCCGTTTCGATCAGCGTCAAGCGGGAATGCTGGGCATGAGTCTCCTGATGGCGTGCCGCGGTGTGGGAGCGTTTGCCGGGCCCGTTCTGAGCAGTTTCTGGATCGCCGGCGTTGAGAAACGGATGCGCTGGGGAATATTGATTGGCTTTTTCGCGGGCGCGGCCGGATACATTACCCTGGGGCACGCGCCGAATCTCGCGGTGGCATGCGCGGGTGTCATGCTGGCGCATTCCGGTGGAGCGATGATGTGGGTATACTCCACAACCCTGCTGCAGCGCCAGACCGAGGATCGGTATCGCGGACGTGTGTTCGCCGCCGAGTCGGCGTTCATGGTGCTGACCATGTCCCTGTCCAGTTACTATGCGGGAACGCTGATCGATCGTGCTGTGCCAGTGCGTAGCGTGGCTACACTGACCGGCGTGGTGGTGCTGATCCCTGCGTTTCTTTGGTTGCTCGCGCTTTTGACGTGGAAGGAGCCGGATGGCGCGTCTTACGAGCGGCCCCTGTAAAGCCTCAACTTGTCAGCGGGCAAGGCCACTCTGGGAGGAGGCCGCCGCCACTTCGTGAAAACTACCAGGGATTGCAAAGTTGGTGAGGCTAGTTCCATCTGCTCTTCACAGTTTTGCTCTGGGATGTTATCGCTCCAGTACAAGCATTTATTCCACGAGCCATGGAGATTCACTTTGCAACACGCATTTTCAAAGAGGGACGCAGCCACTGGACGTTTCCTTCCGCGGCGGTAGTAAAACGAGGGCGCTCCAGAACCTGAAAGAGGCCGTGGGATTGTTCCTGGAAGAGGCCGAGAAGATGGGCACCTGGAGCAGATCCCCCAGGACGCCGGCTACAGTAAAACCAAGCTGAAGATCGCTGGCCAAGTTCATTTGATGCATGCCAAAGCTTAGCCCGGTTTCTTATGAGTAGCTGGTCAAAGTTTTCGGCCGACGGGTTTTGGCAGATCCGCTTCGTGGGCGATCACATGTCTTCACCAAATTCTGGCGGAGAATATTTCGTGGCATGCACTTCAAATCATTTTTTGCAGGCGGTGTAACGGAGCTTGGGGACCTGTGGGGGAAAGAGCCTCGAGACGAGTCTCGAGGCCGCAGACACGAGTGTCCGCGCCACGTATTGATTCCGCCGGGATCTGCCGCGAGACTTACTTCAATGCTTGCGCGCCCTCAGCTTCGTGATGAACACCAGGATCAATAGACCAGTTCCTATTGCGATCGAGGTGGACGGCTCAGGCGTCGATGAATTGTATTTGACGGTTCCGAAGTCGTCCAAACCGAATCCATCATTTTGAGAATTATTGATCCATTGGATCGACCCGATCGGTCCCGAGGAAGTGATTCCCACGAAGTACAAATTCCCGTCAACTCCGGCGGCTGCAAAGTTGGTGGCGCTGGTTCCATCGGCCGTTTGAATTCGCAACGCCCCCTCCACGTCGTTGACGTCAGTGATAAAGAAAAACATTGTGGTGAGCGATGTCGCCAGTTGCAGCTTCGTGATGTCGTTCGAATCCAGCCAATTGTTGCCGCCGGGAGTGGTGTTGTACCGCCCGAAAAATGGCGAGTTGGAATTGTTGAGCACCGTGAACTCGTTGTTGCGAGTCCCGTTTGAGTAGGAGGGAAGCGACCCTTGCATGACGCTAAAAGTGCCCGCCCCGGAGGCGAGCTGTGTAAAAGGTCCATAGCCGAAACCTTCGAAGTTTTCGAGCGTTTGGATGGCCGCGCCCGCTCCGAAATTCGCCGCGAACCATGCGTCTCGGGCGGTGCCGGCGTTCGCGATGCTACTGGCGGAAGTAATGGTTATGGTGGTGGCGTTGGCGGATGTAATGAGCAGCGCCGCGAAGAGAAGAGTGCGTTTCATAGTTGGCTCCAAACACAGAATGAGGCTTTGGGTTTTGGAACTCATGAGCGGTTAGGTTCAAAAGCGACCGCTGTTTGATATGGGTCTGGAGAGCTATTCCTGGGGGGATTTAGAGGTAGAGGGCACGCCGCGGTAGAAAGGTTGGAGAGCCGGGTAGAGCGATTGATAGACGCGATGGCCTGCCGCATAGATGTTCGATTCGTTCTTATGCGGATCGGTGGACGCCACTACGTGGATCACTGCCTTGCACATCTCGGGCACCGTGGAGTACGCGCCGGTGCCTACCATTGCCAGCAAGGCCGCGCCGTAGGCCGACCCTTCTTGAGAAGCGAGAGTCACAATTCGCTTTGCGAAAACGTCGGCCAACATTTGACGCCAGAATTCACTGCGGGCGCCGCCGCCCGAGACTCGTACGGATTCGATTGGGATGCCCATTTGCTCAATAATGTTCAAGCCATCTTTCTGGCTGTAGGAGACACCCTCGAGCAAGGATCTGATCAGATCGGCGCGAGTGTGTTTGGCGGTCAGGCCGATCCAGCCTCCTCGGGCCATGGCGTCCAGGTGCGGCGTTCGTTCGCCCATCAAGTACGGAAGCCAGTACAAACCCTGCGAGCCGGCTGGTGTCGTCGCGGCTTCGGCGGTGAGCGCGCCGTAATCGCTGCTGGGAGCGAGCTGATTCCGGAACCATTGCAGACTTAGCCCAGCGCCTTGCGTGACTCCCATGACGTGCCAGGCGCCCTTCACCGCATGACAGAAGGTGTGGACGCGGCCCGCCGGATCGTAGTGCGGCTGATCGCTGTGAGCGAAGACGACGCCGGAAGTTCCAAGCGTGCACGAAACCACGCCGGGAACAACTATTCCGTTGCCAACCGCGCTGCATGCCTGGTCGCCGCCGCCCGCCATTACTGGTGTTCCCGGTTCGAGGCCGGTGTCGCGCGCGGCTTGGTCGCTGACCTGACCGGTGATCTCGCTGGACTCGTAGACAGTGGGGAGAATGTCGCGATCGATTTTGAGTTGGTCAATCAGATCGAAGGACCAACGGCGCTTGACGACGTCGAACAGTGCAGTGCCGGATGCATCCGAGACGTCGCTGGCGAATTCGCCGGTGAGCTGGAAACGCACGTAATCCTTTGGTAGAAGCAGTTTCTTCACGCGATCAAAATGTTTTGGCTCGTTGTCGCGCACCCACAGGAGCTTGGGCAGCGTGAATCCAGTGAGGACGGGATTGGCGGTACAACGTAAAACGGTTTCCGGGCCGGCGGTGCGGTTGATCCAATCCACTTGCGGCTGGCTGCGTTGATCGCACCAGATGAGCGCGGGCCTGATGACGCGGTGTGCCGCATCCAGAATTACCAAGCCATGCATCTGGCCCGACAGTCCGACGCCACGAATCTGCCGGCCGTTCGCATTGGCGATGGAGAGCACGCCGCGGATGGCGAGGAGCGCCGCATCCCACCAATTTTCCGGACGCTGCTCGGCCCATAGTGGACGCTCCATTCGCATTTCTTCGTGCGGGGCGGTGTGCGCGTGACGGACCTGGCCGGCCTCGTCTATTAAAAGCGCGCGTGTCCCGCCGGTTCCAATGTCGAGGCCAAGCCAATACGGCATAAAGCAAGAATTGTAACGCAGCAGTCATTACTAAGGCGGTAAAATGGTAGCCATGAATTACTATGGAGCAAAAGAACTGGCTGCGAGCTATCGCACAGTCCGCAAGAACACTATCATCATAGCCGAGGAGATTGGAGAACAGCACTATGGTTTCCAAGCTGCGCCCGACACGCGAACTGTAGGGTTGCTGTTGACGCATATCGCGATGGTTCCCAGGTTGCAGGAACAGTTTCACAGCATCGAGCGCCGGACGACTCTGGTTGGTTTCGACTTCCCGGCCTTCTTCGCAAAACTTATGGCCGACGAGCAGACGCCCAGGAGCAAGGCTCAGATCATCGAGCTCTTGAAGCAGGAAGGCGACCGTCTCGCTCAGTGGCTGGAGGGCCTCTCGGACGAGTTTCTAGGTGAGCGCGTCAGCATGCCGTTCGGAATGACGCCGCCAGACAAGACCCGTTTCGAGATGATCCTGGGCGTGAAGGAACACGAGATGCATCATCGCGCTCAACTCATGATCCTGGAGCGGATGCTGGGCATAGTGCCGCACCTTACGCGTGAGAGCCAAGCGCGAATGGCCGCGATGCAGGCCGCTAATCAAGCAACTGCTTGAGGGTCCTGTGATCTTCCGGGAGAGCTTCGCTTTTCTGGTTGCTTTCACACTGGCCGCGCAGGAGCCTTATGGCGCTGGGAAGGAATCTTTATTCGGCGCTCGTCTTGTCCAGGACGTACATCAGAGCACAACGGTGATCGACGCCCCGCCGTTCGGGATTTTCTGCTGAGGCTTGGCGGTCGCCGCCGGTTGGGGCGGGCCGACTCACGAACAGTTGGCGTTTCCCGGTGGATACATCGTGGTTCCCGCGAGTCTCATCCTCCCAGCCCGAAACGAGGCGGAGCTTGCCGGTATGCTGGCTCATGCCGTGGCGCATATCGCCCAGCGCCACGGATTTCGTCCGGCGACGCACAGCGGGGAAATGCCGGCGTGGTTCGTCGCAAGTGGCCGCCACGAAATTGAAGCCGATGTGCTGGCTGTCGAAATGACTTCTGGCGCAGGTTACGAACCGGAGGCCATGGTCCACTACATCGGCAGGACTCCGCAAACCGGTACTCGTGAATCTAGAATTGCTGGCTCGGAAAACGTGATTCGAGAGCTTCCGCCGAAGCGCCGGGCTGTGCCGCGATAGGATCACGGTTTGCGTAACAGGCGGCCGGCCAAGTTTGTGCTCTGCTCCATAAAGTAAGCCAGCTCCGGATTGGCGGCGGCCAGGGCGCGCAATTGTTTTTGCAATTGCTGGGGCGCGGGATAACCTTTGCGTCCGGCCTTCGCGTGGGACCGTAGCGTTTTGTCCACTTGCTTTTCCAGGATGGTTGCCGAGACCGGCGCAGGGATACCGGCTTGACGTAAGAATTCGGAAGCCGCCAGCAGCAGCGCGAATAGAAGGCTGCTGGTGGACGTGAGAGCCGCCAGATAGAACGGCTTGAGAGAGCGTTCGATGGCGACAATGCTGCGTGAGTCCTGTTCCACCAGCCGTCTTGATTCGAGTATTGCCAGGCGGTCGCCTTCCACCAGATAGCGCGTGTCCTCGAAGCCGGGGATGGCGCTGATGGAGCCGATGGCGGCGCCGCGCGCGGCCAGTTCGCTCAACTCGCCGCTGTCGAGCCACGCGCTGCACAACACGATGCTCTTGTTGCGCCAGGAAATATCCGCCGATGCGAATTCGCCGATCGCGCGGGGAGCCATCGTATCGGGCACGCACACCAGAATGAGGCCGCAGGAGTCAAACTCCGCGTAATCTCTTACAGGATGGCCCGCCCGCAGACCATTGGCGATGCGGCTGGCCAGCCGGAACGAGGGGGCCATGACCGGTCCCAAGCGATCGGAAAGCCGCCGGAATCCAGATACAGCAGAGCCGCTAAGGCTACCCGCTGCGATCAGAGCTACCGACTTGACTTTCTTCATACATGTTCGGAGTCTTCAAAACCTTGATGCGGTCTCGAAGTTTCGCCGCCTTCTCAAATTCGAATTTCTTGGCGGCGTCCCGCATGCTCTCTTCGAGCTCATTGATAAACTTCTCGCGTTGTTGAGGCGTCATTTCTTCGGCGGGGTCTTCCGGTTCCAACGGAATGGTAACGTAATCGCCCTCGGCAATTCGGACCAGGCTCATGTCGATGGGCTTGATGATGGATTGCGGGACGATGTGGTTATCCTCGTTGTACTGCTCTTGAATTCGGCGGCGCCGATTAGTCTCTTCGATGGCGCGGCGCATGCTGTCGGTATAGACGTCGGCATAGAGCACCGCCTTTCCATTCAGGTGCCGCGCGGCGCGCCCCATGGTTTGGATCAGCGATCCAGCGGAGCGCAGGAAGCCTTCTTTGTCGGCGTCCAGAATCGCGACCATGGATACCTCGGGTAGATCCAATCCCTCGCGCAGAAGATTGACCCCCACCAGCACATCATACGTCCCGCGCCGCAAGTCGCGCAATATTTTCATGCGGTCGAGAGCGGCTATTTCAGAGTGCAAATAGGCGCATTTCACGCCGACTTCGGTGTAATACTCGGCCAGATCTTCGGACATGCGCTTGGTCAGGGTGGTCACCAGCACTCGCTCGTTTTGTTCGGCGCGCTTGCGGATCTCGTTGAGTAAATCGTCGACCTGGCCTTTGATGGGCCGTATTTCCACTTGCGGGTCCACCAGGCCGGTGGGCCGGATGATTTGTTCGGCGATCACGCCGCCTGACTTGGTGAGCTCGTACGGGCCGGGAGTTGCAGAGACGTACATCACCTGGTTTACACGATTCTCGAACTCTTCGAACGTGAGCGGGCGATTGTCGAGAGCGCTGGGAAGACGGAACCCGTAATTGACGAGCACGTTTTTCCGCGAACGGTCGCCGTGATACATACCGCGCAACTGCGGCATGGTTTGATGGCTTTCGTCGATGAAGAGCAGGTGATCGTGCGGGAGGTAATCCAGCAGCGTGGGCGGCGCTTCGCCCGGCAGACGGCCCGAGAAATGGCGCGAATAGTTTTCGATTCCGTGACAATAACCGATCTGGCGGATCATCTCCAGATCGAACATGGTGCGCTGGTAGAGGCGCTGGGCTTCCACCAGTTTGCCGCCTTTTTCCAGTTCTTTTTGCCACCACTCAAGTTCTTGCTCGATGCTGAGGAGCGCGCGCTCGCGGCTTTCGGGAGTCATCACGTAGTGCGTTTTCGGATAGATGGGCAGGCGCAGATAAGTTTGGCGCACCTGTCCGAGCAAGGGATCGATCTGGCTGAGGTTTTCGATTTCGTCGCCCCACAACTCGATGCGATAGGCGTTGTCGTCATACGTCGGGAAGACCTCGATGACGTCGCCGCGCACCCGGAAAGCCCCGCGCTGGAAGCTGGTGTCGTTGCGCTCATAGAGGATTTCGACCAGGCGCGAGACGATTTGCTGGCGCGATATTTTCTGTCCTTTTTCGAGCATCAACAGCATTCCGTAATAGGCTTCCGGTGAACCCAAACCGTAAATGCAACTGACGCTGGCGACGATCACGCAGTCGCGCCGTTCAAACAAGGATCGAGTGGCGGATAGACGAAGCTTGTCGAGCTCGTCGTTGATAGTGGCCTCTTTTTCAATGTAAATATCGCCGGAAGGGAGATAGGCTTCGGGCTGGTAGTAATCGTAATAGCTGACGAAATATTCGACGGCGTTGCCGGGGAAGAACGTTTTGAATTCGTGATAGAGCTGGGCGGCGAGCGTTTTGTTATGGGCCAGCACCAGGGCGGGACGGCCGGTTTTTTCGATGACCTGGGCCATGGTGAACGTTTTGCCGGAACCGGTGACGCCGAGCAGCACCTGATGCTTTTCGCCGTCGAGCACGCCGCGAAAGAGTTGATCGATGGCCGCTTGCTGGTCGCCACGCGGACGGTAGTCGACGCCGATGTGAAACGCCATATACTTCAAGGATACCTGGACGCGCGGTGTGGCGCGGCCTTTCAGGCTGCCGCATCGAGACTCGTCTCGATGCTCCGGGGAGCAAAGAGCCTCGAGACGAGTCTCGAGGCCGCAGACACGAGTGTCCGCGCCACGTATTACTTGCGAGATTTTGCTTCGTCGACCGCGGCGCGCGTGATCACGGTTAGTTGAACGGATTCCTTGGATCCTTCCGCCAGTTTTACTTTTGAGCCTAAGCTATCGAACGGTTTCCGGAAATCCTCGTCGTCGGCCGCGCCTGATTCGATGTCTTCCCACGCGAAAACGTTGTATTCCGCGGGAACAATTCCGAACATGCGGATGTTTCCGTTCTGATCCGCTGTGCCTGTGCGGGATAAATCGGTACGGCCCTTGGTATCCTTGGGAACCAGCGTGATCATTGCACCAGGCACCGGCTGGCCCTTGTCGTTATGCACCGTGCCGGTCAATGCCGCTGCCGGCGCGGCGATTACTAGATCCAGGCTGCCGGCGGCGCCCTGGCGAAGATCGATACCGGATTCCAACGCATCGCGGTCGCCATATTTCGCGCTCTTGAGGTAGGTGCCCTGCGGAAGTCCGACGACAATCAGCCGGTAATGGTCGATGCTCACCTTTTTGAGAAGCGCCTTGTTGTCCTTGCCGATTTGCACGGTGGACAGGGACGCCATCGGGTTGTCTTCCAGATTCAAGACGATTCGCACATTGCTCAAATCCGTGGCTGGGTCCTGCTTCTTATCGGCATTGCTTGCATCCTGATCGGGCGGGGGCTGAACACCTTCCAATTTCGCTGTAACGGGAATTTCGACGCCTGATCCGAGCGACACCACCATGCCTTCGATGTCCTGCTCGGTAACATCTACCGACTGCATCATCATCATCATGTCTTGCGGGTTGGTTGACATGGCGAGCATCGAGTAACTACCGGGTGGAATGTTTCTCAGCTCGAAAGCGCCCTTGTCGCCTTGCACCATGTACATGCTGACTGGGACGGTGGACATGCCGCCGACTTGCTTGCGAAACACCATCAACATGGCCGGATTCACCGGAGTTCCGGTGGCCGCATTCATTACCTTGCCGCTGACTCGAAAGACGCGAGCCTTGCGCAGACGTACGTCGATGCCACGCACTTCCGCGCCCGGTCCAACATCGACCGGGGAGGCGGTGGAGGGGTCGTCGGCATTCGGATAATAAGTTGGTATCGGACCTTCAGTCTGACCTTTCGCGGCGGACCGTTCGGTGCCGGACTGAATGTCCGCGATTTTTTGCGGAGAGGTGGCGACGTAATAACGGCCGGGCGAAAGATTCGGCGCGCGAAATTCGCCCAGGTCGTTGGTGAGGACCAGCGTGTTCGCCGCCGGTATCAAACGCTTCTTGCCGAGCAGATATTTGTATTGCAGCACTTGAACCGAGACGCCGGAAACGGGCTCGGAATCGTCATCAACGACGCGGCCCGCGATCACGCCTTGCGGCGTCAGCTTGAAGGAGAGGTCCTTGAGGACTTGCGAAGTTTTCAATTCGAGCGTGGTGCCCGGACCGGAAGGGCGTCGCGCTCCATAGTTCTGTGTGACGAAACCCTGACGTTCCGCGCCGAGGGTATAGCGGCCCGGATCGATATTTTCAATGGAGAATTTGCCTTCATTGTCGGACGCTGCTTTGAGGGTAGTGCCTCCGGATTCGGGCTTCAGACTAAGATTGGCCTTGCGAACTGGCTCACCCGTCACCTGATTGATAACCTGGCCTTGCAGCTTCGCTTGTTGCTTAACCTTTTCGTCCGCGGTTTGATCGAGCGGCGGCGCGGGAGTTGGCGGAGGAGTTTGCGCCGCGAGGGCGAAAGTTATGAACGCGAGCAGAGAGATGGGGAGCAGTTTGGACTTCATGGTTTTCCTTCAGTGCCGATTCCGGTAAATTAATTGTCCACTGAAATCCCTATTGCTGTCTAGTAATACACACGGAACCGCGACCGTAAGGGAGAGTTGCATCGTACAACAAGACAAGTCGGGAGCGCTTCCTTACGGTCGCGGTTCCGCTCAAGCCACGCTACAATGCAGATATATGCGCTTCGCCCTTGTCGCCGCCTTGTGTCTGTGCCTGCTTCCCGCGCAGGAAAAGCCGAAAACCGGCTTGGACAAAGCCGCCATGGAAGCTTATGTCCGGCATTTGCTGGCTGTGATCCCGGGCGTACAGATAAAGGTTGACGACCCCAAGCCGTCGCAGGTCCCGAATCTGCAAGAAGTGAATGTGCACTTCATTTTCGGCGCTCAATCGCAGGACGAGACATTTTTCGTCACGAAGGACGGACAAAAAATCATCCGCGGCTTCGTGTACGACATCAACCAGAATCCGTTCAAGGCCGACCTCGACAAACTGAAAACCGATCTCACGCCCAGCTTTGGAGCCGCGGGGGCGCCGGTGGTGCTGGTGGTGTTTAGCGATTTCCAGTGCCCACTGTGCAAGGACGAAGCCAAATCCCTGCGGCAGCATTTGCCGGAGACGTTTCCAACGCAGGTTCGCTTGTACTTCAAGGATTTTCCGCTCGAATCGATTCATCCGTGGGCCAAACCGGCAGCCCTGGCGGGACGTTGCGTTTTCCAGCAGAATCCCGCGGCCTTCTGGCAGTATCACGATTGGATTTACGAGCACCAAGGTGAAATCACCGTTGAGAATCTGAAGGCGAAGGTGTTGGAGTTCGCCAAGGGCGCCAAGGATATGGACGGCATGCAGCTTGGCCGCTGCATCGACACCAAGGCCACCGAAGCGGATATCGACCGGTCGCTTGCCGAAGGCAAATCGCTCAAGATCGACGCAACGCCCACCATCTTTTTGAACGGCCGCAGGTTGGTTGGCAGTTATCCGTGGCAGAACCTGGAGCAAATCATCACCGGAGAGTTGAATTACCAGAAGACAGCCAAGGACGCGGGCGAGAAATGCTGTGAGATCAAGATTCCTTCGGCGCTGAACAAATAGATGGCGCGCGCTCCGTTAGTTCTCCTCCTGGCCGGCGGGCTGTTCGCCGCCGAATTCAGTCCTAGTGAATATTTGGGATACGTAAAATTCCTCTCGTCGCCGGAAATGCGCGGCAGGGCCACCGGATCTCCGGAACTTGAAAAAGCCGCATCCTTTATTCGCGAGCAATTTCGCTCGATGAAACTGAAGCCGCTGGCGGGCGATAGTTACTATCAGGATTTCGAAGTGACTACCAGCGCTCGGCTGGGCAAGCAGAACACGATGAGCTATTGGAGCGGCGGACGGAAAACCACGCTGAAAGTTCAGCAGGACTTCGTGCCTTTGAACCTCTCTTCGGCCGGGCGGATTTCCGGAGAAGTAGTCTTCGCGGGCTACGGAATCACGGCTCCCGAATACAATTACGACGATTACGCCGGACTGGACGCGAAGGACAAGATCGTTTTAGTGTTGCGCCACGAGCCGCAGGAGTTCGACGAGAAAAGTGTTTTTGAGGGTAAAGTCTACACCGCCCACGCGCAGATTTTCAGCAAAGCGGCGAACGCCAAGATGCACGGGGCGAAAGCGGTGCTGCTGATCAATGACGCCTCGGCGCATCCCAACGATACCGATCAGCTCGACAAATTCGGCGCCACCTCGGGACCGGCTAATGCTGGCATCGAGTTTGCGCAAGTGAAAACGGAGCTGGCCGATAAGTGGCTGGCGCTGGGCGGAAAGAACCTGGCGGCGATCGAGGCGTCCATCGACAAGGATCTTCATCCGCAATCGCTGGCGCTGCCGTCGACACTGACGTTGGAGCTCGACGTCGACATCAAGCGCGAACTGAAGACGGTCCACAATGTCGGTGCTTATTTGCCGGGCGAGACTTCGGAATACGCGATCATCGGCGCGCATTACGATCATCTCGGTTTGGGCGAACAATTCTCGTTGGCCCCGTCACTGGCAGGCACCGTGCATCCCGGCGCCGACGACAATGCATCGGGAACCGCGGGCGTCCTGGAATTGGCACACTGGTTTTCCAAACAGCCAAAACGCCAGCGCGGCATTCTGTTCCTGACATTCGCGGGCGAGGAATTAGGACTGCTGGGTTCGAGTTATTACGCGAACCATCCGGTGCTACCGATTGAAAATGCGGTGGCCATGATCAACATGGATATGATCGGGCGAATCCGGGACCACAAGGTTTACGTTGGCGGCGTTGGCACCGGAACGTCCTTCCCTGGGCTGCTCAAGGACGCGACTGCTCGTCACGACTTTCAAGCGGATATCACCGAGCGCGGCGGCTATGGATCGAGCGACCACACCTCTTTCACCGCCAAGCACGTGCCGGTGCTGTTCTTTTTTTCGGGGCTGCATGCCGACTATCACAAACCCAGCGACACCTGGGACAAGATCGATGCGCCGGATGCGGTGCGTTTGCTGGATTTGATTGCCGACGTGACCGACCATCTTACGGACGGCTCAGCACGTCCGCAATATGTGCGCGTGGTGGAAGTGCAACCGGCGGGCGAAGTGGCATCCCATACCGGAACCGTTTCCGGATACGGTCCGGATTTCGGAAGCATCCCGGACTTCACCGAGATTCCCAACGGTGTTCGATTCGCCGACGTCCGGCCCGGTTCGCCTGCTGCCAAAGCAGGACTGAAGGCCGGCGACATCCTTACCGAGTTTGACGGCAAGCGAATACAAAACCTGTACGATTTTACGTACGCGTTACGGGCCAAGAAGCCTGGTCAGGAAGTACTTGTGAAGGTACTCCGAGGTACCGAAACAATTGAAGCCAAGGTACTACTGACCGCGCGCAAGTAAACTCGCATACTGGTTGCACATATGGCTTCCAGATTATCCTTCGAGACAACCGCCGTTGAAAATCGGCCTGCTTTCATGCTTCCTCCGTTGATCCTCCATCCTTTCGCGGATGCTACCGGACCAAACAAATTAGTGGAAAGCTCGCGCGCCAGTTTGAAGCTGCAAGGCTTGCTGCCGCAAGGTGAATCGTCGCGCGAGGATCTGGATCGCTCCTTACTGGAAGGCCGGTACTCGGAGCTGCGAATGCTCTATTACGTGGGTAAAGATCTGGTGCGCTGGATCGAACAATGTCTCGAATTCGCGGATCGCAACAGCGCCGAACTTCCATCGGGCATCTTGTATCAGAGCTTCGCCGCGCTGCTGATTCAAGAAGCGCCCCCCAACATACAAGCTAAGCTGCGGAAGTGGGGCGTGGCGGACTACAAGTCCATCTTCACGCGCGCGCTCGGGCTGCAATGCCTATTCGCCGCCGCGCCGGAGCGCGAAGTTCTCTCCGACGGTTTTGTGCGGAATTACTACAAATACGCCGACCAGATGTTCGCCGTGAGGCAGGGCGAGAGAGAGTTCACGCCGCTTGCCACGCAGGATTTTGAGTTCGAGTTGTACTCCTCCGGCGAGTATTCACGAATGCTGGAGCGGGTTTGGGGCGAATAGTTTCACCTCGCACAATTCGATGCTAATCTGGCGTCAGTGCCCATCAATCACGTCGACCTAAGAGCAGCAGCTCGCCAGGAAATGTCCGCCGCGGGGTTTCATCCGGACTTCTCCAACGAAGTTCGGGCCCAGGTAGCGAAACTCAAAGCATCTGCAACACAGCCACATGGCGACGTGGCCGCCAAGGACTTGCGCGACCTGTTGTGGTCTTCGATCGACAACGACACATCTCGCGACCTTGACCAGATCGAGGTTGCGGAACGTCTGCCCAACGGCGCCATACGAATCCTTATCGGCATTGCCGACGTGGATGCGCTGGTGGCCAAAGGCACTCCCATCGATCTGCACGCGCAGTCCGAAACGACAACCGTCTATACCGGCATAGTGAATTTCTCGATGCTGCCCGAAGAGCTGTCGACAGACTTGACGTCGCTCAACGAAAATGTCGACCGGCCGGCAGTGGTCGTCGAAGTGGTGGTGGCGGGCGATGCATCCATTCAATCCAGTGCCGCCTACCGGGCTCTGGTGCGCAACAAGGCTCAATTGGCCTATAGCGGTATTGGTCCGTGGCTCGAGGGAAAGGCTTCGGCTCCGCCGAAAGTCGCTAAGTCTGCTGCGTTGCAGGAGCAGCTTAAGCTGCAGGACGAAGCCGCTCAGCGAATGCGAGCCGCCCGGTATAAAATGGGCGCGCTGAACATCGACAGCATCGAAACCACAGCCGAGTTACTAAATGGCCAAGTAAGTGGCATCCATGTAGCGCTGAAGAACCGGGCTAGCGAGTTAATCGAAGATTTCATGATAGGCGCGAACGGAGTAATAGCTCGCATGCTCGCGGACAAGCATGTATCCTCGATCCGGCGCGTGGTGAAGACTCCCGAGCGTTGGAATCGTATTATCGAGTTGGCGGCGACGTTTGGCGAGAAGCTTCCCAGTGAGCCGGACTCCGGCGCCTTGAACGCGTTTCTGCTTAAGCGGAAGGCGGTGGATCCAGTTCATTCTCCCGATCTTTCGTTGGCGATTGTAAAACTCATGGGTCCCGGTGAGTATATAGTGGAGCGCCCCGGCGACCCGCTGCAAGGCCACTTCGGACTGGCTGTTCACGATTACACGCACTCCACGGCCCCGAATCGCCGCTTTGCCGATTTGGTGACGCAACGTTTGGTGAAGGCAGTGCTGGCGGGCAGCGCTGGTCCGTATAGCGATGAAGAATTGGATGCGATCGCGAATAACTGCACATTGAAAGAAGATGCGGCTAGAAAAGTGGAACGCTCCATGCGGAAGCGGATCGCGGCCGTGGCACTAACCAGTCGAATCGGCGAAACTTTCCGTGCGGTAGTAACTGGAGTAACTCCGAAGGGGACGTTTATTCGAACCATCGATCCGCCGGCGGAGGGCCTGGTTGTGCACGGCCAGCAAGGGCTCGATGTTGGAGAACAGGTTCGCGCGAAGTTAGTCAGCACGGACCCACAGCGTGGATATATCGATTTCGCCGTGAGCACGGGTTGAGTCGAGCGCGTGGCGCGGACACTCGAGTCTGCGGCCTCGAGGCTCTTCCCCGAGCATCGAGACGAGTCTCGATGCAGCAGACTGAAGTCCGCGCCACGTCTAGTGCGCTAAAACGGTTAGATCCGCAAACAGTACCCAGGGAGATTTGGAACGCGGCAGGGTGCGATACACGCGCATCAAATCGGCAGACCCGAGTCCTAGTCCCGCCCACGCCGGAAAGATAATCCCATTTTTTGCGAACGACGAGACTTGCTGCTTCTTCCATGTATCCGGCCGTTCCACGTAGGGTGTCACGTAAGCCAACGCCCTGTCGACACCAATTCCTTGGGGCGTGTGAAACTTCCATAAATCCACTCCATTGAGCTCGGCTATCCGGCACAGAACTGAGAAGGCATCCAGATTGAAAGTCGAATAACTGAGCGATTGAGTGCGGCCTTCCTCGCGCGGGCAACTGCCATCCGGTTGGATTTGGCCAGGCACCAGCACCGTGCGGTAGTGATTCCATGCCGTCTTCTGTGCAACTGTGTCGTTCACGAATGTGGCGTAGGCAGCCACTTGCGCGGTCCACCAGGTGGCGTGGTTATTTCCAGATTTCTTTTCGTCCAGACCTTTCTCGCTGGTGGTCATCCAATGCAGAAACTCCGAGAACCACTGGCGCAGACCAGTTTTCAGAGGATCGTCGAGCTTGCCTGCCTGCTCCAACAACATGATTCCCTGCGTGGCGTGAATGAGCGATACCGTGTCGATCAAACCCGTGCCTCGGCCGGTGTTGATGCCGCGAACGGCTTGGCCATATTCGAGATTGGGATTCATTCGAGTGGCTGAGTCCAGAAACCAAGTGGACAGAATCTTTCGAGCGTGCGCCGCGTAGCGGTCGTCACCGAGGAAGTAGGCACCCAGACCAAGTGACAGCAAGCTGGAAGACATGGCGCCTATGTCGTGATGATTGCCGTCAAAGCGGCCGGGATTACGCTCGCCGTCTTTGCGGATGTACGGTCCGTTGGGATTTTTCGGGTCCGGCCACCAGTACGGTCCTTCGCTGTAATATTCGTGCGGCGGAACGTCGATGCCCTTCGGACGGCTAAACGTTACGCTCCACGGGCCCTTATCGAGGGCCTCGTCGGCCAAGCTTCGCAGTTCCGAAACATCGCCGGTGAACCTCTGGTCTTTGGCACGAATCGCTTCCTGGATCGAGCGTGCTTCATCCGACGAAAGTAACAACAGCGTGTTGTGATTTGTTTCGCCACGAGCGCGCGCGGCAGACACCATCAACGTTGCGAGGGCGAGGAATTCCCGCCGCCGTATTTCATCTAATCCAAAGCACGGGCTGTCGAAGGGGGACATTGCGGATGATCTCCTCCACGGTAGGGTCGGGGTCTAAAGTTTTCCAGAGTAAAGTGTATTCGGGCTTCCCGAGCGCTAAGCCCGCGAACAGAAGGCTGGGCTGGCGGACGGGCCACTCCTTGAAATACATGATGTCTGGCGGATGCGGCCATGTCTTTTTGTCGGCGATAAACGGGTACATGAATTCCATCGCCTGGCGCATGTCGACAAACAGGTTATCGGAAGACGTAGAAAGTGTCTGACAAATTGTGGCCATCGCATCCAGATTGAATAGCGAATAGCCGTAAGGTTTGGTGCGGCGCAACTCTTGCGGGAAACTTCCGTCGAGCGCGATTTGATTGGGGACCAATACCGTCTTGTAGCGATCGCGGCAGAACCCGGTGAGCTTTGCGTTGCCAGTGAAGCGGGCGAATTCGGCCACCTGCATCACCCAACAAGTTCCGTGATTATTTTTTGCGTCGCGTTCTTCAATCCCGTTCTTGCTGGTGGTCATCCAATCGAGATATGCGCTCAGCCACTGCTGCAGGCCCACGCGTTCGGCGTTTGACAGCGCGCCGCCTGCTTCCAATACGCTCGCCGCCCGAATAACTTCCAGCAGATGGATGGTGTCGATAATTCCGGTGCCTCGGCCAGTAAATCGCCCGTGAATGGCCTGCGCATATTGAAGGTTAGGATTCATGCGCGTTTCTTCGTCGACGAACCAGGCGCGCAGGTGGGCAGCAGCGTGGCCGGCGTAGCGGCGTTGCCTGGTGATCAGCCAGGCTGCGCTCAACGCCGGCATTTGCACGCTCAGCCGCATCAAGGCCTGACGATGAGTATTGAAATTATCGGGATTGCTCAGCCCGTCGCGCTGAATATATGGACCGTCCGGGTTCTTGGGATCGGGCCACCAATAGTCGCCTTCGGAAAAGTAGTCGTGTTTTCCACCAGTGCTTCGCGAACTCTGTGCCGACGTGATCGTGACAGGAGCTTCACCGATATATTTGTTGGCCGCCTTGAGAATTCGCGCCCGGTCGATGTTTTTGATGTCGAGGTGTTCCCTGGCTCGAAGCCGGCCGGCGGCCGCAAGGCTCGAAAGCGCCAGAAATTGACGGCGGTTCATATAAAGACTTTACCGCTAAATTAAAGGCTGGGAGCAGGAAGCGGCGAGGTGGGATAAAATCGTCGTGAATCATGACCACTATGACAATGCTCCGCCGTGGCGCCGGTACCACGCTGTTGATGCTTGCGTTTTCGTTACACATCGGCGCTGACGGTCCGAAGTACAATCCGGCACTGTGGTCGGGCATGCGCTATCGCATGATCGGGCCGGAGCGTGGCGGGCGCGTGACGGCGGTGACCGGTGTTCCCTCACAGCCTTACACGTTTTACATGGGATCGACTGGAGGCGGCGTCTGGAAGACCACCGATGCCGGACACACTTGGTCGAACATTTCCGACGGACAGATTCCGCTAGGATCGATGGGCGCGATCGAGGTCTCGCTATCCGATCCGAACATTATTTACGCCGGCACAGGTTCGTCCAAGATCCGCAGCAACGTGTCCATCGGGCGGGGGATCTATAAATCCATCGATGCCGGGAGAACGTGGTCGTTTACTGGCCTGCGCGATGTGGGGCAAATCGCCACCGTGCGCGTGCATCCAACGAATCCGGATATCGTCTACGTGGCTGCGGCCGGGAATCCGTTCATCGCGAATAAGGATCGCGGCGTCTATCGCAGCACAGACGGCGGAAAGACCTGGAAGAATATTTTCTTCATCTCCGACACTTGCGGAGCGGCGGATCTCGAGCTTCAACCCGGCAGCCCGAACGTGATTTTCGCGTCGATGTGGCATGCGCAGCGAAAACCTTGGACCATCATCAGCGGGGCGCGCGAAGGCGGAATCTACAAAAGCACAGATGGTGGTGAGAAGTGGACGAAGCTGGCCAATGGCCTGCCAAACGAACTTTTTGGTCGTAGCAACGTTGCCATTTCGGCAGCGAGCCCCAATCGCATTTATGCGCTTATCGAAGCTAAGCCTGGCTCCGGCCTTTACCGTTCTGAAGACGCGGGCGCAACGTGGTCGCTGATAAACGCCGCGGGATCGCTGATCACGCGGCCCTTTTACTACGACACTCTCGGCGTCGATCCCAACAACGCGGACGTCGTGTACGTGGGCAACGAGGGCTGGTTCAAGAGCACCGATGCCGGCGGGACGTTTCGCCGCGCGACCGTTCCGCATGGCGACAATCACGATGTTTGGATCAACCCCAAGGACTCGCGGTATTTGATCCAGGCCAATGACGGCGGCGCGAGTATTTCACTCGACGGCGGACGTAGCTGGAGCACGCAGGCCAATCAACCGACGGCCGAGATCTATCAAGTAGCGGTGGACAACCAATATCCGTATCGCGTTTATGGAGCGCAGCAGGATAACACCACGGTGATTGTTCCGAGCCTGCCGCTCGGTAACGGCCAGGATTTCCGCGTGGGACCTGGGTGCGAGACTGGGCCGATCATCCCCGATCCGCGGAATCCGGAAATTGTTTTTGGAAGTTGCAAGGGCCAGTTCAGCCGCTGGAATCTTACTACGACCGATGAAGAGCGCTATTGGATTGGCGCGCAGTCGTTATACGGCAACCCGGGATCGGAGCTGATTTACCGTTTCCAGCGCGTCTCGCCGATGGAGGTTTCGCCGCACGGGCCGTATGACATTTATTACGGCTCTCAATATCTGCACCGCACGAAGGACGGGGGCGTCACCTGGCAACGCATTAGTCCCGATCTCACGGCGCACCCGCCGGAGGGCCAAGGGGCCAGCGGCGAGCCGATCACACGCGATGCGACTGGCGAAGAAGTCTACAGCACGCTTTATTCTATTCGCGAGTCGCCTGTGCAAAAAGGCGTGATCTGGACCGGTTCGAATGACGGGCTGGTGTACGTAACGCGCGACGACGCGAAAACCTGGACCAACGTAACGCCCAAAGGTCTTGCGCCGGGCGGACGCATTCAGAACATCGAGCCGAGTCCACACCGGGCTGGGACTGCGTATGTCGCCCTGTATCGATATCTATTAGGCGATTTCGCGCCGTATATTTATCGCACCGACGACTTCGGCCAAACGTGGACACGGCTCACGGATGGAAAGAATGGAATTGCCGCCGACGAACCGACACGCGTCGTCCGGGAAGATCCCGATCGCGCGGGACTGTTATACGCGGGTACCGAGTTCGGCATGTACATTTCCTTTGACAATGGCGAGCGTTGGCAATCGTTCCAGTTGAATCTGCCGGCAACTCCCGTGACCGACATCAAGCTGACGCGAAAAGACCTGGTGCTATCAACGCAGGGGCGCTCGTTTTGGATACTAGACAACCTTACGCCACTACATCAATTGACCGGCGAGATTGCTTCGTTGCCAGTATTTCTCTTTGCACCGCGAGAAGCAATCCGCACACCTCAGCGTGGAGGTGGTGGGCTGGGGGGCAGGTCCGGAGTTCAATACCCGTTGGCTGGAGCTGCCATCGATTACTATCTTGGAAGCGCGCCGGCTGCCGGAGAAATCGCTCTCGACATTCTGGATGGATCGGGAAACGTGGTTCGCAAATTCACGAGTGCTGGCAGCGGCAACGAAGATCGGAACGCGGATGCCGAGGCGGCTCCCGGCGATGATGAAGAAGGCGGATTTCGTGTACGCAGCGGACCCACTCGTCTGGACAAGAGCGCCGGCATGCATCGCTTCACCTGGGATCTTCGCTATCCCGGACCCTGGTTGAACAATTCGCGTCCGGAAGGGCCGAACGGTCCGGTTGCGGCGCCGGGCAAATACACACTGCGAATGACCGCCGGCGCCCGGAGCGCAACGCAGCCTTTAACTCTGATCGAAGATCCGCGCGTGGCCAAAGACGGCGTTACGATTGCGGATTTGCGCGAGCAATACGATCACAACATCCGTGTACGCGACCTGGTGAGCGACGCGAATAAAGTTGTGGCGCGCGTGCGGGCGGCCCAGGCCAAACTGCGTGATTCTTCCGGTGGAGCGGGCGATACGCTGACTAAGTTGAATGAGCTGGCATCGCATTTGATCACGCCGTCGATTCGTTATAGCAAGCCGGAGTTGTTAACGCAGATCACCTATTTGTACACCTTGACGAACAGCACGGATCAGAAGATCGGCCGCGATGCGGTCGAGAGATACGAAGCGCTTCGCAAGGAACTGGACGAGCGAATCGCCGAGTTGAACACGATCCTGGGAGCCGATCACTAAGAAGCAGCGGTTCTTCCGTCACGGGTACTGGAGGATTAACAGGGCGCGGGTATCATCTTCCATGAAGTCGTTGATACGGATTGCCTGGATCCGTAAGAGGCCCTCAATACGGCGATTGGAGCAGTTGCCAGTTGTGATGGCAATCACCTTAGGGGGATGGCCCATGTCGAGGCTGAACTCCTGGAAGTCACGGTCCTTAGTTACGATTACGAGGCTATTTTCAAGAGAGAAATTCCAAGTCCGGAGATCCGATGCCGAGGTTAGTTTAGACCAGCCATGGACACGTGCACCGAATCCGGATAAAGGTCCGCCAGCATGGAAACCAGACGAGGCGAGATGTTTTCATCAAGCAGGAGCCGAACGGTCACAGGACGGCGACGCGATGTTCCCGCTCAGCAGCGAAGCGAAGGGCCGCGCGGATGTCTTCAGCTTCCAGATATGGAAAATCGTCAAGGATTTCCTGCTCGGTCATTCCAGAGGCGAGGTAGTCCAACACGTCCGCTACCGTAAAGCGGAAGCTGCGGATGCACGGCTTGCCGAACATTCGTTCTGGGTCGATGGTGATGCGCGGGTGGTTGGGGACTTGCATAGCGGCCAGGCTCTATTCGATTGTAGCGTTCGTACCGGGACGTATAGTTACCACCCCCTACGGTGATGCTCGGATAGTTATCGAGCCGTGCTCGTGAGCAGGCAATTCCAGAAAACGAGACGCTCGACTTTGCGGCCGGGACACGCGAAACTAGAAGCGAGAACCGTTTCGCGCAATGATCCAACTCTCCGGCGCAGGCAAGCGCTTTGGTCACAAGCTCCTGTTTGAAAACCTCAATTGGTTGATCACGTCCAAGGACCGCGCCGGTTTGGTCGGCGCGAACGGCACCGGAAAAACCACTCTGCTGAAGGTTCTGGCCGGCATGGAATCACTCGATTACGGCAGCCTCAACGCCACCCGTGGAATGAGCGCAGGCTATCTTCCGCAGGACGGCCTTTCGCTATCCGGACGCACAGTTTTCGCCGAGTGCATGTCGGTGTTCGCCGGCCTGCACAAGATGGAACGCGAGATGGAAGAGTTGACCCACAAGATGGGCGAACTGGACCCCACCAGTATCGAGTACGCGCAAGTGGCGGATCGATTTCATCAACTCGACAGCGAATTTCGCACGCGCGATGGTTATGCGATCGAAGCGCAGGTGGGCAGCGTGCTGGCGGGCCTGGGTTTTCCACACGCGGACTGGCATCGGCGCACGGAAGAATTTTCGGGCGGCTGGCAGATGCGCATTGCACTCGCGAAACTGCTGCTTGAAAAACCGAACCTGCTGCTGCTCGACGAACCCACCAATCACCTCGACCTGGAGGCGCGCAATTGGCTGGAGCAATACCTGACCGGCTACCCATTCGCCTACGTCCTGATTTCGCACGACCGCTATTTTCTGGATGTCACCGTCAACAAGACCGTCGAAATCTGGAACAAAGGCGTACATTTCTACAGCGGCAACTATGAGAAATATCTCGCGCAGAAGCAGGAGCGCAGCGACCAACTGGAAGCGGCTTACCGCAACCAGCGTGAACGAATTGAACAGCTCGAAGCTTTCATCAACCGCTTTCGCTATCAGGCCACCAAAGCGAAGCAGGTGCAGAGCCGCATCAAGGAACTCGACAAGATCGAGCGTATCGAACTGCCCGCCGAAGAGAGAACGATTCACTTTTCGTTTCCTCAACCCAAGCCGAGTGGCCGGATCGTAGCCGAGTTTCAGAATGTCGCGAAAAGCTATGGGGACAAGTTCGTCTTCGGCGAAGTGAATTTCATCATTGAGCGCGGCGACCGTATCGCGCTGGTGGGCGTGAACGGGGCGGGGAAGTCCACTCTCATCAAATTGCTTACGGGCAGCGAACCACTGAGCTCGGGCGAGTACCGGTTGGGGCACAACGCGCAGGTGGATTACTTCGCTCAGGATCAGTACAAGGAACTGGATCCGAACGTGCGCATGTTGGACGACCTGCAGAATATGGCGCCGCGTTCCACCAACACTGAGTTGCGCAGCTTGCTGGGTTGCTTCTTATTTTCAGAAGATGACGTGTTCAAGCGCATCGGCGTGCTGTCGGGCGGCGAGCGCAATCGCTACGCACTGGCACGAATGCTGCTGGAGCCTTCAAATTTTCTACTGCTCGACGAGCCCACCAACCATCTGGATATGCGGGCGAAGGATGTCTTGTTGGAATCGCTGGAGAAATTCACGGGTACGGTGGTATTTGTTTCCCATGATCGCTACTTCATCGATAGGCTGGCGACGCGCGTCTTCGAAGTCGGTAACGGGGAGGTCAACATTTTCCCCGGCAACTACGAAGATTACATTTGGCGCAAGGAAGGCAAAGCCATTGATTTGACACTGCCGGGCTCAGCGCCCATCGCCAATCACCAAGCGCCGTCCGTCACTGCGAGTAACACGAAGCGGCTCAATCCCATCAAGCTCCAACAAATGCGCGAGCGCTGCGGGGAATTGGAAGAGGAAATCGCGAGTGTCGAAGCGGAAATCGCGGCTTGCGAAGAGGATCTAGCAAGCTTCGTGAGCGCCGAAGAGACCATGCGCGTATCCACTTTACTGGAGAGACGCCGGGCCGATTTGAGCGGACTGATCGCGGAATGGGAACAGGTAACCCAGGTCGTGGAATCCCACCAAACATGAGCGATCTGCAGGAACAGCTTGCGGAGCTTAGACGGCGAATCGCCAAGATCGACCGCAAATTCGCGAAGCCCAGGGTTCCCCAACCCCAGCTCCCAGCCCCCAGTCCCGAGCCCCTGGACGACCACTATCCATTTGAAGAAGTCGAAACCGCGCACGGCCGGCATTTCGAAACCGAGAAATTATACGAGCGGCATCGGCGGCATGGCAGCATCGGGATTGCGGACCTGGAGCATCTGCCACATACACTTCTGGATGCGATTTCAAGCGGCTTGATTCAGGGTGTGCCTCCAGCCAAGTGGTGTTTTCTCGATACGGAAACCACCGGGTTGGCGGGAGGCTCAGGCACATATGCTTTTCTGATTGGCATTGGCCGCATCACGCCGCAAGGTTTTCGTGTCCGGCAGTTTTTCATGCGCGAGTTTGGAGAAGAGTCCAGCCAACTGAGCGCGGTGAATGAATATCTCAAAGAGTTCGAGGTGGTGATCACTTACAATGGGCGGACCTTCGATCAGCCGCTGCTCGAAACGCGCTTTCGCATGATGCGCCAGCGGTCTCCTTTCAGTACGCTCGAACATCTCGACCTGCTGCACGGCGCGCGCAGGCTATGGAAGCTGCGATTCGAAAGGTGCCGGTTGGTGGATCTGGAAAATCAAATTCTCGGCGTAGAGCGGCAAGGCGATCTGCCCGGTGAACTGATCCCGTATGTGTATTTCGAATATCTGCGCACCCACGAAATCTTTCGCCTGCTGCCGATTTTTCATCACAATGCCGTGGATATCCTGACACTGGCGTGCCTGACGGCTATCGTGCCGCATGCCTTCCAACCCCCGGAACACGCCCAGTTATCGCACGGCGCCGAGATGGTGGGACTGGCACGTTGGTGGCGTCAGGCGGATCAACACGAAAACGCGCTGATGCTCTTCCGTCAGGCCATCGATAAAGGATTGCCCGACGATCTGCTCTTCCGCACCATGTGGGATCTGGCGGCGCTCGAAAAGAAGGTGGGCCGCGAGCATGTGGCGCTGCCGATTTTCACCGAGCTTACCGCTTCGCGCAATCCTTGGCGCGCATCCGCCTTCGCCGAACTGGCGAAGTACTACGAACACCGCGAGCGCAATTACGCCATGGCTCTCGAAATGACGCTCAGCGCGCTGGGTATCGAGGAATCGGAAGCACTGCGCAATCGGGTTGCCCGGCTGGAGAAGCGGCTGGCGAACCCGAAATCGGGTAAGCTGCTTTGAGGGATACTGCTGTTACTTATGACCGGGAGGAAGTCTGCTTGAAAGCGCTGTTGATTTCGGTTCTGCTTCTGGTTTTCACGGGGTGCGCCCATCCACCGCGGCTCGCCACTGCCATCGACATTCAAAAGAAATC
>CATPCJ010000307.1 GCA_955652915.1 uncultured Bryobacteraceae bacterium
GCGTCTGGTGGAACGGCTGGGGCGGTTAGGAGTAACGGTCGACTTACCAGATCAGGTAAGGGTGGCGGTCCCAGCCGAGCCTGTTCAACCTAAACCGAACATTTCACCGGACAAAGCAGCAGAAGTTTTCTAACGACTGGGGTCGGATCGCTCTCTCGTCACCCAGCAGTCCCCACCTACCACGTCATTGACCTTCCCATCCCGTGATTGCACCAGGAATACGAAGCCATCCCTCGATACCTGTACCTGACGCTTGGCATAACGGGACTGGCCGTAGAAGTCCAGGCGATGCGCTGATCGTAATGCGGCGGCGACTGCCGGACCGCAAGCAAGCAGGAAGCCACGAGAGCGGCAATCAAGAAATATGGGGCCAGCCTGAAGCGCAGCGTCAATTGCGCCGCGTAGTCGTGGTCATTAAGTTTCATCGGACCGATCCGAGCAGTAAGTTCACCGCGACATCGATCCCTTCCGGCATGGTAACTGCCCGCCCTATGACCTGTATCCACCTGGCAGCTTCCCGCTCTAACTTCGCATGCGCCGGCGCCGTAATCCGGGCGTGATGCATTTTCTTACTGCCAATCCCGTCTTCGAAACCGCTGTTGAGAGGCGCCCCTTCAAGCATGCCGGCCACAACCAAGAACAAGCTACATCCGATGGTCTTGCGCATTCTTTGCTCCTTGGTGGGCCGGTCTCAACCGGCCTGTAGTAACGCACTAGCTAGTATATTACAGACTCTATGTAAACAGTGCCTATGTAAATACTGTAGACGTAAGCACGGTGTACTCTCCAGACTCGTGTCGTGGACAAAGAATTGCTTCTGGCCTTAGGACAACGTGTTCGGGAACTTCGCTCAAAAGCAGGGTACTCGCAGGAAGCGTTCGCCGATCATTGCGGCGTTCACCGTACCTTCATGGGAACGATTGAACGAGGCGAGACTAACCTGAGCTTTAAGAATCTGGTGAGGATTTCAACTGCGCTTGGCATCACGCTTTCGCGACTGCTCTCCGGTGTCGAGAAGAGCGTAGCTAAGAAGGATGCCGGTCCGCGTTCGACTAAGGCGGTCAAATCGCGATCCGCTCTACTTCGTCGAGCGTGATGTCGTCGCTGGTGCGGTCGCAGAGCTTGGTGGCAAACGCGGTCGCGGTCAATCCGCGATATGCGGACTACTCGTCCAGGTGATTCGTCGAAGTGACGTGAACGGCGTTTCACGGGAGGAATCCCGCAACGGCGGGTCATGTAGCGGACTCGGCCGAGCAATGTACGAGTGGCCCGTCGCTCGGACGAAGCTTCTGGATCGCTGACCGCGAGGTGGTGGTGTCGGGACACTACAAGACTTTGCGCGACTTCTAAAGCCAGGGATTCGTACGAGGCTCTGGCTCAAGCTGTTCCGCGTCGACTAAGTTTCTGACCAGACCGATTACAATTGACTTTGTGAACTGCACAAACTGCGGGCAGCCTGTCCTGCCCCACGAACGTCATTGCGTCCGGTGCCAGGCGGACTGCGGCTTCCCGAACGTTCGAGCGGCTCAACAACCAGCCGAGAAGGACGCGTTGGAAGCCCGCGTGAAATCCGCCGAAGACGACGCCAAATCCCGGGGCACAGAGGCGGTTCTCGGCAGTTTCCGCGATGCGGTCCTAAGATCGCGCGCCGTCCGTGTCCGTGAGTTCGCCGAAGTGTACGGGCTGATCAAGAGCGACAACAAACTCCTGGGGACCTTTTACGACCTCAAAGGCGCCGGCCTCCTCCGCCCCCCTGCCACCGAAATGGAAGCCTCGCGCCAGTCCGCCGAGCCGCTGGTCTTCCTCAACTATCAGGACAAGATCCAGTTCGCTGCCCTCGCCCTCTCTGACGACGCCCTCTTCACCTATGGCGACTGCGCCATGGTTTTCCAGGATTCCGCTATCGCCCACCGCGCCACCGTCTTTGAAGAAAACTGTGTTTTCTTCTGTGAACGCCACAGCCGAGGCCCCGGGCGGACGGCTCTTCCGCCGGGCAGTCGTGCCACATGGGACCAACGTCACCAGCTCGCCGCGGCAAAACTGGCATCACAACTCCACCCCGGAACCAAGGAGGCCGACTTCCCCGGGATCCTGCTCCATACGGACGCCAAAAATAGCCGCAACGACGACTTCATCGAAGTCCACATCTACGACCCTCTGCACCGTTCGGCGCTAGACTATGTATTAGTACGCTCCAAGCGCGCCAGCAAGGGCCAGATCAAGGAAATGCAGGCTGTCCTCGGGGCGGGCAAAGTGAAAGTTTTATGACCAGCAGGACTCTTATCTCCGGACGGGCTGGTGTTGCCGTCCATTTTCATGCTGGGCGTGTCCACTCGTTTCACCTTGATGGCCCCCAAGGCCTCGAACGCCGTCCGGAGGAAGTCCGCCGCCTGTTCGGAGACTCGCCCGACGTCATCACCGTCCCCGGCCTCTACCCAAAAGATATCCCCGCCCGCCTCGAGTTCGAATGGCGCAAACAGCAGGCCCTGATCCTCTGTCTCCTTCTGCTCGACCGCGAATCCAACCCCGAAGCACGCCTCCTGGCCATCCCGGACCTAGAAGAATCCCTCGTCGATCCGGAGATCCTGACATTCTTGCGGTCTCGCCTTTTCGTCGCGCCCCTACCTGGCAACGCTGACCTGATCGGTTCCATCAACCGCGCTCACGATCACAAAGCATCCAAGCTGGTCGCTCTCCTGGAAGATGTTGGCCAACACCAAATCGAGATCGCCCGCTGCCGCGCCGCCTGGGATGCTGTGGCGTTTCAGGACGAAAGCCAGAAGGAAGGCCTGGCGTTCGAGCTGGTGAATGCCGGAGCCTTCCATGCCCTTTCCACTGCAAAACCCGAGCAACGCGGAGCCGTACTGATCCGCTTCCTCACCCGCCCCGAAATTCGGCCGTTCAATGGTTGGCAATCCGGCCTCACCGCTTGGGCCAATGCTCTTTCGGACCGTAAGCGCCAGTTCAACCGGCGTGTCGAAGAGGAAGAAGATGAACAGCACGGCAAACGCGGGCGTTCACACCGTTCCGCACCGGCCCGTGTACTGGAAGAGGTCCTCGAGGTCATCGACCGTCAGAAAGCGGAAATTCGGCAAGCTCTCTCCGAAGGGAACAGGGACCGGGTTCGCGAATTCGCCGCCGACCTGATTGATTACCAGCGCCGAAACGACAAGCCGATTCACATCGCAAAGACTCTCTGTGATCTGGCGCAATCCGCGAAACAACTCGGCCATCACGACCTCCAGCTCGAATGGGCACAGCAGGCTGTTGACTTGGTTCCCGACGATGGATGGTCGCTCGTTCAGTTGGGTGATGCGTTCCTTTTGAATGGCGATTGGGAGGCAGCCCTGCGCAGTTTTAATCTGGGTCGATTGCATGGCCAGGTGGAAGTCGCGCGGACCGGCCGGGCCGAGGTCCTCAAAGCGCTCGGGCAACTGGAGGAATCTCTCCAGGAGTACACCGCCACCGTCCGCGATTTCCCGCAAAACGCGGTCGCGCGGACCGGCCGGGCCGAGGTCCTCAAAGCGCTCGGGCAACTGGAGGAATCTCTCCAGGAGTACACCGCCACCGTCCGCGATTTCCCGCAAAACGCGGTCGCGCGGAC
>CATPCJ010000308.1 GCA_955652915.1 uncultured Bryobacteraceae bacterium
ACCCGGGTTGCCCGTTGGACCCGGGTTGCCCGTTGGACCCGGGTTGCCCGTTGGACCTGGGTTGCCCGTTGGACCTGGGTTGCCCGTTGGACCCGGGTTGCCTGTGGATCCTGGGTTGCCCGTGGGTCCTTGCGCTCCCGTCGGACCTTTGTCGCCGCTCGCACCGGGGTGACCGGTGGCGCCCGTCATGCCGGTGGCGCCGGTGGGGCCGGTTGGGCCCGTGGTACCTCTCCCACCAGTGGGTCCTGTAATGCCGTTCAAGATCATGTAATCCCAACTCAAGCTCGGGTCGCTCGCGCTGGATGGACCTGCCTTGGGAGCCGGCTTCTTGGCTCCCTTCTTGACGGGTGGCTTCTTCGATGAGTCCTTCTTCTTGGTGGCCATGGTTTCTTTTCCTATAGTCCGGAGATTTTGTTCAACGGCACGCTGAGATTACCAAATTCGAGAATCGGTTTGATCGGTGGAGTGTCTGACGTCGCGCCCGCCGGCGGTGAATACACGCTGAGATCGAAGACGAACGTTCCGGTCGGACCGTCAGGGCCGCTGGTCTTATACCAGTCTTCGATGCTGAGCGCTAACTGCGCGGAGAACGCCGTCAAGCTGGCCGGGTCTAGGATCTGAGTTGGAACCAAGCGGATGGGAGTGGTCGCGACCAACTGAGTATCGGCGCTGCCTCCGCCGATCCCGAATCCGTAGAGACACAGGATGGAGAGATAGCTTTGCGCCCATACCGGCGATTGCGGTCCCAACTCCAGCACCGCCGCCAGCATCGCGCGAATGTAGTCCTGAAGGGTCTTCTGCCCCTCCGGGCCAGTTAGCCCGGAGACATCGATCATACGGCGGTCGTCCAGGAACGGAGTTGCCGGATCGATGAAGCGAACCATGGGCGTCTGATACAGAAACGCTTCACTGGTGGAGATCGGCCGCGGCCCAGTGGGTCCGGACGGGCCCGTAGTGCCTAATGGTCCGCTGGCGATCAGTTCCTCGTTGCGCGTAAGATACACGCCCGACCAGGAATTGGGATTGCGGATCACATCGCGCGCGGGAAACACGAAGCGTTGCGTGATCCGGCTATCGATGGTGTAGCCCGCCGGATACTCGAACGTTGCCGTCATTCCGGAAGCGCCGATGAACGGCATCGGCTTGTATCCGGACTCCGGCCCAGTGACGGCGGGACCCTTGACGAAGACCTCGGGCCACACAGGTCCGGTGGGTCCAAACTGGCCGGTTGCGGATTCAAGTCCCAGCAGCAACTCCCTCAGTTCGATGTTCCGTGCGACTGTTTGCAGTTTGTAGAGATACGTTTCCTGAGGCCACTGTTGGGCCAGGTCGAAGGCCTGCGGAGTGGGAAGCATGGCCCGCGCCACATTAGACGCGAGAACATCCAGAGCCATCACCGCCACGGCGGCCGTTTCACTGTATAGTCCGGGCTTGAGCGACGGCAGGATAGACAGATCGGCCATCAGTTGCGGATAGGCGTCGGTAAACTCCGCCAACGCCTGGAAGATACGCTGCGTCCGGGCCGGCATAGGAAGTTCGAAGGACTGTCCCGTGGCTCCGTAGTCGTTGAATGTCACCTCAACCCGGCTGGTATCTTGCGCCGCATTGAAGCTCTGGAAGTCGATACCGTAGTCCCACTCTTTACCCTGAGCGATAGCTTCTTCCGGTCCTCCGGGAGGAATGAGATGCTCGGTTGCGGACGCGCTCTGTCCCACCAAACTGGGCGGCGAAGGATAGGATCGCAGAGGCACAGGTATCTGCACTTGATCCATAGTACTGCGTACGCCGGCGTCCACTCCTTCGCCCGAGCCGAGGGGCAAGATGAACGTAAGCCAGGAGGATGCCTGATAGCGTTCGACATCGGCCGGGGTGAAGATGCCGTACTCCGCTTCGTTGATGACGTACTTGAGATTCAGGAACAGGCTCTTGAATCTTCCGGGCTGCTTCACGGAGAACAGGAAGGACAAAGCCGGGTCATAAGAGGTGGTTCCGCTCACCCTTCCCAGACTTACCTTGGCGGTGGAGAGCGTGACATCCGGGAGAGGCTGCGAGTAGTACAGCGTCTCGCCGGTGTTCAGAAGATTCATCTGATTCGCCACGTCCGTGCACAGCGAGTCCACGGTGATTGGCTCGCTGTGACCGGGCTGTCCGTTTAGGGCCGCGACGATGGTCAAGAGCGTATCGCCGGACTGTACCACGTAGGTGTTGTATCCGGGGATCTCGATCTTTTCGCCCGCACGGAAAATGTTGAAGAAGGTCTGGTTGGCTTCGCCCAGGCCGCCCGCGTCCACTCCCGCATACGCAGCGACACTGCCCAATGTGTCGCCCGCGAGCACCTGGCGGGCGATCTTGACCACCGGGAAACTGGCCTGGGGGTTCAAGATATCTTGCGTGCCTATCCAAGTGATGAATTCCGTCCACTGCGTCCAATAGGACGGATCGGCGTCGCGGCTGGTGGGCACGCCGAAATGCATGGCGACGTCGTTCAATGTATCGTTCGAGCCGATGGTGTACGGCGGCAGATCGAGATAGTACACCTCGGCCCCCGTAAGGAGAAGTCCCTGGACCTTGCCCACCGTCTCGGCCAGGCTGGGAGTGGAAACCTGGAAATAGGAAGCGGCGCTACGCAGCGAATTGACCGATACCGCCATCGCCAGCTTCTTGTTGACGGCAAGCAGGGGGGAACGCGTCGCCACCCGCTCGCACAGCGACGGCACGGTTACTCGGGTGATGTTGTCGACCATCGTCACAAGGCGCTCCTCCGGCTTGACCGTGTAAGGAACCCCCGCCCCGGGGATGACCGCCCCGGCGATGAAGATTCCGGGGAGCGACTGGTTTGCCAGGCCCAGCATGCCTGGGAGCGTACCGGCGCAAGCGGCAACGCTGGCTAAAGTGTCTACACCAGAAACAGTATGCGACAGCGCCGACGCGGGAATCGCCGCGGCCGGGTCGAGAATACTTTGCAGGGCGATGGCTTCGATGAAGTTGGACCAGGGTTGCCAGTCGCCGTCCGGCCGATAGGGATTGTGATTGGTGGGGACCTTAAAGAACGCGGCCGCGGTGTTGAGCGTGTCGCCCGGCTGGACGGTGTAGGTCTGCGAATTATATGAAATCTTACTCGCCGGCAGCAGTACATTCTTGGCGTTGGCGATGACTTCGGCCAGGGACGGCGGGCTCACCGCGTAGGTACTGGCCGCTTGCGCCAGCGTGCCGGCGCCGATGACGTCCCCCTTGGGACTAACGTACAGCTCCGGAACGATCTTGCCCGAGACGCGAGGCGCGACGGAACCGGTGGCGCCCAGCGGAGGCGTAGTGCAGGGCGATTGCACGTCCACCGGATACTGCACGATGGCATTGACGTTATACGCATCAGAGAGCTGTATGAGCATTTGCTGATACAGCGTCTCCCGCGCTTCCTCGCCGTAGTAACCGTACGTTGCGCCGACGCCGTTCAGGATCGGTACCACGCCGTACTTAAGCTGCTCGGCGATAGTGGCCTTGGCGGCTACAATGTCGTTATAGTTGGCGGGACCCCAAATGCCCGTGCCGCCGGTGCAGCCCTGGCAGCCTGCGGTGGCTCCCGTGGTTCCGGCAGCGAAGGCAGAGGGATGAGCCAGCAGCTCGCCGATTCCGGGAACACCGGGAGCACCGGCAAATCCAACCGGGCCAAAGATCAAGGCTGGTGTGGGAACGTTCGCGTTCACGTTGGCGTCGGGGCCCATCGGCGCCGTGCCGCCTTGTTGGAAGGCAGGTATGGAGTACGCGCTATCCAGGAACAGGTCCACCGTGGATAAGAATTGCTGCATCCACGAATCGAGATCCACGGATTCAAATTTCTTGTAGACCGGACGGCAGAATCCGCATCCGCTTTTGTACGGACGAATGGGTACGGTGCTGGTGAGGAGCTGCGTTGACAGCGGTTCGAGCGCGTAGAACTGCGGCCATCCCGAGCGCAGGTCGAATGTTGCGACCCCCGTGGATCCAAAGTTCACCGCCCAAATCTCGCCCGGCTGCTCGGATTGCTCGGTGGTCTGCTTCTTGCTGATCGCGCACTTGAGCCGGTACCAGGAGAACGCATCCTCGAAGGATTGGGCGAATCCATTGAGGCTCAGCATGTCCGGACCTTGCTTGGTGCCACGCGGGGACAGCGTGCTGAGCGCTTCGAAGACATTGGGTGTGGTTCGGAACTCGGGCGCGACCAAGCCGAGGGACCGGTTCATGCGAATGCCCACATGCACCGGGAAGACAATGGAAGACTCGCAGCCTTTTCCCTGCGGCGGAATCTGCGGCCGGATCGAAGCCGGGATCCGCGTGGGGTTGGGAGGCAGCAGGAAGTAGCGGCCCTCCGTGAGCAGGTTCGCGGTCCCGCCGTTGGCGGCGGCCAGATCTTCCACCGGCACATCGACGCCATATTCTTCCTTGAACCGCCGGATGATGGTATCCACCGTGTCGTACGGACCGGCGGTCAACGTCTGCGTGGTCTGCAGGGACTTGAGCACCGCCCCGGTTCGCAGGAACTTCTCCAATGAGCGATTTGCGTCCAGCAGCGGAACCGCGCTGACGTTGGCGTCGGATTGCGACTGGATGTTGAACTGCTCGGCGATGGCGTTCAGTGTTGCCCCCGACGCCGTGGGCAACGGCGCGATCGTCACGCCGTTGGTCCGGTAGAGGTCCGTCTGCGGTGCGATCTGTGCCAGGAATTGGTCGTAGGAAAGACCCGCCAGCGCCGCGGTGGATTCCAATGAGTCGAGCGGACCCGGCTTGACTACCCCTGAGCTGACATGGATCTCGACGCCTTCGGCGAAGATCGCCGGCAGGTACCGGTTAATTCCGCCAATCGCCGCTGCGCTGGAGCCGAAGAGGATCGCGATGCTGTTCAAGCTGTCGCCCGTAGCCGGGGAGTAGGGCGCGTAGACCATGGATGGGTCGCCCAAGTAGGTCAGGTTGGGAATGAGTAGCTCGATACCCGCTTGCAATGGCGAGATCGAATTGAAGAAGGCTAGCTGTGCGACGGTGACCTTGAATTGGTCCGCCAGCAGCGCCAGCGTATCGAACGCATTGGGCGCGTAACACTTGTAGTTCAGGTAAATCGGAGTGCCGGTGTAGTAGAAGTTCGCGACCGCGCGGTTAGTGTCCGCCAGGAAAGCGATGTCGCCCGTTCCAGCGGGCATGTCCAGGATGGTAAACGATTGCTTGGCCGGACCGGCGCCATCGGTCTGGGGCCAGAAGGGCACGATGAAGTCCGAGTACTTCAGTTGCGCGGTGGTGCGGAAAATATCCTTCACCGTTTGTATCCGCACCACAAAGTCGCCCATGGTGAGACCGAGCGGCGCAAAGGCTGCCTCAATGTCCGCGAAGGTAGTGTCTTCGCCGGTGACGAAGGTGATCCCCTGAATGGTGATGCTTATCCCTGGAGCCACCACTCCATGCGCGGTCCGGTTGTCGAAGTACAACCCCACCGGAATCATGATCGGATTCTCCGGCGGACTATTCGGATCGAGCACCAGGTTGTACACGTTGCACTGCAATGCCGCCGCGACGGCTTGCAGCGTGTTGGCCGCACCCACGGGCAATCCACTTACACGCTGCTTGGTACGAAGCGTGATCTCCGCGGTCAGCGGACTCGCCGCGTTGTTGGTAGCGAGCTCCGCTGGTGTGAGCGCGGAGGCAGCCGCCATCGGCTTGGTCAACGCCAGTCCCTGGCCGAGCTCGCTGGGCGCGATGGCCCGCAGACCTAAGCCGCGCGCCTTAGCCACGCCGGAACATACGGGCGGGAATGGCGTGGATTCCTGTCCCTCGGCCAGCGACCGTAGCGTATTCATGGCCGGGGCCGCTACCAACACGGGGTGTACGACGTCGCCCTGGAACATGAGCTTTACCGGCTGCGATGCATTGGCCGTACCTAACATGCCCGCGGTTACGGAGTATGTCTTGGCGATACCGCCGAGCTGATCTCCCGCGCTGGTGGTATAGGTCTGCTGCTTGACAGACGCGGAGGCATCCGTGTACACCTTGGCTTTGGACACAAACGCCGAGGCTGGCGCCTTCAAGGCATCCTGGGAAATCAAAGATGTGCCCAGGTTGGTCTCCAGGCTGAACGCCAGATCGAATTGCTGGACCTGATAGAAGATCTGGCCATACCGCGCCGCATCCGCTTGGGCGGCCCCGTTGGCATCGGTGTAGGAGTAGGATCCCGCAGGCGTGTACTTGTCGATCTGAAGCGATAGCTCGGTCTCGACCGGGACGGCGCCGGTGGGCCCGGGAAGGAAGATGTAGTTGGCGCCGATGCCCGGCCAGGACGACAAGCTGGCCAGCGGATCGGTATAGCCCACCGTCACGCCGAAGGGGGCCATGGTGGCACCCACGGCCGTCTGGTTCCCATAGATATCATGGAACGCGAGATCGAATACGGCGTTGCTGAGCGGGCGGCCACTCGGGCCGGTAGGACCGGTGATCCCGCGATACGGATTCTGATCGGCCTGCGGTAGCGCGGTGCTCTGCGGCGTGTCATTCACCAGGCCTAGCCGGTACACGGGGACCACTTGCTGGTAATGCCAGATTCCGGGACCAGTGGGGCCCGTGATACCTGTATCCTGCGGGCCAACCGGGAGTCCTTCGTTGCTTTCCGCGAAGTCCGTGTTGCCAATAACACGGAACCCCGCGAGGTTATACAAACTGCGTGTCTGATCTTCGGGAGAGAGCGGGCCCGTGGCATTCTCGACGTCCGGATTCAGGCGCGCCAGATAAAAGCCGACGTTACCGGGCGGCACAGTCGCCGTCCGCTGCATCTGCGCGGGCGCCGGGTACTCGAGTTGCGCGAAGAGGCTGGACGACGACGCCTGCACGTTCTCGCCGATCACCGCACAATTGTTGAACGGATACAAGCGCCGCACCGGATTGGTGTTGCGACTCTGATTGCCCAACAGGAGCAGTAGCCGAATGGTGGCCGTAGTGCCGTTCGCGAACAGCTCGGCGGGCAGACCGTTCCCGTTGGATGCGTTTACGTAGTTGAGATAGAAGCCGCCGGAGCCGGTGACGCTCGCTTCCCAGACGAATTTCAGGAAGGGGGCGATGGCATCGATCCGCGAGTAATAGGTATCGCTCGAGCTGTAGGTGAACGCCGCGGCTTTAAGCAAAGATTCGTTGCTGTGCGTGACGGTCGAAAGGTTAGTCTTCAGCAGGAACGTATTGGCCGGATCGATGGGATCGGACGCGAGCCCCTGCGTGTTATTGCTCTGAGCCCCGGGGCTATAGAGCACGTACAAACGGGCCTGATAGGAGCCTTGGCTTTCCAGGTGGCTCCATGCCTGCAACAGCCGGTCCCGCCCAGACTGGTCCGCACCGAGGAGAAGATAGCTGTTGGACATGTACTGCCCAACCCCCGCTCCCGCCGCTTGCTGGATGCGAATGTCGACGACCGTAGCCCAACTGAACCCTTCCATGGGTTCATTCGATGAATCGGAAGCGCCCGGAATGGCTGCGGAGACCAGTTCGTAATCGGGCGTTCCACCAGTCGGGCCCGCGGCGACGGTATCGAGCAAAGTGGCTGGGAACATCCATACCGACGGCTGTCCGGCTTGCACCTGGGCGGTGGCGCCGGTGGGTCCGGAAGCACCCGGCAAAGCGACGCTGGTGGAAGATTGCCAATGAATGCTCTGTTGCAGCGCGTACTGTGGCGGGTTCTCCTTGTACAACGGCATCCCGGTGGGGCCGGCGACGATCTGCGGATAGAGAGTCAGGGCGGGCGTGTACTCGGCGATGAAGGATGGCCCCAGCGTTACTACAAGCTGGTCCACGCAGCCCGTAGGTCCGGACGGAGCGGCGGATTCTTCGAAGCAAATCCAATCCGCGGTGGCGCCTTTGCGGAAGGTGATGTCATAGTCTCCGGTCACTCCCTTTGGGAACGGGAACTGTTGCTTGGCCATCTCGTACATGCCCCACAAGGGAATGTTCGGAGGCCAGGGATTCTCCGTGGTCTTGGTGTCGGCAACGCGCAACCCATGCAGCATGAACCGCGACAGCATGCCGGAAACGTCGTTGAAGTTGCCGTTCTGCGCCAGCTCGGATGTGAGTCGATTCGTGTTTCGTCCGGGGACGTCCGGGATGGTGAGATCCGTTTCGGTGGACGCGTATGGACTCAGAATTCCGTCGTCGGTCTTGACCGAATCCGCCAGCTCGTCCAATGTCAGGTCGAACCGGCCGGCGACGGTGGAGAACGTATCGCCAGAGGCGGCGTAGTAGGTGAACGCCGGCAGCGCGAGAACCGCCAGCGCCTGGAAAAGATTGACGCTGCCGGTATTGGCGTTCGCTAGCGTCTCGATGCCGGCGCCGAACAATGTGGCGACGCTTTGCATGGTGTCGCCCGCCCGGACCACGTGCGTGAACGGAGGAATGAAATAGCTGGATGAGCCGGTCTGCTGCACCGACGCCAGGAACTGCTGGAAGGCCGCCGTATAAGGCTCGGGCATGAGCTGGATCATCGCGAAGTACCCGGCTACCAGCGCCGTGGTATCGGGATCACGCAGCGGATTGAGTTGGACCTGCGGAGCGTATTGCGTTTCTCCGGTCACTCGCGGTCCGCCATCCACTATCGTGACGATGGGAACCTTCCATACGGGCGCCTTCAGATCCAGGTTATTGGTCGCGATCCATTGCTCATAGAACGCTACCAGCGAATACCATAACGCGTCGTCCGGACTGGCGGGACCCAGGTTGCGGACGAAGTAGAATGCGGCGACCAGCTCCCGGAAATTGTCGATCGGCGATTGGATGGTGGTCGAGATCCCAGGGATCGTCATCGCAGCCCCCGGCCGCAACAGAGCCGGATTATCCGCGTTCGGATTGGAGAGGTTCGCCGGCCTCCACGTAAAAACGGAACCTGGGTTCTGAATCCCGTACGCGGAACAGATTAGGCCGAGCGACTCGGTTACGCCCCCGCCGGCCACTTTGATCTGATGCCGCACACCCTCAATGGTCAGAGCAGCCCAGCTCCGCAAGGGATAGTTCGGATTGGCGTTGACGATGGACGCGGGGGTCACGCCCGCGGTGAACTGTACGTCGGTTCCGGTGGGCAGCACGTCACGGGCACTCATCGCGCGCAGGTGAGGATTGCGCGCCACCAACGAAGAAGCCGATATACCCAGCCGGCCGGCGATCGTACCTAGAGTGTCGCCGGGCATGGCGCTGACCGCGAACGCCACGCCATCGAAATCGTCCGCGATGGATTGCAGCGATTCGCCGGTTGGTCCCGACGCTCCGGTCGCTTCGTAGGGATACGCCTTCAACAAATCGATCGCACTGTTCACGCCGCCCTTGGTGAGCATGCCGAAATAGTCGCGGAACAGGAAGGTGCTCAGGGACTCGGAACCTGGATCGCACCCGCTTGGCCCCGGCGTGGAACGGAACCGCGCCGATACTTCTCCCACCGGTCCGTCCGCCACCGGCGCAGACCCGTTGGAGTTGGTCTGCAACTGCTTGTAATAAGCATCCAGCGCCGATTCGTAGCTGGGCGTGATGCAGCCCGCGTTCCAGAACTGAACCGTCTTTCCGCCCTGAGGCGTCATTTCCAGGTCGGGGATGATCGGGAATACCGTGGACTGTACCTCGGGACCGGTCGCGCCGCCCAGCGGAACCGGCTGACCCGAAGGCCCGCACGGCGTGTTGATGCGGAGCTGATAGTTCAGCTCGATGAATCCGGCCAGCCGCTCATACGTGAACGTGGATGACATCTGCCCAGGGCGGTTCAGGTACTCGGCGATGGCGTCCAGGTCGCTCGCCAAGACGTATTCGATGGGCGGCGGAACCGGAATGCCGGGATCGCGTTTATACGAGGACAGCGCCCACCGCAGCATACCGATGGCCAGAAGATTGAAGGGAGAAGCGCTGGGCTCGGCGAGAGCGACTTTACGAACCTGGTCCGCGCGCCGCGTTTCCGCCGCCATGCTGTTCGGCACGAACAGCGACATGACTACCTGCACGGCGGGCAAAGTCTCCGCCGACGCGGCGGCTTTGTACAGCTCGAACACCTTTTGCGGCTCCGCCACGGTCAGCGCGGGAACCAGCGAAATCGGGACCGGCTGGATCGCCGGGAATACCGGGCGCGGCGTCCAATCGAACGATCCTTCCTCTGAAATCGTGGACAGCAGCAGGGTTTGCAGCCGCGCCCCGCTGAGCCCGCGGCGCTTCTGGAAAGCAACCTGTTGCCGCAGCAGGAGAGGCGCGGGCTGCGAATTGTCGATGACCCAAGGCGAGGGACTGGAATTGCCTACAGTAAAGGAGAAGCTGAATTCCATCGCGAAGGAGAACGTCACCCGGAAGAACACGATCTTCACGGATACCGAAACCCGGACGCCGATCTTCAGATCGATGGCGACCGCCCGGTAGGCCTCTATGGTCAGCGTGATGGAAGCGTACGCCACCAGGTTGATGTCCGCCTTGATCACCTTGAAATCGACCGTGCCATAAAGCTTGCCGACGATGCCGGCGGTGCCCTGAATCCAGTAGTAGAAGGCGCTGGGCGCGGACTGGTCGTTGGGATTGAACCAGCCGAACACGCCTTGCAGGACCGCCTCGACAGTGATCGAGACTCCCGCCGAGATGATGCCCTTGTCGAACGTCCGTCCCAGGCCCACCGACAATGCCAGCCCCAGTTCGATGACCGGGGAGAAGTTGCCGTTCGCGATCCGGGGGACCCGCTCCGAAGTCGATCCGTCGAGCAGCGCGAAGTAGAAGCCTCCATACCCGATGAACGGGCCGAATTGCAGGCAGAAGCTGCGCGAGTAGTCAAGATTAACCGGGAAACCGCAATCGATACGGAAATTCCCGTTGGTGTAAATGTCGATGGTGGAGACCGGCAGCGTGATGGACACCGCGCCGAACTGAAGCTGGCGGAACGCGTCGGGCAGCGTCAGCTCGATGTGATATACGCCGACGGTATCGGTCACCTTCTTGTAGAGGATCTCGAACTGAAGACCGGAGAAGCTCCCTACCTTGGGCCCCGCCAGCCCCACGCGCAAGCCGTAGAGCACGGGATCGTTGAACACCGCGGCCAACGCTACCGCGCTCATCAGTGTAAAGTCGGCTCCGATCAGCCAGCGGTCGTCGCCGGTGAACTTCAGCTTGTCCGCCGTCGGGGAGAGCAGCGGATTGGAGCTCTCGGAGGACGGCAGATTGAAATCGGCCGTCATGGCCACGATGACGTCCTGTACCGACTTGAAAGTTCTCGTTTCCCGGAATCCGACGTTTTGTCCGAATCCCAAGAAGCGCAAGTCGAGCAACTGATCGCCTTGGCCGGCCGGCGCGGGCGCCGGATCGTTGAGCAGATCCCACTTGAGCGGATCGGTCTCGGTGTACGTCTGGTCCACGTAGCGGCCGGCGATGGCGATATCGACGCTGGTGGAACCGGCCTTGTTCAAGTACGTGAGCCCGATGCTCTCGATTTCCATGAACCCGAGGTTCAGGTTCAGCTTGTAGGATATCCCCACCTCGCGCGTGGTCAGGTTGACCTTGAGGTTCAGGTTGTCGAACTTGATCTGGTTGAGGACGTCCCAGGGCGAACTCAGCGTAAACCCGCTGTTGGGATCCACCAGATTCACCAGGTATTCGAGGATGTCACCGAAGCTGACGCCGCCTAGGTTCACCGTGAGGATCTGCTGCTTGCTATCGTTCTTGGTCAGCGTGCAGGTGAGGATGGCTTGACCGTAGGCGATCTGGAAGGTGATCGAGTTGTTGTTGCCAACGTCAAAGGAGTAAATCACGCGCACCAGAAACGCGTTGACCGCCAGTTGGCCGCGCACGAAGCCCACGTACACCGGCTTTTCGTCCGTGCCACTCTTGTCGATCTTGAACTCCGCTTCGGCCGCGAGCTTGAGGCCTTCGATCTCGTAATCCCATCCGACGATCGCGTTGAAACCCCAGGCCTTGGAAAGCGTGTCGAAATAGCCGGATAGTCCGAGCAGAGCGATGGAAGCAACGCTCTGCGGCAAGTTCTTCCAACGGTCGGAGATGCCGTCGAGGAACTTCTGGACCGTGAGCGGCCCGCCCTCCGGCAGCAAAGCGCCGTCGAACCTCCAGCCCTTGCCCTGTCCCCGGTAGGCGGCTTGGAACTGCATGGGAATGGTCTTCAGGAAGACACAGACGGCGGTGAGGTTGGTGGTCCAGTTGTTCGGGGAATAAGTGAACTCGAAAATCAGGGTGCGAAATTCGAACCAACCTGCGAGAGGCTGCCATTCGTTCTTGATGGCGGCCGAGAAGAAGAAGGTCTTCTGCCCGGTGTCGGCTTGCATGCTCAGTTGGGTGACCGCGATGTTCAGGTCCACGTTTTCGTCGGTGAAGTACTTGAACAGGACGGGGAAACTGAGGATGCGTTTAGGATCGGCATCCAGATCGGCTTCGATGAGGGCCGCGGGCGCGACCGGACCCCTTAGGCCGGAGATGTTCACCTCTATCTGGAGACGCGGCGTGGTGTCGGATATGGAACCGCTGGGATCTATGTAGATGTTGCCGAAAACAGATCCCACCAAGTCCCAATTCGGCGCTGCCGGATAAACGAACTGCCACGACGTGCCGACGTCGGCGACGGTAACGCCCGCCAGCGGAACCACCCATTTCTCGGGCGAGAGAACGCTCACGCCGATCATGCTGACCGTCGTGGCGGTACCCTCTTTCGGTGTAAGCGCCACCGTCACCGAATCCAGGTAGAAAGAGCTGAATGCCGCCAGCCCCGCCGGTAGAGTGAGATCGTGTCCGCCTACGAACCCGGAGAGCGCGTTGACCCCGTTCGTCAGGCTATAGTCCTGAGGATTGGGGATGCGGATGGTCAGGATCCAGGTGTAGTTTCCCTGAAGAATAGCCCCGCTGATATCTAAGGGAGGGAACGGCTTGATGTGCACCGTCCCGGCGATGGCCGCGGTGGATTGCTCCGTCTTCGTGGAAGTGCCCAGGTCCAGGCGCACCAATGCGATGGGGTCCAGGCCGAAGTCCGGCACCGGAGCCGTAAGGCTCATCACCGGGAATGCGCCTGATCGCATCTCGATCGCGCCGCCGATCGCCAGGTCTGAAGCGCCTGGCAGATATGGACCAACCTGCTTCCCCAAGGTGCCCACTGTGGCGTTCAATCTTCCAACCAGACTCAATCCTTTGGGATGGTCGCCGCCGTCGTAGGTGTAAACCCAGAAAACCGATCCGTCGGCAGCGGGGCTAATGGCGGTGTCATCGAAGAACGACTTGATGCCCTCTTCAATGCTCCCCTTTTCATAGTCGTATCCCGTGTAGGTGGGCAGATCGGGGAAATTCGCGCTGAAGCTCCAGTTGGCCGGGTCGGCCGGCGTGGCCTTCAGGCCGAGCCTTACGATTCCCGGTTCCGGCACGGTCCCGGTGATATCCACGTCGTAGTTCACCTTGGGAAACAGGTCGTTTACCCGGCCCACCACGTGAACGTCGTTTACACCCGGCTGGACCAGGGGATCGTCGCCAATCTGGTCGATGCGAATCGAGGAAGAATCCGGTTGCAGGTAGTGAACCAGCTCGACGGCTTCCGGGAAAAGGTCCACGCCGAACAGCATGTACTTGACGCCGTTCGTCTTCACGGCGTTTTGTAAGCACTGGATTAACTCTTCGAGGTTATTGATCTTCGGGCACATGCTGGATGGTTTCCCAGGCTCCTACGGTACCGGCCACTGGTCGGTATGCGAGAGATAGTATTTGTCGTCCGGCTCGATTTGCATCCTCCACTGGACGCCGGTGTAAAGGCCGTAGGGCGCGGTTTTCATGCTTCCGTCGGGAGCTTTAGCGGTGTGCCCCAGGGGATTGGTCACCACGTACCAAAGGTTGGTGCAGACGTTCTGCGGCACGTCTTTGCTTTCATAGTCGCTATCGCTGCCCGATTTGCTGCACGAGTACCAGCGGTTGACGGTTGAACCCAGATAACTCCATGCGTTCGAGATGGAATTGCAGTAGGGGTGTCCCCACCGCCGGTCGCCGCTGGCGAAGATAACCTGGGGTTGCACGGCCGCCAGAAACTGCGGCGCGCTGGAGTATGCGCTGCCATGGTGCGCCAACTTGAGCGCCATCGATTTCAGGAACGATTTGGGATAGTTCCCCACGATGTAGGGCTCCACGTACCTCGCCTCCGCATCCCCTGGAAGGATTACTTTGGCGCCGCGGTAGTCGACCATCAGGACAATGCTCTTCGGATTATTGTCGCCGCCCGACTTGGCGGGGAGGTTCGAGCTAAGCAGGTAGATCTTGGTTTCGAGCGCGGGATTCCCAGCGTTGTAAACCCACCGGGGTTTGATGGTATCCGAGACAGTGTTATAGACGTCGTGATCTCCGTCCGCGAGAGTCCAGAAAGACTTCGTCACGCTGACAATCAGGGCGGCCAGATTCTGATCGGCGTGCTGATATTTCCCCCATTCTCCGCCGTAGACCAAGGTGCCGATTTGCAGCTTGGTTCCCTGTGGCCATCCTGCTCTGGTGTGCCAAAGGTCCGACGCGTTTTGGTTGAAACCCTGGATGAGCCAACCGGTCTTGTTCCAATGGTCGGCGTCCGGGTGTGTGAGCACCAGGAAGTCGATAAAGGGGCCCTTGAAGCCGCGCACCTTGGAGAGAAGCGTGATGCGGTCGATGAGGAACAAGGTCGCGTCGCCGGCCGGGATTTTGAAAGGCGAGCCGCGCTCGCCGAAATCGACCAGCCATACAGGTCCGCTGTCCCAGGGTGGCAACTGGATCAGAGTGCCGTCGCCCATGCCTACGTCGAGAAACTCGAATGCGATGCCTTGGCTCATGAGGTGGATTCGGAAGGCGTGGTTAGTTGTAACGCCGGCCGTGGGCCGGGCGGGCCGGTCGCGCTTTTCTCATCCTTCTTGTAAGCGGCGTACCAGCCGAGTGTCGTGTTCGTGCCGTTCGGATCGGGGTCGCCAAACAGCAGCAGGTTGGTGCGTCCGCCGGGCGGGAACTGCAAGCCCAGGAAGCTCAGCATGATGTTGTTGAAGCGCATGATGTAGGCTTGCTCCTCCGCATTGAACAGCAGCGCCAAGTCGCCAATGTTGAGCTTCAGCGGCCCTTCGATAGTGATCGATTTCTTGCCGCCCTCCGAGCCGGGCAGCCGCAAACCTATGGCGACGTTATAGGCTTTCGGATTGGGTGACCAAGCAGCCAGCAGCGACGCGTTGAAGCCGGCTTTGGCCGCCAATCCGCCTTGTGATCCTAGCTTCAGCGCCATCTCCAGCCCGAACCAGGGATTGCCTAACGGTCCGGACACCAGCTCGGTAACCAGCGGGATGTAGCCCAGTCCGCTGGGCTTGGTCGAGTCGTTGCCCTGCACCATGCTCGCCACGCGGAGTGGAAATCGCGCGTACAGACTGTGCTTGCGGGGGATGCTGGAGGAAAGGTCGAACACCATTTGTCCCGCGGTGAACGCGAAGATGCGATCCGGGTTGGAAACGCTGGAGTCGAACTCCATGGAGATGAAGAGATTAGAGAACTGGAGACCGTGCATCTCCTCGACACCCTCCTCAGGGCCGAACGAGAATATATCCAGATCCTCATCCTCCAACTTCTTGAAGCGCATGGACCCCGCCAGAATGAAGCGCGTCTTTACTTTAGTGCTGGTGCTTTCCTCGGGTTCGAGCGTGACGAACTGAGCTTGGCTGACCAAAACGTTTTGGAGCACCTGGCTTTGCAGGATAAATGTGTCGGCGCCCACTTTCGTGAAGGTGTAGGAATCCTCGTATCCGTTGCGCTGCCAAACGCCGTTCAGGATGATGTTGTCGCCGTGCGCGCTGTCCTGGAGAGAGGAGCGCTCCCCGAATAATTCGCCCACCAGAAGCTCGATGGTGCTGGCGAAGCTGCTGATGTCGGAGTTGGCGAACAACACGCGCAGCGACAGAACTTTGTAGTCGTAGGGCGTGCCGCTGTAGACCAAGTCCTGCGGATCGTTATAGTAGATCAGCGCGAAGAGTGAAGACTCCTCGATCTCGATCCGGCGGTCTCGAATGCTCACCGGCGAGAGATTGACGCCAAAGTGATGAGCCGAGAACTCGTTCATGTCGATGCCCGCCGAGATTCCGATCAATTGTGGCGGGAAGTCGCCGGCGGGAACGCTGCAATTCGCGAAGATGATCCCGTTCCAGTCTTTCAGCACTGTGTTCAGAAAGTACTGAAACTCGGGCTGATCGGCGTTGTCCTGCGCTTCCTTGACCCACGCCTTGAGCACGGTCTGCGTGGCGGCGCCGTTGTTGAAGCCGCTGTTGGGCGCCGACCACAACGACGTGTCGTTGATCAGACCTTCCAGGCTCTTCTCCGCGAACTTCAGGATCAACACGGTGTCCTTACGCCACCGGCCGGGCGACAGCTCGAACCCCCAGTCCGCGATCCGGAGACTGGGGAAGTTGATGATTTCGCAGCATTCCTTGAACGCCGCTGGGTTCGAAATCACCAGGAACATCTGATTCGTGAGCAGCGCAGCGCGCAACTGTTGGCACAAACAGCCCAGCTCAAGCTTCTGCCCACCCGACGCCTTGGCCAGAACCAGCCACTTCCAAAGCGCGTAATCGTTGGAAAACGTGGCCAGCATCCCCTGTGGCGTTACGGCGTTCGGTCCGGTGGGTCCGCTCGGCCCAGTCACTCCCGCACACGGACTGGCTGCTGCAAGCTGAGGTTGGCCTGGCCAGTTCATCTCGAAAATAGCGTTGCTGCGGGTAGTGCTCAGGATCTCGACTTCAAAGTTGCGGTAGGACTCCGGGCCTGAAGGCGTGCCGCCCTGCACACCCGCGTAGGCGGCCATGGGAAAGCTCGGCCTGGGGGCGCCGAACACGGGTTCGGCAGCGGGAGGGAATGCCGCCGTCTGGATCTGGAGGATTCCCAAAAAGGGATCATTCAGATCCGTTTGATTCACTTGAAATAACCCGCCATGCTGCGGCTGGGAGTAATACCCGTCTAGCGAAACCGGGCCCGCGGCGCCGGGAGCTGGCGGGCTGAAATACACCCAGGAAGTGGTTACGTCGTACTCCGATCCCGGGCATTGCGCGGTAAGCGATTGCGCGCCCGGCGGATTATCCGAGGCCGGGAAGCCCGGCGCGTACGCAGGTGCGCCCGCCACGAACTGCATGACGGAGGAGCCGGGAACCTTGGCATATTCAAGTCCGGATAGACCGCACATCACCTCCAACGAACCAGTGGGGCCGGTGGTGCCAGGGCCGGAAAGCATCCAGTCGCCATCCAGCGCCACATAGGTCGTAGACTCGCGGGGATCCCACTGCTGGACTAAACGGGAGCGGCCCGCGATGGACGCCAGGTTCAGCGTACGCCCAACAGTGGTGCGAAGATTGCTCGGCACCGTTTGGTTCTCGCTCACTGTCAGGTAGCTGGCCTCAGAATCTGCCAGCCGGCTGGGATCGAGCGAAACCGTCACGGCCAGCGCTTCTCCTTGAGGACTTTCTCCTGGCGGACTTCGAAATAGCGGGTAGGTAAATCCGCCTACTGGTTGGCCTTGCTGGGCAGGCCGGTAGAAATAACGGATAGATGCGTCCAGGGTGTTTACGGGAATGGCTGTGGAAAACTTGAATTGCCCTGCCATTTGGCTGGGTGGCAGCGCCATTTCCAGGCGCTGTCCCGTAACGGGTGCAGAACCGAATGTTATGCTGCCGCCGTTTCCGCCTTCCACGCTCAGTTGCGCGTCGCCTTCCGGCCAACGGACCCGGGCGCCGGCCGGAACCACCAGATTCCAGCCCGCAAACGAAACGCGGAATTCACGCGTGACTATACCTGAGGAATCGAACCGAAGGGTCTCTACGGCGTGCGGCGCACCTACCCAAATCAACGCGGAATCACCACCGATGTCCGCGCGAATAGCCTGGCTGACAGCGCCGCTGACGACGGCGTCCGCGCACCGCGAATTGGCGGCAAAGACCAAACAGCCGTTGAGCGCAGGGCACTGGGGAGCCGCCGAACCGCCCTCAGAAACCCAAACTTGTCCCCGTGGGTGGGGCACGGTTATCCTCCAATGCCGTTAAAGAATTTCTGATCGTACCAAAAAAGCGCGCCCCACACAACGCAATTCCGGAAATTTTACAGAATCTGGAGAGTTTATCGAAACGGAATCGACATGGACTTGACGCAACGTACCTTTCAAAGACTCACGGTCCCTCGTGAGCGTACGACGAACAGAGTGTCGGGCTTTTCTGCTGGCCGGTTCCATCTTGAGAAACTATGGAAGCAAGTTCGATATCTCCGCCCCGACAAATTTCGAATCCACACTCGCAATGCATTGGACATCATCAGTGGCGATCCCGTTCGGAAGGGTGCGGACAGTGTCGAAGATGTCGGCGATTTTCAGGGGCCCCAGAATCCTACGTAATACACACGCGAAAAAAGAAGGGAAGGCAAGCTGCCGATTGGACGGAATTAAGGGCTGGGGCGGCTGGTGGGATTTGAACCCACGACATCCAGAACCACAAACGTAGCAAATGGGGCTTGACAGGTATTGAGAGACCGTGACTGATTGAAAAGATTGAAGCAGTACCTTGAGGGACATTGAGGAATCTAGAGTCATAAGGCACAGATAAGGCACAGCAAAATTCTGGGCGAAAACGAAACTTTTTTCTTCGCCTCGTTTCAGGGTATGCGTTTCTTCTTTGGTCTATCTTTCTGGGCTTGACAGACTGCTTGTACAACACAGAGTAGTCCATATTTCTTGACAAGCCTCTTGGCGATAGGATTCAAACCGTACTTGTTCGATGGATTGTGCGGGATGTGAACAAATTCCATGTTTGATTCTCGCACGTCTTCAACTTGGGACACGCCCGGCATTGTACTTTTGGCGACCGCTCTAGCCTCTCGTAGCGCCGTCCGCAACCGAACGAGAACCGTTTTCCGCTTCCGCCACATGAACGGTTCTAGGGTCGAACGTTTTGAGTGCGAACAACCGACATTGCAGACGAAGGTTGACAAGTTCACACGGTCGTGTAACAAAATCTCTCCATGATCCGTCCGACCCTCACCCGCCAAGTTCTCTTGTCGCCAACGAGAGAAGTTTTCAGGGCATCGGCTGGTTTGGGGCCTTTCCAAAAATCTGAATTGAAAAACAAGAATCTGAATTGAAAAATTTGATTGCGGCCCGTGCCACGTCGAACAGATTTTCACCCGAGCAAACGTAGGCATAGCCGTGCAAGTTCACAATGCATGTTCGTCCAACGCCAGCTTCCACAGGGAACATGATACGCTCTTGCTGAGCACCCAAATGGAATCACCGCCACCACTACCACAGGGAACGTCGCCCCCACCCCTTCCACAAGGAATATCGTGTCCAAAGTGTAACTGGTTCAACCCGATTACAAGTCAGTTCTGCGGGACATGTGGAACACCCCTACGGAAGAAAAGGTCTCCAGTGCTGATCATCTGTCTTACGTTTTACGGAATTTGTATGCTCAGCAGCGCATGGTACTTTTTCAAAACGTTGGGGAGCGGCGACAATACTACTAACACGACTACTACCACGCCATCTACCCTATCGACGTTAAGCAAACAAGACGGCTCACAAGAGACAAAACCAGGTTCGCAGTGGAGATATTCTGACGACGAAGATTCTATGGGACGCAAGCGTTCCTTTGCTTCTGTCACATCGACTAATACCCTGTCTTTTGACTTTCCCTATCAGGGCAGTCAGCATGGCACACTTACCGTCCGAAAGTCTGCTCATTGGGGAACCAATGTGGTTCTTCATGTTGAGAAAGGGCAGTTTCTTTGTGGAATTGATGAGTGTATTTTAGACGTCCGTTTCGATAGCGGACCCATTA
>CATPCJ010000309.1 GCA_955652915.1 uncultured Bryobacteraceae bacterium
CGCATTTACGTTTTGAGGCGCGTGCAGGAAATTTGCGCGCTTAGGAACCAAGTCCGGGCCTGTCTCGCGATTGGTGAACACCACGTACTGGTTCACGGAGTCGATCGCGGCCAGCGCGTGCAGCAAATTCCGTAGATAGATCTCGGTGCCGCCGACACCTCCGGGGATCAGGTAAAGCGCGTTAACACCGATGCGCAGCATCTATTGACCGAGACGCTTCAAACCGTCTTGAGCGGCCTGGTTCTGGGGATCGATAGCCAACGCGCGCCGGTATTCTTCCGCGGCCTGTGTGTTGTTTCCCTGGAGGTTGTAAACATTTCCCCGGTAAACATACATGATGCCGCCCAAAAAGCTGGGATCGACCCGGATGCCCTTTGCTAAAGCGTCCAAAGCCTGCGGATATTTTTGTAACTTCGCGTACTCCATTCCAAGCTGCGAGTACACGTGAGCATTGGGCTCAAGAGCGGCCGCCTGTAATAACTTCTCCACCGCCTCATCCGGCCTTCCGGCACAGTCGAGCGCTAATGCCCAGTCGAGCAGCAACTCAAAGGAGGGTGGCTGAAGCTGTGCGGCTTTCCGATATTCGTCGACCGCGTTCGGGCAACTTGCGGCGTCATAGTAAGCCCGAGCGAGTTGAAACCGCGGCCGGACTTTGTTGGGCGATTTTGCAACACTGTCTTTCCACAGATCGATGGATGCCGTCCATAATAAGTTGCGCTGGTAAGTCAACGCGCTTTCGGCCAAGAGAAGCATTCCCATTACCGAGACGAGCGCGGTTCTGCCGGTCTTCCAACGCTGCAGAAAGTCCACCGTGATGAGCAGCAATCCGATGAAGGGCAAATACAGGCGGCGCTCGGCGATGGGGTCGTTGATCGGCACGAACGAAGACGTCGGCGCCAGAAGAATCAGGAATACGAACCACCCGTACGAGGCCAGCGTGAACCGTTGCCGGTAGATCCATGCGGCGACGGTCACCGCCAACAATCCGATCAGCCCCAAGATGGCCCCGTGGTCGACGATGGTGCGCGAAAAGGGATAGTCGTAATCCACATTCTGTCCGACCGGCACGAGGTAAAGGCGGATGTAATCCCAAATAACGCGGCACTCCGTGAAGAAATATTGATACCACGTGAGCCCCTTCATTCCGAAGCCCGCGCTGGATGCACCCTTCAGCAGGCGGAAAACGAAAACGACAGCCACCGCGCCGCCAAGCACGATGGGAATGTAAAGCTTCCAGTTCCGCCGTACGCCGGCGAGCGAGAATCCGGGGTTCCAGTAGTAGTCGGTCAGAATCAAGAGCGCAGGAAATACGGCTGCGTGTTCCTTGCTCAAACAGGCCGCTCCGAAAAGGATGAGCACCGCCAGTGCGGTACCAACGCCTACGCTCATCGTCCTGCGATAAAGGAACACGACAAAAGCTGCCAGAACGAAAAAGACGCTTAATGTTTCCGAGCGGCTGGCGATGTAACTGACCGATTCGGTCTGCACCGGATGCAGAAGGAACAAACCCGTTGCGAATATCGAGAGAGCTTCGGTGTGCCACTGGCCGGCTTTCGCCCAACTCATTAACTTTCGGATTGCCAGGTAGATGAAAGCGCCGTTGAACAGGTGCAGCAGCACGTTCACCATGTGGTACGCGAACGTGTCCTGGTTGCCGGCGTGTTGAAAATTGAGCCAGTAGCTGAACATGAGCGCCGGACGCAATCCGCCGATCCATGCCTTCAAAGGTGCGACCGCGTAGGCCGAAGTCATGTACGGGAGATAAGTATCGTCCAGCATGAAGGGCCCGCTCATCACGGGCCAATAAACCTGGAACACGACGATGAGCGCCGCCACGATCCCGGCCGCGTAGGGCCAGAGTTTGCGCCGGGGCACATCCACCGTTGCCGCCGCCGATGGCTTCGTTTTACCGGCCTTACTGCTCTTCATTCTGGCTTTGAAGCTGAAATTCCACGATCGCGAGCCGCTGCGCCATCGCGATGTTCGCGTCTTTCAGATCGGAGATGACCACTGAAAACCGGTAGAACACAACCAGGAAGACGCAGAACACCAGAATGATCAACGCCAGTGGCGGATAACTAAGCCCCAATTGTTCCGCGATCCAGTTCAGCGTCCAATGCGACCGCGAAAGGATCAGCAGAAAGAGCGAAGCCCCCAGCCAACTCACCGAATATTCCACGCGAATGTGCGACCGTCTGACGGAAAACAAAACGGCGATCATCAAGACGATGCTCAAGATCGTCATCGCGTTCAATAGACGTTCCATGCTTATTTTTTCCTCCGCCGGCCCTCGAATTTCAAGACGTTCACAAACACTCCCAGCAGCACGTGAATGAGGTAATACAGCGATTTTACCGCGGTGATGGTGCTGCGTCCGGTCTTGCGCGGCCGCATGCGGCAGGACACTTCCTGGAACTGGAATCTCTTGCGTTGCAGCACCACCAAGGCTTCGATTTCCGGATATTCCAGAGGAAAGCTGCCGGTGAAAACCTGCAGCGCCTCGCGATTCACGCCGACGAATCCCGACGTCGGATCGCGAACCGGTTTGCCTAGAATCGGACGAAGCACCAGCCGGAATAATCCGATGCCGAAGGCCCGCGCCATGCTGGTATGCTGGCCATTCTGCTCATAGAAACGCGATCCAATCACCATATGACAGCCGGTTTGTTGGAGAACTTCCAGCAAACGCGGAATGTACGCGGGATCGTGCTGCCCGTCGCCATCCACGCGAATCACGTACGCATACCCCAGCTCAAATGCCAGCTTGTATCCAGCTTGAACGCAGCCGCCCAGGCCGAGATGATGCGGCAATCGCAGCACGCGGGCGCCTGCGGATTTCGCCAAATCATATGTCCCGTCACTGGATGCGTCGTCTACAACAAGGATGGGCGCATCAGGCAAGACGCCACGCACCTCATTGATGACGCCGGCGATCGCCCCGGATTCATTGAAGGCCGGAATGAGAATCAGAAGATCGTTCGGACCGCTGGCTCGCCTCACAGCGCAGCCACCTGACGCGGGCTGATGGAATATCGGCGGACGAGCCGCTGAAATTGCTTGGGAGTAAACCGCCGCTTCATCGCCCGCCGCTGTTTCCACAACGCCGGAAGATGGCCGAGTGCGGCAAGATGAGCTCGCAGTACGTAGAGCGGCAATTTCGCCGCGCTGTTGCCGTCACGTTGGAAGTCAGCCGCTTTCCCACGGCCCTGCAGCGCGAAGACGAAGTGCCAAAAATAGCGGATCGCGGAATAGAATGGCACGAGCACCAGATCCGCCATCGGAAAATTCTTCACGGCAAGAAATAAGCGATTGCGCTCGACATAGTACGCCTTCAGGCCCGACGCTTTGCCCGCCGAATGGGAGTAGCGATGCTCGACAACCGCATCCGGCACGTACAAGCATTCCCAGGCCGCCCATCGGGCGCGCAAGCCTAAATCGGTATCCTCACAGTATAGAAAGAAACTCTCGTCGAAGAGTCCGATCTCGTCCAGCATTTCGCGGCGGTAGAACGCGGCTGCACCGGGGGGCAACAAGGTCTCTTGCAGACGCGCGTACGATTCCGGAGATTCCAGATGACCGCGCTGCTTGCTGCTGCCATCGCGGCAGAGGAGCATGCCCGCGGAATCCAAGCGAACCACGACTCCCTTGGCGAGGGGCTGCGGTAAAGCCTCAGCTTGTCCGCTGACAAGGTCGGCGAGGGAGGAAGCCTCTGGCCGACGGTCGCGGTTCAGAATGACGTCAGAACCGCGCGCGTCAGCAAGCGAACCGGCCATTCTCACTTGCGATGCGCACAACCCCACATCGGGCCGCTCTTCAACCGCGGCGAGAAGAGCTTCCAGCCAGCCGGGATGCGCGGTCGCGTCGTCGTTCAGAACCGCGAGAAACGGCGCATTCGATGCATGGAAAGCTTGATTAACGGCCGCGCCAAAGCCCACGTTTCGATCGTTGGCAATCACTCTCACCCGGTCTCGCGGTTGAACCAAATGGCGGCCGCTGTTATCGACAACCACGATTTCAAAATCCGTGAAGGACTGCTGCTCGAGAGAGTCCAGGCACTGCGCGAGGGGTTCACCGGCGGCCAAAGTCGGCACCACCACCGTTACCGCGGGGTGGACTTGGTTGGGCCCAGGTTCTCGTACCATTTCAGATTGTGCGTCGCAGAACCAATGCAGGCGATGTCCGGCCTGCCGTCGCCGTTCAAATCCGCCACGGCGCAGGCTGCGGCGGAAATGTCTCCATCATCCAGGATCTGCCGATTCCAGCGCGCTCCATCGAAAGAATAAATGTTCACACGCTGCGCCTTGCCCCGCATGCCCGCTATCACTTGATCGTCCCCGTCGCCGCTGAGACGGGCCGTGACTATCGTATGTCCATCCACGAGGCTATCATCGATCACCTCGCGCTGCCACGTTGAATTCTTCTTGCGATACACCACCACTTGATTACCGTGCCACGGTTCGATCGCCGCCAGAAAGCGATCCTTTCCGGTATGCCCCACGGCAATGTCGCTCGTTCCGCTTTTCGGCCACGGCGCCGGATCGCCCTTCGTAATCTCGGTCTTACTCCAATCGCCTTTCTTTCCGAGCTTGTAAATGTGGATGCCAGCGAATCCCGCCGTCAGGATTGCATCCCGGCCATCGCCGTCCCAGTCGAAAATCGTAAGCCCGTGGATTAACCCCTCGGTGCGATCGTCGATCACCTGCCGCTTCCACTCGCCGGGCCGATAGAAAACCAGCGGCACGCGATCGCGATAATCCGGCGCTTCGGCCTTCTCGCCGATCAGCGGCGCGTTCACCAACACTTTCCTGCCGCTGCCATCGATGTCGGCCCAACGGAGACGATGCGATGTGGAGAGCCGATCGATTTCCGTTACGATCCACGGCTGCCGTGGATCGCCGTTGTGTTTGAGCACCGAGACAATTCCGATGCTGTCCTTGGCCCGCATGCTGAATTCGTGCGCCAGCACAATTTCCGGAATGCCGTCGCCATCTGTGTCCCAGACCGCAAGATTGATCATGCGCGGCAGATTACTGGCGATGATGTGGCGTTCCCAGCTCGGATTTTCAAACCAGACCAGATCTGTCATGCCGCTCGCGAGCGCGATCAAATCGATCTTGCCGTCATGATTCACGTCGGCCGGAATCACCTGGTATCCGCCCTTGAGATCGGCCGCGATGGTGTGGGCTCGAAATTCCGGTGGCGCGGCGGTCAGGCTCATGAGAAATAAACAGGCCAGCGCCTGAGTTACGATAATTGTTTGCACCGACACTTAGTTTACATTCTGATAGCTGGAGGGCTGCTGGCGCAAACCGCCCAGCACCTGGACAACATCAAGCAACTCACCTTCGGCGGCCAGAACGCCGAGGCATATTGGGCTCCGGACGGCAAGCGGCTGATCTTCCAGTCGACGCGCGACAAGCTGGAGTGCGACCAGATTTTCGTGATGAACGCCGATGGGTCCGATCAGCACATGGTTTCCAACGGCAAAGGACGCACCACTTGCGGCTATTTTCTGGCGGACAACCAGCACATTCTCTATGGGTCCACGCACGAAGCCGCGGATGCCTGTCCTCCTTCGGCCGATCGCAGCAAAGGGTACGTGTGGGCGGTTTATCCGGGCTACGACATTTTTCTCGCGACCCTCGACGGCAAGATCGTCAAAAAAATGACCGACGCGCCCGGTTACGATGCGGAGGCCACCGTCAATTGGAAAACCGGGAAGATCGTATACACGTCCATGGCGTCCAAGGATCTCGATTTGTGGATCATGAATTCGGACGGCAGCGGGAAGAAGCAGATCACGAAGACCGAAGGTTACGACGGCGGAGCGGTGTTTTCGCGCGACGGGAAAATGCTGGTCTGGCGCGCGAATCATCCCAGCACGCCCGAGGCGCAGAAGCAGTATCACGATCTGCTGAATGAAAATCTGACATCGCCCATGAAGATGGAGCTTTTCGTGTCCGATCACGACGGAAAGAACGCACGCCAGATTACGAATTTCGGTTGCGCCAGTTTCGCCCCGTCCTTCACAGCGGATGGCAAGAAGATTATCTTCTCGTCCAACAAACATAATTGCGATGGCCGGAAGTTCGAGTTGTTCATGGTGAACCCCGATGGCAGCGGTCTGGAGCAGGTCACCAACTTCGGCGGGTTCACCGCCTTCCCGGAATTTTCGCCGGACGGGAAAAAGCTGGTCTTCGCATCGGACAAAGATGCGAAACAGCGCTACGAGTTCAACATCTTCACGGCTGACTGGGTTCGTTAAACCACTTGCGACTGAGATATGCTAATACCTAGTTAGTATTCTGCCTGACGTTATAGGAGATGTTATGCGCAAGGTTCATATTTTGCTTTTGACTTTTGCGTTGGCCGGTGTCTGTCTCGCGCAAGGCCGTGGTGGCCATGGAGGAGGCGGGGGCGGACGAGGTTTCAGCGGTGGCGGCGGTGGACGGGGCTTCAGCGGTGGAGGACACAGTTTTAGCGGCGGCGGCCGAGGCTTTAGCGGTGGGTTTAGCGGCGGCCGTGGGTTCAACGGGGGCCGCGGGTTTAGCGGCGGCCGTGGGTTCAACGGGGGCCGCGGGTTCAGCGGCGGTCGTGGATTCTCCGGTGGCCGTGGATTCGTGGGTAACCGGGGCGGATTCGCAGGCCGCGGCGGTTTCGGAAGAGGCTTCGGCCGCTTCGACGGCCGCTTCTTTGGCCGCAACCGATTCGCGTTCGGCTTCGGCTATGGGCCCGGATATTACTATGATCCCTACTGGTATGGATACGGGTATTATCCGTACGCATACTATTCTTCTCCGGGTTACGCTGCTTACGATCCCTACGATTATGATTACGATTACGATTATGAGCGCCCTGCCCGGGTAGTTTCCCGAAGAGCGCCTCCGCCAATCAGGTACGAAGCCCACGAAGCCTATGTCGGCGATGGCCAGTGGCATCATTTCGGCGAACGTACCGGGCCATAACAGACTTCCGTCGCTCTTAAGAATACGCGCCCGCCCGCCGATGGATAAGTGTGACTTGTTCAACCTGCGGCGCCGCAATGCGTTTGGAAGCAGACAAAGAGTGTCTGGTCTGCGATTATTGCGGCAACATACACTATCCCGAGGCGAATGCCGAGGGTATACGCGTGCTCGACGAGCCGTCCAAAGTGTCCTGCCCGGTATGTGCAATTCCGCTCGTCCACGCAGCCGCCGGCGGGGAACGGATTCTCTACTGTAATCACTGCCACGGCACGCTGATCTCCATGGGCGTGTTCATGGCGATCGTTCAGGATATGCGCTCTCGCCGCGATACTGCCGCCGGAAGCGCGCACCCGATCAACTGGAAAGATCTGGATCGCCGGATCAACTGCCCGCAGTGCGGCCGGCAAATGGAGACGCATCCATATGGTGGAGGCGGCAACGTCATCATTGACGATTGCGAGAACTGTGGACTGAACTGGCTGGATTACAGCGAGCTCGATCGAATTGTTCGAGCGCCGGATCGTGAGTACACACGCGCAACCCGGGACGAGCGAAACGTCACTTAAACACGGGAGATGCGTGGTGGGCCGCATGTGGGACAGGCCTCCGGCCTGTTGCTGGAGTTTGGCCATTATGTGGGGCAGGATGGCATCCTGCCGCGGATTGGTAATCCGCCTGGTGTTGGCCCCGGAATTACTTACGGCCGATTGCCAATCGACGGCAGGTTACCAACCTGCCCCACAATTACTACGCACCAGGTTGAACAAAATTACAAAATCGTCGCGTCGCAACATGAAAAGTCTCTGGCCTGTCATGTTCCCGTGGCTTGATCCCAACAGGCCGGGAGGCCTGTCCTAGGTTTTACGCCACTTTCCTTTGTACTTTTTGAAATTCTTCTTAGCATGCTTGGAGCGCTTGAAAGAGGGCTTCTGGTACCCCTTCGTTCTTGCCTCGGCCAGCGGGGTACCCACCAGGGCGAGCATGCCGCAGAAAACAATCAGCTTCCGGATCAGCATAGGATAAGGCTCCTTGCAGTACCAGTCGGCAGATCGCGCCGAACTCTTTAGGAACCAATCGCCCGGCGATAATACCCGCGCTTAGCCTTCACCACCGCTTGTCCTTCCCGCTTCACCACATCCGTCGAAACTTTCAGCTTGATCTCGCAGAACCTGCCCGGCGGCTGGTCCACCGACGCCCGGTAGCCCAGGCTATATCGAGTGCGAATCTGATCGATCAGATCCGCAAGTTTCGCCGCCACCTCCTCCTTGCCGGACTTCATTACTTGGCCGCCGGTTTGTTCCGCATACTTGTACACATCCCCCGGCGGATGGTGCTTGCGGACGGTCGCGAACAGAGGATTCTTGCTGAAAAGCACCATCATCGTGTTCGACATCGCACTACGCTCCAGTAGCGACGACACCACGGTTCCAGTTTCCAGTAGTTGGTGAAGCGCGTCCACTTCGGTGTGAAGGCTGCCCGTCCGCCTGGTGGACTCGGATGGAATATTCGGCACGTTGTCGGTCAGCCAGACGATCACGCGGCGGCTTCCGGGATTCTTCGCTTTGGCAGGTTGCGCCACCGCCTGAAATACGCCTTCATTGAAAAACGCGGGCTCGTCACTGTCCATCACGCTGGCCTTCTCAATCGCCGCGACTGTCAACCCACGATCTGTCGTGAAGTCCTGAAGTAATTTCGCCGACGCCGCATAAACCATGACCGCCGTCTCATCTTCCGGCTTCAGGTGTTGCAGAGCCGCGAGAGCGCCGCTAACCAGCGGTTTGAGAACGGGGCGCACACTCTCCGTCAAATCGAACAGGAACACGATCGAAAGGGGAAGCTGATCCTGGCTGAAGGACACAATCTCTTGCCTGACACCATCTTCGAGAAGCTCAAAATATTCGCGTTTCAGCGCGCCGATCGGGCGGCCGGTTTTCTTCTGAACCACTTGCGCGTCGACGACCACCAAATCCACCGTCACTCGAATGACAGGGTCGGCGGCAGCGGACGTCTGCGCCCGCCCCAAAGACACGATTGCCAGCAATGAGAAAAGTAACTTGGGCGGTGGCATGAAATCCCCTAGACGTAAGCAGTCTCCGATCCCGTTCCACGAAAGTGAGATGAATCAGCGACTTCCGCCGCAGTTACCCCAGTTGGTGTAGCACTGCCCTTCTGCTGAGAATATCCCCCTGGGTTGGGCACTGATGCTATGTGCGAAGTCAAATTATCAAATTCTGTCGCGGCCTTTTGTGTTGCGCACCTCTCCTTCTAAACGCTTCGGTGATCGTGCAGTTGAAGGTAGTGGAAGGCGAAGGATCCGTCTATAGAACCGGCACGCGCGCAACCCGCGGCCTCACGGTTTTGGTGACGGACGAAACCGGAAAACCGGTGGAGAACGCATCCGTGAGCTTTCGTCTGCCTGACGAGGGAGCAACGGGAGTCTTCAGTTCCGGCCTGCGTACGGAAGTGGTCACCACGGGAGCGAACGGCAAGGCCACGGTGTGGGGCATGCAGTGGAACAAGACGCCGGGTCCGGTTGAGATTCGGGTCACGACCGTCAAGGATCAGGCGCGCGCGGGAATCGTCAGCACTCAATATCTAAGCGACGCGATTGCGCCGAAGGCTGGCGGCGAGGGCACATTTTCCACGTCGCACAAGAGCAGGACCAAGTGGGTGCTGATCGCGGCCGCGGCCGGTGGAGCGGTGGCCGGGCTATCGTTTGGCAGATCGAAATCGACCGCGGCGGCCGCGGCGCCCACGGCAACGTCCATTTCCATTGGCAATCCAAGCATCATCATAGGGCATCCATAATGAAGGCCTTCCTGATAACTCTGTGGACGATGCCGGTGGCGATGTGGGCGCAGCCGGCGATCGCTCCGCCGCAAATCGGATTCATCCAGGACAGCGGCAACTCGCTACGTCCGGTATATGGCCTTGCGGGGAATTTCGTGCTGGGCGATTCTACCGCGTCCGGCGTGGAGGAAGCTTCTTTTTCCGGCTCGTTTGGTTTTCTGAAAACCAGCTCCACGCTCAGCGTTGTCGATCGGCAGGGCCAAGTTGTTGCAAGCCAGGACGCACCCGCCGGACCTGCGTTGTTTGGGTTCTCGCGAACCGGCGCGCCGGCCCTGGTCTATTTGACGGACACAAATACTTTGCTGCAGTGGAGCGAGGGCATGTTCCAGCAAGTGTCGCTCGATCCCCAGACCTTCGCGTCAACCAAGGTACTCTCGATCGCCGCGGTAGACACCGGCCAAGCTTCGTTCATTCTGCAGCGTGACGATGGCCTATGGGAAGTGCGAATCCAGCTTTCCACGGGAGAAGTAGTTTCGCAAACGGCGCTGCTGGGAATAACGGCGCCGGTGTTGATGCTCGCCACTGGAGACCTGATTTACGGCGATGCAAACGGGATCGTGGTGAGAAAGCCCGACAGTTCCGGGAAGCACATCGACGCGCAATTGCCGCCCGCGTTCGGGTTCCAGCAAATGGGTGACGGTTGGATTCAGCTTCGCGATCTTGTTACTCAACAGCAGTACGCTGTTCATCTTACGGAAGGGAAGGAACAATTCTATGCGCTTCCCGGGGTGGATCAATGATCGCCCGGATACTGGTTTTCCTTTCGATTTTGTCCCTACCGGCATTGGCGCAGATCCAGGTATTGCTGTTTGACGGAACAACCGAAACGCCGGCCGGAAGCGTGGTGGATGTAGGTTCCGCGGCGCCCGGCGATATCGTCGAAATTCGATTCCGCGTGCGGAACATCGGCAACGGCGCAACCGCCCTGAATACGCTCTCGATCACGCCCGGCTCGGGATTCAAAATCTCGGTCGCGCCATCGCTTCCCTACACTCTTGCGCCCTATTCAGGCCCCCCTTCAGAAGCTGAGTTCCGGGTCGCGTTCAATCCCGCGGCGGCCGGGTCCTTCAGCGGGTTTCTTTTGGTGAATAGCATCAACATTATTGTGCGAGGGACTGCCACCGCATCGGCGGCTTTAACCCTCGCTGGTAGCAACAATCCATTAGCGGCTAGCGCCGTCATTGACTTCGGATCGGTGCCGCGGGGTGGCAGTCGTCTGCAGAGTCTTACGCTCACGAATTCAAGCACACTAGCGATCGTCGTACCCGCGCTCACGATAAGCGGAACAGGTTTTCGCGGTCCTATCGGTGCCGCTGCGCCGATACAGCTTGCAGCGGGTCAATCGGCTTCGTTCCAAATTGCGTTCGAGCCTATAACGGGACAGCCCGCCAAGGGCGCACTCACCGTGGACAGGCGCTCTTTCTCACTAACCGGTCAAGGTCTGGACCCGCCGCTTCCGGGCGCATCAATCGTGTTTGGTTCGCAGACCGGCGCGAGCTCACAGCAAAACACCGTCTCCATCCCGCTTGCATCCGCATCTCAAATCACCGGGACTGGGACCCTGACACTGGAATTTCGACCCGCCGTGACAGGCATCGCCGACGACTCCGCCATTCAGTTCATGTCGGGCCCCAAGCGTGTCGCGACGGTGACAATAGGGGTCGGCGATACGGCGGCAAAGTTCGGAACGCAATCCAATATTTCGTTTCAGACGGGCACCACGGCGGGAACTATTGTGTTCACGCTGGCGCTTCCAAGTGGATTACAACAGACCAGCCTGGTCGTCGCGCCTGCCGCGGTCAAAATCGATACGGCAACCGCTGTACGGCAAGTGGATCGGCTGGACGTAAGTCTCACTGGCTTCGATAACACCTACTCCGCGTCGCAACTGGCGTTCACCTTCTTCGACAAGAGTGGCGCCACCATGCAACCCGGCGTGATCCGAGTGGACGTGACACCGGACTTCCGCCTATATTTCAGCTCCACCAAAACCGGCGGCGCATTTGCACTCCTGGCGAGGTTTCCGATAAGCGGCGATGCTACGCAAGTAGCCGGCACGGAGGTCCAAATCACGAACGCTGCCGGTGTAGTAAAAACCCAGCGAATCAATTTCTAGACCGAGCCGTGACCGTGAGGGAGTGGTTGTTCCAGTGTATTGTGCAAACCTGAATGCATGCCGCCTTCCAAGCCGGTCGCCTTAACCATCGCGGGTTCCGATCCGAGCAGCGGCGCTGGAATTCAAGCCGATCTCAAAACTTTTCACCAGTTCGGCGTTTACGGCGAAGCGGTGATTACGCTCATCACGGTACAGAACACCATTGGAGTGGAGCGCGTCGAGTGCCTGCCTCATGATCTGGTAACCCAGCAGATTCGCGCGGTCGTCAACGACATACCGCCCATGGCCGTCAAGACCGGAGCGTTAGGCAATCGGGAAATTATAGAAGCCGTCGCCCATGCCGCCCAGAATTTTCGAGTTCCGTTGGTAGTGGATCCTGTCATCGTCAGCAAGCACGGCGCGTCGTTGCTGTCGACCGACGCCATTGACGCCCTCAAGACTCACCTTTTGCCGCACGCCTTCCTGCTCACCCCTAATCTGGATGAAGCGGAGATGCTTGTTGAAATGGAAGTGCGCGATATCGCGGGAATGGGGGCAGCGGCCGCGAAACTTTCGGCCCTGGGACCGCAAGCCGTGTTAATAAAGGGCGGCCATCTCGCGGGCGAAGCCACCGACATTCTTTTCTATCAAGGTGAATGGACCGAATTCACAGCCGCCCGCATAGACACCCGCCATACTCACGGAACGGGCTGTACTTACTCCGCGGCGATCACAGCGCTGCTGGCGGCGAACGTCGATCTGAGAAGCGCGGTAGCAAGAGCGAAACGGTACATTACCGAGGCGATCCGAACCAGTCCACAATTAGGCGCTGGAACGGGTCCGTTAAATCATCATGCAAAAAGTGAGTAACTTATTTCGACTCAGGTGGAGGGGTGGATTGCGAGCCGTCCTGCTTGGGCTGGTCCGGCAGGATAAACGAAGTTTCACCCGGCCGAAGGAGCTTCAACTTCTTGCGAATTTCCAGTTCCTGCTCAGCGGGACTCTGTTCCAGTTTCTTGATGCGGCTGCGCCTGTATTCGTTTTCACGCTGTAGATTGGCGTTCTCTTCTTCCACCTTGCGCATCTCACGCCACTTTTCGCGCAGGCCGGGAATCCCTTGCGGCCCTCGCAAAGTGAGGAACCCGTAAGCTCCCGCGAGTGCGAAGATGATCAAAAAAAGTACGCGGCGGACGGTGGTGTTCATGATACGGCTGTGAGAGTCCTTATATAGTTTATAATCCTCTTTTGTCAAAAGATCCAGCGGAAACGCGAAAAAAACTTCAATGACCGACAAGATTGTTGTGTTCAGCACCTGCGCATCTCCCGAAGAAGCTGAAAAAATCGCTCGCGCTCTGGTGGAGAAGAAACTGGCGGCCTGCGTAAACATACTGCCCGCCGTTCGCAGCATCTACCGTTGGAAAGATGCGATAGAAGACGATCGGGAAACCCTGCTGCTGATCAAATCCAGCCGGGCGTTATTCAGCGAACTGCGCTCGGAAATCGAGAGACTGCATTCCTACGAAGTGCCGGAGGCGATCGCGATCTCTATTGTGGACGGCTCGGAACGCTATCTGGAGTGGATGTCGGGCGTTCTGAAAAATGACGAGGAGGATTCATGATCGAGCGGCCGACGCACGCTCGCTACTGGGTCATTTTTTTCGCAGTCTCGCTCGCAATCCTTTCCTATATCGATCGTGTCTGCATCTCGCAGGCCGGTCCTGTGATTGCCCGCGAGCTGAGATTTTCCGACGTCGAGATGGGCAAGATCTTCGGCGCCTTCGCCCTGGCCTATGCGCTGTTCGAGATCCCCGGCGGGTGGTTGGGCGATTGGATGGGTCCGCGGAAAGTTCTGCTGCGGATTGTGTTGTGGTGGTCGGCGTTCACCGCAATCACGGGCGCCATGTGGAGTTTCCCATCCTTGTGGATCACGCGGTTTCTGTTCGGCGCGGGAGAAGCCGGATGCTTTCCGAATCTTACGAAAGCGTTCACCACCTGGCTGCCCCCGGTTGAGCGCGTTCGAGCGCAAGGAATTATGTGGACCTTTGCGCGCTGGGGCGGCGCTTTCACTCCTTTGCTGGTGGTCTGGATTCTACAGTATGTGAGCTGGCGATACGCGTTCGCGGGTTTCGGCGCACTGGGCGTAGTGTGGGCCGTTTTCTTCTACCGCTGGTATCGCGACAATCCGCGCGATCAGAAGAGCATGAACGCCGCCGAGCTCGCGCTGCTGGAAGGCGCCGATCGACTTGCAACCGGACACGGAAATGTGCCCTGGATCAAACTGTTGACGTCGCGCTCGGTCCGGTTGCTGTGGCTGCAGTACGCTTGCCTTTCGTTCCCTTGGTATTTCGGCATCACTTGGCTGCCAACGTACCTGCAGCAATACTGGAAACTATCGCAGCACGATGCGGCGCGGCTCGCGATCCTGCCACTTTTCTGTGGTGGCCTGGGCTCGCTGTTCTGCGGCGCGATTTCGGCGCCGTTCGCGCGACGGGTAGGCCTGGCGCAAAGCCGACGGATATTGGCAAGCGTCGGTTTTCTGGGCGCGGCATGTTTCTTCGCGCTGGCCATTCAGTTTCACGATGCTAAGTGGGTGATGCTCTCGATGGGGATGGCCGGCTTCTTCAACGACCTGGCGATGCCACCCTCCTGGGCGGCTTGTATGGACATTGGTGGAAAATATGCCGGCACGTTGGCCGGTTCGATGAATATGATGGGCAACTTGGCCGGGTTCGCCTCACCGGTGATCGGCGGCTACATCCTCTCCGCCACGGGCAGGAACTGGAACACCTTTCTCTACACGCTGGCGGCGGTCTACCTCGCCGGTCCTCTGATCTGGCCCTTCATCGATCCGGAAACGCCGATCGAGTAATGAGTGAAAGAGGTGACAGTCACCTCAAACACCAATTGTTTTAGCCGGCCTTCGGCAGTTGGAGCAGGTACTTGACCATTGCGTCCATCTCCTGCGGCTCAAATTTGTATGGCGGCATGATGCTGCCGGGCGACGTGCTCTTGGGATCCACGAAGTGTTGCTCCAGCCACGCACGATCGCGACGCTGGCCCACTCCATCCAGCGCGGGACCCATTTTCATGCCGGCCCCGTTGATCTGGTGACAAGCCCCACAATGATTCGCCTCGTAAATCGACGCACCTTGGACCGCGAAATCCGGCGCGGACAACAGCGAGGCTTCGTTCTGCGGAGTCAGCTTCAGCACGAAGGCCGAGAGCGCGTTCAATTGAGGATCGGTGAGTTGCACCGGTGGCATGGAACTGCCGGGCACAATCTGCGACGGACGCTTGAAGTGCGGCACCATCCACCCGGCATTGCGGTGCGCGGCGGCCATCTGCGTTAAGTCCGGACCAATTCCACGCTTGCCCGCGCCAACGTGACAAGTCTTGCAATTTTCCTTGCGGAAGTGGCCCAGGCCTTCCAATTCCGGAGGCGTCAACTGCTGCCAGGCTTGCAGTTCTTCGACGGCGGAGTCCGCAGCCTCGGTATTTTTAGGAGTCGTGCTGATAGCGGCGGCGGTAAGCCCGCTCCAGGCGATCGCGGCCAGCGCGGCGAATGCAAACGCGAAAGTCCGCTTGCCAAGCCGGACCAAAGGACCGCGATCGATAAACGGAATCAGGAACAACGCAAGCACCGCCAAGCCGGGCAGGACCACGCTTCCCACCGCTTCCATGGGACCTTTGAAGAATTTGAGCGTTTGGAAGAGGAACAAAAAATACCACTCCGGACGCGGGACGTAGTTCGTATCGGTGGGATCGGCCAGTTTCCCAAGCGGCACGTCAGCCACAATCGCCAGGGTGAACAGAATGAGGAATCCAAGGGTGACGCCTACTGTATCCTTGAAGACCTGCTCCGGGAAAAACTTCCGCCGAGGCGCAGTGTCGCCCACCGCCGGCGTCACTCCATGCTTGCGCACCAGGTAGACATGGATGCCAATCAGGATCATCGTCAACGGGGGCAGCAGGAGAACGTGCAGCGCATAAAAGCGCGCAAACGTGACGACGCCGATGCGTCCCTCGCCACCCAGCAGGCGCGCCAGATAAGGACCGGCGATGGGCGCCTGCCCGGCAATCTGCGTGGTGACGACGGTCCCCCAATATGCGCGGTTATCCCATGGGAGCAGATAACCCGTCAATCCGAATCCGAGCGTGATGAGCAGCAGAACCACGCCCACCATCCAGGTGGCCTCGCGTGGTTTCTTGTAAGCGCCGTACAGGAATACTTGCAGCATATGCAGAACCACGATGATGAGCATGATGCTGGCGCCCCAATGATGCAGTCCGCGAATCAATCGGCCGCCCGTCAGTTCGGTGACGATGTACTTGACGCTGAGGTAGGAATCGCCGGGAGTGGGCGCGTAGTTAAATGCCAGCAAAATGCCAGTGAACACCTGGATGATGAAGGAAAACACGGCCATGCTTCCAATCACTTGATGCCAGCCGCTGGAGGCCGGGATGTCCTCGTAGAGAAAATCCTTGATGACCGTCTGTATGCCGGTGCGATGTTCCAGCCATTCAACGATCTTATGCATGGGTATCCAGTGGGCCGATGGCCAGCTTGTTTCCCTGAATCTTCACCATGTATTTGTCGAGCGGCCGGGGGGCCGGACCGCTGAGCACCTTCCCGTCGACGGAAAAAGCAGAGGTATGGCAAGGGCAGACGAAATTGTTGGTCGGCTGATCCCAATGATACGCGCAGCCCAAGTGCGTACACTGCGGCGCAAATGCGGTGACCTGATTGTCCGCTGTCTTCACCACCCAAGCCGTGGCCTTCTCGCTGGTCACTTTCCAGCCATCGATGCGAGTGCGCTGGAAGGATATTTCTTCGGGCGTTCCAACCGGGATGCGGGACAGATCCGCCGCCTCCACGTAGTCGCCTTCCTTGCGCGCCTTGGGCGGAAACAAAAGATAGATGCCGGCCGGCACGGCAAGAGCCGCTCCAATAGCGGTCATCGCGCCGTAGATGAACTTGATGTAGAACGAACGCCGGGTAGGAGACAACTCGACGGCGGGTTCGTGAGATAGATTTTCTGGGTCCATTTTGCCGCTCTTACTGTACCCTCAACTTTAGCAACGGGTCAAGAGCAATGTTCCCATTTCAAATCCGCCCCTGAAGGGTGATCCCTTATTCGGTTCGAAACTTGTTGTATGTTCAGGGCGTGAGTTAAGCTGGGATCGTCAATGGCGGTTCAGGGCAAGTACACGAGCGAGGGACATCCGGCGATCGACGAGTTGATCGCTGAGCAGGGCGCCGTGTTTCCGCGCGACCCGCGCGACCTCCTCGGCGACTTCTGGCCAGAAGAAGAATCGATCGACGATTTCCTCAAAGCCATGCGCGAGTGGCGAGGGCACGCCAAGACTGACCCGGCGGCGTGACGGCGGTCGTCCTCGATACGGATGTCGCAATGGGCACTTCTCTCGAACTGGCACGCGAAGCGGCTTGAGTGCCTACGGATCTTTCTAGGGCGGTTCGTGGCCGTACGCTCTTCTCGGGACCTGGTTATCACGTGGGCGGCAGTTATGGTTGGGGCCCGCAGGAATGGGCGGCGGCTGGAAACAGCAGATGCGTGGATCGCCGCAACGGCCTCACTCCGCTCGCTTCCCACAACGCGAGGGACCATCTTGGCGTTCTACAACGCCCCTTCTCCCCGATCGTCATTCCGAATCCGGATCGCCTCCAAAACGTCGTAGACGAAAACTTTTCCGTCCCCAATCTTCCCCGTACGCGCGCTTGCCACTAACGTGCTGACCACTTCCTCAGCACGGCCGTCCGGAACCACCATTTCCACCTTCACCTTCGGCAAAAGATCCACCTGGTATTCCATGCCGCGATAGACTTCCTTGTGCCCTTTCTGGCGGCCATGACCGCGCACCTCGGAAATGGTCATCCCGTCGATGCCGATCGCTTTCAGAGCTTCCTTGACGTCTTCCAGTTTGTGCGGCTGAATAATCGCTTCTATTTTTTTCATGAGAGATAAACGATTCCGATCTACGATTCGAGAGTATATCCTTCTTCGCCGTGCATGCTGACGTCCAACCCCTCGAGTTCCTCTTCAGCCGATACTCGCACCTTTAGGACGACATCGCAAATCTTCAGAATCAACAACGTTCCGACGATGGCCAGAACCCAGGAAATCAAAACTCCCAGCAACTGATTCCACACCTGACCGGGGTTGCCGTCAACCAGCCCCAACGGCAGCAGCTTGCCGCCGGCATCCTTCAGACTATCGTTTACGGCATTGGTGGCAAACACGCCGGTGAGCATTGCGCCGATTGTTCCACCTGCGCCATGTACCCCGAATGCATCCAGCGTGTCGTCATATTTGAATTTGCTCTTCACCGCCGTCACCATTAAGAAGCATCCAACTCCCGCTACGAAGCCGATCAGCAATGCGGGGAATGGCTGAACGAATCCCGATGCAGGCGTGATGGCCACCAGTCCGGCAACCGCTCCCGAGATGGCTCCCAACACACTAGGTTTGCCGTTCTTGATCCATTCGGCCAGCATCCAACCCAGCGTGGCGGCGGCCGCTCCGAAATGGGTGGCGACAAACGCGCTGGTGGCCAGACTCGATGCCGCCAACGCGCTGCCCGCGTTGAATCCGAACCAGCCCACCCACAGCAGGCACGCGCCGATGACGCTGATCACCAGGCTGTGCGGCTTCATCGGTTCACTCATGTAGCCTTTTCGTTTCCCCAGATAAAGAGCGCACACCAGGGCCGAGACTCCGGAAGTAATATGCACCACCGTTCCGCCGGCGAAGTCGAAGGTTGGAATCTTTCCACCGCTGAATGCGTTCAAGAACCCGCCCTTGCCCCACACCATGTGAGCCAGAGGCAAGTACACAATCAATAACCACAGCACCGTAAACAGCAGCATCGCGCTGAACCTCATGCGCTCGGCGAATGCGCCCGAAATCAGCGCCGGAGTGATGATGGCGAACATGAGCTGATAGATCATGAACGTCTGCTGTGGAATGGTGGCCGCATAATCGGCGTTGGGCGCGCTGCCCACGCCGTTCAGAAACATATAGCGGAGATCGCCAATGAACGGCAAACCTTCTCCGAAAGCCAGGCTGTAACCAACGATGGCCCATACCACGGTGACGACAGCCATCAAACTGAAGCTGTGCATCATGGTGCTCAACACGTTCTTGCGCCTGACGAGTCCGGCGTAGAAGAGGGCCAATCCGGGGCCAGTCATCATGAGGACCAGTGCCGCGCTCACCAGCATCCAGGCATTGTCCCCGGCGCTCTGTGCGGACTTCACCGCGGCTTCCAGATTCGCGATGCGAGCCTCCGTTGCGGGAGGGATGGACTGGGCTAGTCCCAGCGCGGGAACAAGCGCGAGGATCGAAGCCCAACGACGATAAGGCATGGCTTTATCATCATACTGTCCCAGCCCTCGAGTATATAAAAAGGTTCTATAGATTGGATAGGCGGTTTTTATCGGGAAACCGTTTGAGTCTCAACTTGCTCGCTGATGGACTCCTCCGGGCTGGTCTTGGCGCGTTTCGGCTTCCATTTCATACCGGTGCTGAATTCCAATCCAACTATGTACTTGAGGCCTTTGCAATGACAACTTCTGACCGAAGCAGTGCCATGCAAGGAAAGCTCATCCACTCGAAATGTTACATAGGAACGCTCAGGAATCCGTTCCGGCACCTCGACCCGGAGCCCCGACTCGGAAACGTCCAGTGTTCGAGCCTTGGTAAATTTCTCGTTGCCAAGCTGGTCTTTCCACACCAACTGGATAATGGACCGCGTCTCGAATCGATCGTGCCTGCGCAGGTTACCTTTTGCTGCCATGGGCTGTCCTTTGATGACCCGCCTCTAAACTAATGACTTGGAGTCATACAGTTCTCCTATCGACACATCGTTGTATTGCATTAGAGTACTTTTCCAGCCGTCGGGCTATACTCTGGTCTGACGGACCCCGTGCATCTTCCCACGCGCATCGGAAAGTACGAACTCCTTCAGTTTCTTGGGGGTGGAATGTCGGACGTTTACCGGGCGCGCGATACTAATCTTGGCCGCACAGTCGCCTTCAAGATTCTGACTGACGCGGGACTTGCGGACGAAACCGCGAAGACCCGGTTGATAGAGGAAGCACGGGTCGCGAGCCTTCTTGTCCATGAGAATGTGATCGCCTTCTACGACTACGGCGAAGAGGCCGGACGTCCGTTTCTGGTGATGGAGTATTTCGAAGGCCAGACCTTGCGGGAAGCGCTTCGCGGTGGACGCGCGGGCGAGCTTCGCCAGCGTGTGCTGATCGCCCGGCAGATTGCGAACGCACTGGCTTATGTCCACTCCAAGGGTGTAATTCACCGGGACGTAAAACCGGACAACGTTCGCATCGACGCATCGGGACACATCAAAGTGATGGATTTCGGCGTCGCCAAATCCGGCGGTCTGTCGCTGACTGCGTCGGGCTTCACGGTCGGGACTCCTTACTACATGGCGCCGGAACAAATTCGCGGAGCGAAGCCGGCGCATCTCGTCGACATCTATGCGTTCGGCGTAGTTCTGTTCGAGCTGATCACGGAGACGCGCCCCTTCGAAGCGCCCACTCCAAGCGAGATTTTCGACCTCATTCTGAGCCGGCCGCTGGACACAACGCACCTGGTCCGGTTAGGCGCGCCCGCAAGCCTGGTGGATCTGATCCGGGCGGCAACCGCTAAAGATCCCGCGCAACGGCCACAGGATTTTGGCGCAGTAGCCGGGCGGATCGATGAAATCCTGGCCGAACTGGCAGCCAGAAAGAGACTTCGCGGATTGCGCTGGATTTGGATCGGGATGCTGGCGGTGTTATTGCTGCTTGGAGCTTACGTTTTTCTTTGGATAATGAGGAGTGCGGAAATTTCTAATCCTACTGGCCATCCTGCCGCTTCTCGCTGACGAAGATTCAACCAAGCTGCTCGGCCGGTGGCGTTCCCTCGAAACCTCCCAAGGCGGCATCGGCGCAATGCTCGAGTTCCGCAAGGGTGGTGTGGTCGATTTCAGTCCCGGCGCTGTCGTCGAAATGAAATACCGCATTGAAGGCGATCAAGTGATTCTTCCTCCGGCCACCGTTAACGGACCGGAAGTGAAGCAGACCCTGGAGTGGTCCGGAGACGACAAGCTCAGACTCAAATCGGCCGACATGTCCATCGAGTTGGCCCGTCAAGGTTCCGCTCCCGACGCCAAGGTCCCTATTCTCGGCGAGTGGACGTCATCGCGGGAGATGGCCGGCAAGATGATGCGCCTCCGGTATTTCTTCTATCCCGCCGGGAAGGGACTCTTACTGATTCCATTCGTCAAGCAATCGGGAACCTATTCGATTCGTGGCGAGTCGATTCGTCTTGAGTTACCTGGGCACGATCTGGTGGAGGGGAAGTTCAAAATCGACGGTGGCGTGCTCATCATTCCTGGCCCCCATCGCGGCGAATCCAGATTCGCTCGTTATTGACCTATAATTCTCAAGTGCTCCTTCGATGCCTGTTCGCAACTGTGCTGGTGTCCGTCTATCTGCAAGGCGCGGATCTGGATCTGTCGGCGGCACACCTTTCCGCACCCGCCGTGCTGTCGAAAACTGAATCGAAAGCGATTGGAATGCTTCGAGACGAAACCGAGAAGCGCACTCGGATTCGTTTAGAATCCGCATCGTCATCGGCAGGCCCTGTCATTGCCATCACGCGCGAGCGCGGGCCGGCGGAAGGCTATACGCTCAAAGTCGACGGCTCCCAGGTTTCGCTGGCCGCCAACGATGCGCGGGGAATGCTTTTCGGGATCGGCCGTCTGCTACGCGAGCTGCACATGCGCCGCGGCAGTATTTCGATTGACGCGAATCTCAACATCCGCACTTCCCCGAAATATCCCCTGCGTGGACATCAGTTGGGGTATCGCCCGAAAACCAATTCTTACGACGGATGGTCCGCGCCGGTATGGGAGCAGTACATTCGCGACCTCGCGGTATTTGGGACCAATGCGGTCGAGCTGATCCCGCCGCGCTCGGACGACGCCGCCGATAGCCCGCATTTCCCGCTGCCTCCCATGCAGATGATGATCGAGATGTCGCGCCTGCTGGACGAGTATGGCCTCGACACCTGGATCTGGTATCCGGCCATGGATAAGGACTATTCAGATCCGAAGACTGTCGAATTTGCGCTCAATGAGTGGGGCGAAGTTTTTCGCAAGCTGCCGCGCGTCGATGCGGTCTTCGTTCCCGGCGGCGATCCAGGTCATACGCAGCCGAAGTTCCTAATGGCTCTGCTCGAAAAAGAAACGCAGGCGCTGCACCGCTATCATCCCCAGGCACAGATGTGGGTTTCGCCCCAGAGCTTCAATCGGGAATGGCTGGATGAGTTTCTGGAGATTCTGAATCGTGAGCAGCCCGCTTGGTTGAGCGGCGTGGTTTTCGGCCCGCAAGTTCGCATCAGCTTGCCGGAGTTGCGCGCGAAAGTTCCGAAGCGCTATCCCATCCGGCATTATCCCGACATCACGCACAGCCTGCAAGCGCAATATCCCGTGCCCGATTGGGACGTCGCGTACGCGGTCACGGAAAGCCGCGAGGTAATCAATCCCAGGCCGCTCGATCAAGCCGCTATCTTCCGCAGGACACAGCCATACACCGCGGGATTTCTGACGTACTCGGAAGGCTGCAACGACGACGTCAACAAATTCATCTGGAGCGGCCTCGGTTGGGATCCGAACGCGAACGTGCTGGACATTCTTCGCCAATACAGCCGCTATTTCATTGGTGACGAGTACGAAGATTCGTTCGCGCAGGGGTTGCTGGCGCTGGAGCGAAACTGGCGGGGTCCATTGGCTACCAACACGGGGGTGTATACAACGCTCGAACAGTTTCAGACCATGGAGCGGGCTTCGTCGCCGGAGACCCGGTTAAACTGGCGATTCCAGCAAGCGCTCTACCGCGCCTATTACGACGCTTACGTTCGGCGGCGGTTACTTTACGAGACCGCGTTGGAAGAGTCGGCCATGGATCGCCTACGGGACGCCAAGAGTGCCGGCGCGATCGCGGCAGTCGATCGCGCGCAGGAAATTCTGGATCGGTCGGCCTCGATGCATCCGGCCGAGGACTGGCGTGCGCGCATTTTCGAGCTCGCGGAAGCCCTGTTTCAAAGCATTCGCATGCAACTGAGCGTCGAAAAATACAAGGCGATCTCTGTAGATCGTGGAGCGACCCTGGACACGGTGGATGCGCCCCTGAACAGCCGGCGCTGGCTCGATCAACGCTTCGCCGGCATCCGGAAAATGGAAAACGAAGCCGATCGCCGCGCTTCCATAGATGAAATTTTGAACTGGACCAATCCGGGTCCGGGTGGTTTCTACGATGACCTTGGCGACCCGGCTGCCCAGCCGCATCTGGTGCGCACGGCGGATTACGCGTCCGACCCAGCCTTTCTGAACTCGCCGCACGTTGGTTTTGGCGGCGTGGGTTCGTATCGGAAATCCTTTTGGACGAGCGCGGCGTCGTTGAATGACGAGCCCCTGCGGATGCGCTATCCCGATCTCGACCCCAGAGCAGGGTACAAAATCCGAGTGGTCTACGGCGGTGACAGCCCCCGGCAGAAGTTGCGATTGGTAGCGAATGGATCCATCGAGATTCATCCGTTTATCGAGAAAAAAGTGCCATACCAGCCCGTGGAGTTCGATATTCCTCGGGAAGCCACCCGCAATGGCGAGCTGAATCTCGCTTGGACGCGTGAGCCCGGACAAGGCGGTAACGGCCGGGGCTGTCAAGTCTCAGAAATATGGCTCATCAAGAAATGAATGAAAAAATGAACCAAGAACCATGGTGCAATCCGGTTAAGAAGAAGCTGCAAGCCGGGCAGTCCGTGCTGGCCATTACTATTACGGTGAACAGCATCGACGTGGCGGCGCATGCGGCGCGCCTCGGCTTCGACTTTCTGTGGATTGAGATGGAGCATTCGCCCATAACGCTCGAGACGCTGCGCAACATGGTGCTGGCCACGCGTGGATTACCCGCCCTGCCCTTCGCGCGCGTGCCGGTGAACGAAATCTGGACAGCCAAGCGCGTGCTGGATGCTGGTGTCTTCGGCGTAATGTTTCCGTTTACCAGCACCCCGGAACTGGCGCGCCAAGCCGCCGCCGCTTGCCGCTATCCCCCTCATGGCCGCCGCGGATCGGGCGCTGGTCTGGCAATGTTTGGATGGCCGGAGGTCGCGAGCTATCACGATTGCGCCGACGAAAACGTACTCGTCATCGCCATCATTGAAGAGGCGCGCGCGGTGGAAAACATTGACGAAATTGCAGCGACGCCGGGCATTGATGTTCTGTTCATAGGAACCAGCGATCTTTCGTTCTCGCTAGGGCTGCGCGGCGATCAGAAAGATCCCAAACTGCGCGACGCGATCGCGAAAGTGGTGGAGGCAGGCAAGAAGCACGGCAAATTTCTGGGCCGTCCGGCCGGAACCGCGGAAAAAATCGCCGAATACCGGCACCAGGGCTTTCAGCTTTTCCAAACCGCAACTGAAATCGGGCTGATGTCGCAAGGCGCCAAGACACTGTTCCAATCCTTGGGAGAGATGAAGCTTGCCGACATTTGACAGGCCGACATTTTCTAGGCACGCAGGGTAGATGCCGCGCAACTACAAGTGGCATGTGGTCGCGATGCTGTGGTGGATCGCGTTCTTCAACTATGCCGATCGGCAGGCGATCTTTTCCGTGTTCCCGTTGCTGGAAAAGGAATTCGCCCTGGATCCGGTGTGGCTCGGATTGCTCGGCTCATCCTTCGCGTGGGTTTATGGACTGAGCGCGCCGTTCGCTGGAGCAATCGTGGACCGAGTGCGGCGCAAATCCGCGATTCTGGGCGGACTGCACGCGTGGAGCATCGTCTGCATGGCCACCGCCCTATCGCGCAACTTCAGCGCATTGATTTTCTTTCGCGGCGCGGAAGGCTTGGGTGAAACATTCTACTTTCCCGCCTCCATGTCGTTGCTGAGCGACTACCACGGCCAGGAAACGCGTTCGCGCGCGCTCGGTTTTCATCAAACCAGCGTCTACATCGGAACCATCGCGGGCGGCTTCTTCGCGGGACTCATCGGCCAGCGCTACGGCTGGCGATGGTCGTTCATCGTCTTCGGTGGATTGGGCATTCTGCTTGGCGTGGCGCTGAACAAGTGGCTGATCGAGCCCAAGCGCGAGGTGGTAGTCTCACAAACCCAGGCCACTGGTTTTCTGAATCCAACGGCACTGCTGTTGATGGGCGCATTTCTGTGCGCGAATTTTGTCGCGTTGGTTCTACTTTCCTGGATGCCCGCGTTTCTCTACAAAAAATTCGGCCTGAGCCTGGCGGCATCCGGCCTTACCGCGACGATTTACGTTCAATTGGCCAGCATGGCAGGCTCGCCATTGGGCGGCTGGCTGGCTGACACAATGCGGCGCAAGATGCCAAGCGGGCGGATGCTGGTGCAAGCGGTTGGATTAATCTGCGGCGCTCCCTTCGTGGTTCTGTGCGGCTGGACGCGTTCTGTAGGTTTACTAATCGTGGCGCTCACTGCCTGGGGTCTCTTCAAAGGAATATACGACGCCAACATTTTCGCGGCGATCTTCGATGTGGTTCCGCCGGAAGCTCGTGGCAAAGCGGCCGGCCTGATGAACATGGTCGGATGGTTGGGCGGAGGCGCGGCGCCCCTGGCGGTTGGTTATGTAGCGACGCTCACCAGCCTAAGCACAGCCATCATGTTGGCCGCGTCGGTTTATGTCATCGGTTCACTATTGCTCGGCGTGGCTGTTATCCGGACCCAGTCCAAGGCGTAGTGGATCGTCAGACCCGTTCACCTCCGCCAACTCCTCGATGTTGCTCACCTGAAACCGACCGCCGCGAAGCTCACCACGCTTTGTTCATCGATGTTCCACTGTTGATACCGGTGCAATGTTCCGCGAGCCCTCGGCCCAGCCTTCAAGAAAGTGTAAATCGGCGACGATCCACACCATTTCAAATCGTCCTGATTTTCCTGGATCAGGTCCCAGAATCCCGGCGGATCATTTTCCGAGAGACGCTGGATGCGGTCCCGATCGCGCTCGGCGACGGCCAGCATCTCGCCTTCATCCGCTTTGGCAACCATTTGGTCGTTGTACCGCCGGCCCATGTGCGCCATATCCACGCCCAAAACCCAAAATAGCTTGTTTCCCTCTCGCGCCGACATATTGCCCAGACCATCGAAGAATCGTTTTACGTGGTCGTTATCCTCCGGTTTACCGCCCTGGTAAATACTGCGCGCAAACGATCCGCACAGGATGGGAAGAATGCGAATGTCCGGACCGTAAATGAACTGCAGAAAGAGGACCTGGAACTCGATGGAATGCTCCACGGCGTGGCAATAATCCTCCATCCGGATGCCGCCGGGCGAAGCGGCAGCGAGTTCGTCGACCAGCGACGTGTCGGTGATTGCCGTACCGAAGGGCGTGACGAAAGGCTTCCGCGTGAGGCCGAATCGGTCAGGCTCGCCGTAGTGGGACGTGCCCAGAATCGCGAACGTGCGGTCCCGATATTCCGGACGCAACGTCGCATAAGCGTCGCGATACGATTCCCATCCCCCGAAAGGACTCACGTGTGGAGCGGCAATGCCGATCAGCGAGTCCCCGGCGTCCGGCGGCGCGGCCCCTTGCATAAACTCCGAAAGCGCCTTGCCGGCTTCCTCAGCGCTGTCCGGGTACGCCGACCCGGCATGCGAAGGCTCCCTGGTTGGCGCAGCCGCGAACTCCGCCGTACGGGTAGAGCGAAGCCGCTCGAATTTCTCGTCCTCCAGAAAGCCCGCCTCGCTGAGTGTGCCCGCCAGATTTTTCTCCAGCTCCCCGACCTGTATCTGACCGGTGATCCGCACCAGGTTCTCGCGCAGATCGAGCGTAGTCTGCTCCCCGTCAAAGCAGGCCAGACAGGGGACCAGTTGTGGAGGAATCAGGAGCATGGAATCCGAGAACTGAAAAGGATCGCGGACCAGCAAGCCGGGATGCTCGGGATCCGGCGAGGGCATGAAGTCAAGGCTCAACCGCAGCCGGGCAAGTGTGTGGGACACACACTAAATATAGAAGAAATGCGCTGGTCCCGGAGGAGACGGGCAAAACTAAATTCATCTACGTTGGCACTATCGTCCGTTGCGGCTGGACACTTCGGCTGCGAGCTTCAACTCGTGATTCTCTTGGCCCAACAGGTCTTTCGCCTTTCGCAAAGAGGTAAGAGTTCTCGCCGGCTGGTCGACGCTCGAATGCAAAGAAAAGTTCCCGCAGTGCGTTAAACGTGAGACGGTAGTATTCTGGAATAGTGATTCGGTCCTTCCGGGATAAGGAGACCGAGAAGGTTTTCCGGCGTGAGTTCAGCAGGAAGTTCCAAGCTATTACTCCAGTGGCCAAACGGAAGCTGGACCAACTACACGCAGCAGCGGTCCTTTCCGATCTGCGTGCAATTCCGGGGAATCGACTTGAAGCTCTTTCCGGCAACCGGCTGGGGCAATATAGCGTTCGGATCAACGATCGGTGGCGGATTTGTTTCCGGTGGGCCGGCGCCGATGCAGTCGACGTTGAAATTGTGGACTATCACTGAGGACGTGAACCTTGGCGAAAAAGAGTAAGATCATGCCACCCATCCATCCGGGTGAAACACTCCGGGAAGACTTTCTGAAGCCGCTTGGCTTGACCGCGAGTCGGCTCGCGATGGAGTTGATCGTGCCGGTAACGCGCGTGAATGACATCGTTCGTGGCAAGCGCGCAATCACGGCGGATACGGCGCTCCGTCTGGCCCGGTACTTCGGGACGACGCCTCAGTTTTGGATGAATCTGCAGGCGAACTATGAGCTCGATCGGGTTGAGGACTCGCGAGGTCCCGAGATTGCCGGCCGAGTTCGGCCTCACCAGGCAGCCTGAAGATGTTCTGCCGATAAGGATGCAGCAACCGGCAACAGTTCGCTAATGCCCGTTGCGGTTGGACACGTCGGCCACAAGCCTCAGCGACGGCGCCAAGACCACCATAGCTGCCGCGAAGAGTCTTTTACGGTTTTCGTTGGCGCATCGCGTTTCGGTCGGCGGGGTGCGCGACATAGAAGTGACAAATGTTCCGGCGTGCCGAAGAGCCAGCCCAGGAAAGTCCATCGCCACAGAAATACAAGGACGCTCTAGGATAAAGACTTCTTGTAAGCGTTGACGCCCTGGGACAAGGCCCGACTGTATTTGATTCCCTCTTCGGATTGAAAAAATGTCGCCTGATCACCGTACACCTGAACGCCGCTCATTCCCAACGTGGCTTCCGTGACAGCATTCATGAGCTGTCGAATTCGGCTTGGCGTCATCAACGATTGCAGCTCGGGCCGATTCTGGCTGCACCAATTGATCACTTCCTGTATCAGGCAATTCACGCGAGCTAGGTTCGGTGGGCAACTGTCTAGCAGCTTTCTCCCAACTCCGCCGATTGAACGCTGCATCCTGTCCCCTTGCCACCTAAAGTCTGCTGTCCGTGCAGCCGATTTATCAAGAGAAGTGACATGCCCTCTCCCACAACGACCTCGGCGCTAGCGCATCGAGTCGACGCAGCCGCCCAAAAAATACCAGTCTGGCTATATCCTGCTTTGTTCGCCGCCAGCTTCGCCGCGTATTGGGCCCCCAGGATTTTTCGAGGGTTTTGGGTGGACGAAGCAGGAACCTACTGGATGGTCCACCAAGGCTGGCGAAGTGTTTGGCATCAACTCTCCGTCGTACCC
>CATPCJ010000310.1 GCA_955652915.1 uncultured Bryobacteraceae bacterium
ACTATCTCCATCTGGAACTTTTGCGAACACTTGCTAACGAAAATGCCGAACTGCTTGGTTCAGATTATCCCGGCCCGATGGTCTAGACTCGCGCGCGTCCTTGCGCTCGCGGGTTTATGCGCTATGGCTGTGTCCGCTCAATCGTTGGACATGCTGGCGTCGAATTATAGAAAGACTCCCACTCCGAAGACTCGCGCCGCGCTGTTGAGCTTTGCGAATGCGCACTCTAACGATAAGAACGGCGCGCTCGCATTTTTGGTTCTAGGGGCAACCGAAATCGACCAGCGTCAATTCGGAGACGCGTTGCAGCACTTGAAGGCCGCGCACAAACACTTGCCCAAGCTGGCGGATTACACCGCATTTCTCAGCGCCGTTGCTCAGGCTGAATTGCGCGAGTTCCCACAGACCGAACACACGCTAGGGCCGGTCTGGCAATCCACGCCGACCTCTCCCTTGACCGCTAAATCTGTAGCGCTGGCGGTGAACTCCTATCTCGAAACTGCGGGCGCCAAGAAAGCCATCGCGCTGGTGCAGCAACATCTTTCGGACTTGACCGACCCTCAAGCCGAACTCCTGCTGGCGCGTGGCTATGAAGCCGACGGAAATGGAAGCGCAGCCACCCTGCACTACCAAAAAATATACGCCGACTTCCCGTTGTCCCGGGAAGCGTCCGATGCCGAATCGGCTTTGGTCCACTATACGCTGCCTCCGCCGAAATCGCTCCTCACCCGTTGTCTCAAGCTCATTGAGGGTGGCGATTATTCGCGCGCCCGTCGAGAGCTTACTCCGCTTTTGCCGCAATTGAGCGGCGCCGATCTCGACCTGGCGCGCGTTCGCATAGGCGTCGCACAGTACCTGGCGCGGGACAACAAGGGCGCGCGCGAATATCTCAATTCCCTGCATGTTACGGCGCCGGATTTGGACGCGGAGCGTTTGTACTATCTGCAGGAGAGCTCCCGCCGGCTGGATCGAATCGATGAGATGAACGCCACACTCGCGAAGCTGAAAACATATCCGCAATCCGTTTGGCGTTTGCGGGCGCTCATCGGAGCAGCCAATTATTACGCGTCTCACAGCCAGCCGGAATCGGCCGAGCCGCTGTATCGAACCTGTTATGAAGCCTTCCCGAGCGATCCTCAGTCGGCGCCGTGTCATTGGAAAATTGTGTGGGCCGAGTACTTGCGCGATCCTTCGCGGTCGTCCGGACTTTTTCAGGAGCACTTGAAGCGCTACCCGGAATCCGAGCGCGCGAGCACTGCGTTGTATTTTTCAGGACGCGTGGCGGAGGCGAAGGCGGATGCCGGCACTGCCCGCGTTTACTACGAAGAGATCGACAATTGGTATCCCAATTACTACTACGCGATGCTGGCGAGAGAACGGCTGCGGATGCCGCGGGTTGCGAACGCGGCCCCGTCGGCTGACGCGGCGAAGTTCCTGGCCGCGCTTCCCTTGCAAAGGCGTAATCGCACCGAGAGTTTTGTGCCCAGTTCGACTACCAGGGAGCGAATCGAGCGCGCCGAATTGCTTGCGTCCGCTGGTCTGGATGATTTTGCGGACTCGGAGCTTCGTTATGGGGCAAAGGTGGATGGCCAGCCGCAACTCATGGCCGTGGAGCTGGCCGAGCTGGCGAATCGCCGCGACGCACCCGATCAAGGCATTCGTTACATAAAGCGTTTTGCGCCCGGCTATCTGTCCATGTCGATCGCTTCGGCGCCGGATAGATTTTGGCGGCTGGCGTTCCCGCTGCCCTATCGCAAGCCGCTCGAAGAGTATTGCCAGGAGCATTCGCTGGATCCGTTTTTGGTCGCCGCGTTGATCCGGCAGGAATCGGAATTCAATGTGAAAGCGGTGTCGCGAGCGAATGCCCGCGGCCTCACGCAGGTAATGCCGGCCACCGGACGCGAGTTGGGACGCAAGCTCAAAATACCGCGCTATCAGACCAGCATGCTGTTTACGCCGGAGATGAATCTGAAAATCGGCACCTACTATCTGAAGGCGCGGTCCGATCAACTCCACGGCAAGTGGGAAGAGACACTGGCGTCGTATAACGCGGGCAAGGGCCGCGTCAACTCCTGGGTGGCCTCGGCCAATTATCGCGAGCCGGCCGAATTCGTGGAAAGCATCCCCTTCACCGAGACACGGATCTACGTGCAAAGCGTTCTGCGGAACGCCGAAGTTTATCGCCGCCTGTACGGGCAAAAAGCGCGCTGACCGAAAACTTGCGTGGCCGTATAGTAACCTGAGGGTCGATGGCAATTCCTGGCCGGCATTTTGCGCAGAACCTGATCCAGCGCCGCACGCTGCTGTTTCAACTGGTGCGGCGCGACTTTGAGCAGCGCTTCATCGGTTCGGCGGCGGGCTGGATGTGGGGGCTGATTCACCCGCTGGTGTTGCTGGCGAGTTGGACGTTCGTCTTTCAGGTTTGCATGCATACCAAGCTGCCGGCCAACGAGGTGACGCAGAACTATACGCTGTTCCTCTTCTGCGGATTTCTTCCGTGGCTGCTTTTTCAGGACACGGTGATGCGCTCCGCGGCATCGATGCTCGAGAATTCCAACCTGATTACGAAGACCGTGTTTCCGGCCGAAATCGTGCCCATCTCAATTTTCCTTTCTTCATTAATCAGCCATCTGATGGCGTTGGTCTTGGTGATTGGCGTTGTCGGCTTCTACAACGGGCACTTCAGCCTGTGGATGTTGTCGCTGCCGCTGTACATGCTGGTGGTGGGGCTATTCGCGGTGGGGGTCGGCTGGATTGTGTCCAGTCTGCAAGTGTATCTGCGGGACACCGTGCAGGTGCTGTCGGTCGTGTTGACTTTCTGGTTTTGGCTGACGCCCATCTTCATCGACGAGCAAACGTTTCCCGAGCGGTTCCGCTTTCTGTTGCGCATAAATCCGCTGGCTTTCGTAGTCCGGGCATATCGCGACCGTCTGCTTTCCTACCGCGTTCCAAATCTACGGGAATTCGCCATCGTTACGGCCTACGCCGTGGCGGCGTTTGTGCTGGGAGGATTATTCTTCCGTCATCTGAAGCGCGGATTCGCGGACGTGCTTTAAACGATCTGGACTTTGGACATTCCACAC
>CATPCJ010000311.1 GCA_955652915.1 uncultured Bryobacteraceae bacterium
AGGGGCCGATGGTCGTGCGTCCGTGAGTCTACGATGAAGCCAGTCGGAAAGCCGGATGCCGGAGATAGGCACGTCCGGTTTGATGAGCGGGGACGGGAAACGTGGCGGCGCTCAGCGTCCAGCACTCGCGCCCGTCCTCGATCTACCGATGCTCTTCCCTCGCCGAGCATCGAGACGAATCTCGATACGGCAGCCTGAGAGGCCGCGCTACGTCAAGCAGAGCGTCCTATGCCGGGTTAGGACTATCGGATACGCTTTCGCCGGATGGCGGCGATAGCCAGGAGGCTCAACATCACGGCGATCCCCGTGGAAGGCTCTGGAACGACCGAAAGGTCGAAGCCCCAATCCACGCCGTTGTAGACGGTGAGATCGCGCTCTATAATCTTGCCTTGAGCGTCAGTCACGAAGGTGACGGTCGAGAGCAAGGCTACAGCCCGGAAAGACTCGTCGGGCCAAAACGCCTTAGGCGCATCAAAAAACATAGCTCCCGCGGCCTGGAATGGATAGATCGGGTCACAGTATGCCAGAACAGTAGGGTTCGTTGGACTGGGCGGGATAGTGGCCGGCGCCGTGTTGTTGGGGCCTGGACTCTGACCGGGTATCGGCTGACACGGATTTAACCAGGCGCTGCTGTTGGTATTTCCCTGACTGTTGGAGTAGGTGTCGAGCGTATGTAGCGCCGGATTGAGATCTGTCGGGTAGGGTGGCTTGGTGCCGTAACTCACGTACAAGGCCTGGGCCCACACAAGCTGGGCGATATCCGGTCCAACATACCCGGCATTCTTGGCTACAGTGATTGAGAAGGGACTGATCCCGCCAAGATTCGGATCGGCGAAGGCGTTCTCGGTGACGTTGAATGTCAGGTCCAGATCGCCACCATTTTTGAGCGCCCACATGCCGCCGTACATGGCACCTTGGGCCACGTTCCAGTTCGCGAAGGCGGTTTGGAAATCCAGTGCGCCACTGGGATCTACGCCGTCAAAAGTGCCGGTGAAATCGAATGCGCTAATCCAACTTGCGAGGTCGGCTGCGTAAGCGGTGGAAGTGCATCCGGGCACGGTTCCAGTCTCTATTTCATCTCCGCTTCCGGCATGGAGCTTGCAGTTTGCAGCCGTCGCGGTGGGAGTAAAGGTCAAGTTGAGTACGGGCGACGCACTGGCGGAATTCGAAAGCAACAACAAGGCGAATACCGCGATATACGGCGCGACCCGCGTGCCGGACATAATCAGGATTTTCATTTTAGAACCCAGCATCCGGGCAGTATACACCCAACCCCCCATCCTTTAAAAGTGCTCGAATTGGAGTGCTCGAATTGGAGCCGCCTCCAAGCCGCGGCGGTTGACAGCCATCCACAATTTCGCCATACTTCCCTAAGGCTTTTATGGGAAGCACGGAAGAACGGCCGGGCCTGCTCCAGGGAACTCTGGACATGCTCATTCTCAAGACGCTCTCGCGTGGCGAGATGCACGGGTACGACATCGCGGAGCAGATCCAGAGTTATTCCGGCGATGTGCTGCGTGTAGAAGAAGGTGCTCTTTATCCGGCATTGCACCGTCTCGAACTCAAAGGATTGCTTGCCGCGGAGTGGGGTGTATCCTCGAATAACCGCCGGGCGAAATTCTATCGGCTAACCGCTCTCGGCCGCAAGCATTTTGCGCAGGAGTCCTCGAACTGGCTACGCCTTTCCGGCGCGATCATGAGGGTGCTGGAGGCTTGAGCATGAAAGAATTGCCGCTACGTCTCCGAGCCTTGTTCCAGCGGCGGAAGCTGGATCGCGGCCTTGACGCCGAGTTACAGTTTCACCTCGCAATGAAGCGGGAACGCGGCGGCGCGGCGGCGCGGCGGCGCGGCGGCGCGAATCCAATCGCTTGGGAATGCTCGCGATCGCGGGCATTGCGGCTTGGCATGCCACCCATCGCGGGTGCGCGTCGATCCATGGGCCGCCCCACAACACCTCGTCTTCGCGGCCTCGAGGCTCTTTCGCCGAGCATCGAGATAAGTCTCGATGCTGAAAAATCCTCGGGCCACTTGTAAAACCTCAGCTTGTCAGCGGACAAGGTCGCCCATTGAGAACGCCTCATGCCAACGGTCGCTGTTCTGAAAGGGCGGCGACTGATGCCGCAATCCTTACAGAACCGTGCGTAAGCAAGCGTCTTCCAGAAGCACTTTTACAGCAGCGTCCGACGTCCGCGCCGCATCAAGTAAGCGGGAAACATTTTAGAGAAACACCAGGGTCCGTCTGAGCATCCCACTTACACCAAGATCCCGGAGAAGGCTGGTTCCGCGACCATCGCGCCGGTAGTAAGGCCGGTGCGCCTTGGGCATGGCAGTATTCAAGGAAGGAAGGAAGAAAATGTCCAGTCCACAACAGGCAATCTCAAGTCAACACTTAGCGGCTACCGAAAGCCCCCGTACAGACGCCGCGGCGCCGGCTCATGACGATATCGCTCAGCTTGCTTACCATCTTTGGGAATGTCGCGCGCGCGAGGGCGCCGATGGATCCCCCGAACACGACTGGTTTGAGGCTGAGCGGCGTTTACAGCTTCTCGGCCATCGAGAACCGGTCTGATTCTATTTCTCTTTCTCAAAAAGACTCATTCCTGCTTTGAGCAGGCGGAGCGCAGCCTGGGGACCGCTACGCTTCTTCACCTTGAACTCCTTGCCACGGAGCTTGTTGTAAGAAACGAAGAACTCTTCGATCTGGTCGAGTCGCGATGTTCTCAGGCCGCCATCCTGGCCTTTCGTGGAAGGAATGAATCCAAAATCAAATGGAAATGAAATGCCTTCCGGAAGCAGGCTCACTGGTTTGGAGAGATTCGATTCCGGGTCGTAATCAAGCTTGCTTCTGGAGTGCTTCGGAGTCTCGATGATGGCCAGACACGCTTATGAAGGACCTTTCTCCGCGGGATTCGTGTTTCGCTGGTGTCTAGCCCAGGCAGTGTTCTTACCAGCGTTCAATCACTGTCGCGGTTCTGAATTTTCCGAAGCAAGGGCCTATTGAGTCGACACAATCCGACGATATTGGGGAGTAGAGAGGGACCGTCGGACACGGCAAGTTTGCGTTGATGTATTTCGGCAAATTCAGAAGTCGTGATATTCTGCGTTCAGCAGCCCATTGACAGTGGAAACCTCTTCGTCCACCTCCTTGCGGGAACTTTCATCTCCCGTGGAGCCCTCCAATCCACGCCCCGAATATCCACGCCCGCAATTTGTTCGTACGGAATGGAGGAACCTGAACGGATGGTGGAAATTCCGTGTGGACGATCAAAATGCCGGCCTGGAGCAGCACTGGTTTGACGCCACGGATTTTCCCGCGAAGATCCTGGTGCCTTTCGCTTTCGAATCGAAAATGAGCGGGATTGGAGATCGTTCCTTTCATCCCTGCGTGTGGTATCAGCGCCCCTTCGATGTTCCCGAGTCCTGGGCCGGAAAGCGGATACGTCTTAATTTTGGCGCCGTCGACTATCGGGCCACGGTGTGGGTGAATGGGATTGTGGTGGCGTGGCATGAAGGCGGCCACACACCGTTTTCATGCGATATTACGGGAGCGCTGCTACCCACCGGCAATGTCCTGGTGGTGCGCGCCGAGGATCCTCCAACCGACCGCTACATTCCCCGCGGGAAGCAGCACTGGGAGGCCACACCGGTAAGTATTTTCTACGCCCGCACCACCGGCATCTGGCAGTCAGTTTGGCTTGAGCCGGTTTCACTCAGCCACTTGGAAAGTGTGCGGATCACTTCGACGGTGGACGGCATCGTTTCTTTTTCCGCGAAAATCGCATCGCCCGGTCCATCGCAATTTGTCAACATTTCAATTCATGACCACGGCCGCACGTTGGCAGCCGCGATGAGCCTGGCGGACGGACCAGGAGCGGTAATTTCCGCCCAACTTGCCGATCCCAAATTGTGGTCGCCCGAACAACCTTATCTCTACGACGTCGGCATCGAATTGCACGGCCCGGACGGGTTGCTCGACGCCGTGGACAGCTATTTCGGAATCCGCTCGATCGCGACGCAGGATGGGAAGGTCCTGCTCAACGGTACTCCTGTATATTTGAGGACCGTTCTGGATCAAGGCTATTGGCCGGAGTCTAATCTGACTCCCCCCTCCGACGAAGCCATTCAGGACGATATACGCCGCGCCAAGGATCTCGGATTCAATGGGGTTCGTAAGCACCAAAAGGTAGAAGATCCTCGCTTCTTGTATTGGGCGGATCGAATGGGCCTTTTAGTGTCCGCCGAGATGGCGAACGCGTACCTTTTCAATGAGGATGCCGTGGCTCGAATGACGCGGGAATGGATCGAGGTGGTATCGCGCGATTACAATCATCCATCCATCATCATTTGGACCCCCGTGAACGAAAGCTGGGGCGTGCCCAACCTGTCGGATCGTCGTCAGCAGGCCCATCTAAAAGCGCTTTACCATTTGACTAAGTCCCTGGATGACACTCGACTGGTAATCGACAATGACGGCTGGGAGCACACCGAGGTCACGGACCTTTTCGCCATTCACGATTACACGCGAACCGGAAAAGAGTTCGAGCAGAGATTCCAGAACATCACGCAGGGATTGCCGCCGCCAAAGTATGGAAAGCTGTACGTGGCTCCGGGCCATCGGTACAATGGATCGCCCATTCTGCTGTGGGAATTCGGAGGGGTCGGCTACATCCTTCCGGAAGACTTGCACAAGGTGCCCGAAAATTCCTGGGGATATTCGGGCGTGGAAGTGGATCAGGCCGGAGCCCTGGCGCGCATAAGAGGGCTCTATGAAGCCATCGCCCGCCTTCCGCAAATTTGCGGGATCTGTTACACCCAGCTTTACGATGTGGAGCAGGAAGTAAACGGGCTGATGACCTATGACAGGCGAATGAAGTTTGACGCGAAGGCCATTCGTGAAATCAATTCCCTGCTGTTCTGAACCGCGCGCGTGAGCAAGCGTTCCTAATACGCGTCGGAGACGAGCACACCCTTACGGTCGTGGTTCTGATTAATTCGCCGCTGATATGAGTTCCGGACTGGCCACCGCTTCGAACGGCTTCCGCACCAGTTCGCCTCGCGTTGCTCCCGAGAGTTTAGCGCATAGCGTCAGAGCCTGCGCCACCACTTGATCCATGTTGTAGTACTTGTACGTGGCGAGCCGGCCCACGAAATGGACTCCCTGCGCTTGGGCGGCCAATGCCTCGTATTGCTTATACAGGGCCGCATTTTCCGGTCTTGGCACTGGGTAGTACGGATCGCCGCCGTCGCATGGATATTCGTAAACCACGCTGGTCTTCGAGTGGCTTTGCCCGGTCAGGTGCTTAAATTCCGTCACGCGCGTGTAGTCGTGCTCGTTCGGATGGTTAATCACCGCGACGGGCTGAAGTTTTTTCACGTTCAGCGTTTCATGCCGGAATTGCAGCGACCGGTACGGCAGTTTTCCATAGCGGAAATCGAAGAACTCATCGATGGGCCCGGTGTAAACCAACTCGCGGTACCGGATAGAATTCATCGCGTCCCGATAGTCGGTGTTGAGCATGATGGTGATGTTCGGATGATCCAGCATGTTCTCGAACATCCGCGTGAATCCGTGCAAAGGCATGACCTGGTACGTGTCGCTGAAATATCGATCGTCGCGATTCAAGCGGACCGGGATGCGCGCCGTGACGGATGCGTCCAACTCCGAGGGATCCAGGCCCCATTGCTTGCGCGTGTATCCGCGGAACATTTTCGTGTAGAGATCGCGGCCCACGCGGCTGACCACGACGTCTTCGGACGTGCGCACCGACGCAGGCTTTTCGGCGATCGTTTCAAGATACGCTTCCAGCTCGCCGACAGTCAGGTTCAGGCCGTGCAGGACGTTCACCGTATCCAGATTGATGGGGATCGGGACCAGCTTTCCGTCAACAGAGGCGAGCACCCGGTGTTCATAAGTTCGCCACTCCGTGAACAGGGAAAGATAATCGATCACGTCCCTGGAATTCGTGTGGAAGATGTGCGGGCCGTATTTATGAACCAGGACACCGGCCCGGTCATAGTGGTCGTACGCGTTGCCCCCCACGTGCGAGCGGCGATCCAGCAGCATCACGCGCTTGCCGAAATTGCGCGCCATTTGAGCGGCCACTGTCGCTCCGGCGAATCCTGCTCCAACGATTACGTAATCAAACACGGGCCGCGGTCTCCCGACTGGAGTGAGCCATGGTGTTCGAGCTCGTCTGCATGGTTCCCACCGAATCGAGAACTCCGGCAATGAGATGATTCATGCCACCCCAAACCGAATCCCAGGAAAGGCTCTTCAAAAACTCGTCGGCGCGCTCACGCCACTTAAGGCCCATGCCGACGGACATGGCTTGTTCCGAGGCGGCGATGAATTCGTCGGGAGAATGGGCGATCCGGGCCATCCCCAGCTCGCCATAGGGACGAACCACATCTCGAATCGCGGTTGAGACCACGGGCAGTCCGGCGGAAAGATATTCAGGTGTTTTCGTGGGGCTGATGAAACGCGTCGCATCATTCAGCGCGAACGGCATGATGCCGACGTCCCAGCCGCCGAAGTATTTCGGCAAATCGGAGTAGCTCTTCATTCCCAGCCAGTGGATATTGGCGCGGCGGGGTAATGAGGCGGGATCCACCTTCGCGGTGGGTCCGATCATGACCAGTTGCCAGTGGGGCCGCTTGCGAGCCACCTCATCGAGCAACGGTAGATCCAATCGCTCGTCGATCACTCCTGCATATCCCAGGCGTGGGCGCGCCATGCCCTGCTGCTCCTCGAAATCTTCAGAGAGGTTCCGAGCCTGCACGAAGTGAAACACGTCGACGCCGCTGGGGAATGGATGCACTCGAGGATGCGAATGCCGCTTGGCTTCAAACAGGCTTACGCCGCCCGTGAACACCAGATCCGCGCTTTTCAGCAGATGCTCTTCCAGCGTGTGCAGGTGTTTCGGAGCGCCGTGAAAGTTGGACAGCTCATCCATGCAATCGTAGATCACGGCCGCCGGAGAAATGCTGCTAGGGAAAAACTCGAGGGCCATCGGCGTGTAAAACCACACTATCGGTTTCTGAATACCCTTGGCTCGGGTGAAGTCGACCAGCAGCTTTTCGAGCACCTGGTTACGGTCCTCCTCCGAGCTCAGGTGGGGAGTCACGACGTGGACGTTCGTCCGCGGGCAGAGCGCCGTCTTCAGTACGGGTTCCTTCGCGCCAAAAACCGGTTCCTCAACAAAGAATACCCGTCGTTCCCGCGCGAATCTGCTCATTAAATGCTGGGGACGCTGAAACACAAAGTTCCAACGCAGGTGGGACAGGCAAATCAGATCGGGTTCCGGGTAACGCAATTGGGGATTCATAAAGTTCTCTTTCGAAATATTTCCGCCGCTTGAGTTCTTCCGCCAGCGGCTTATAAATTTCACGGTCGCCGTTGGGCTGCGGATAATCCCATAGGCCGTTGAAGCAATGCCGATCGTCGTCCCACCCGGGATGGTTCAGAATGGGGTAGAGACAAATTCCTTCCATGGGGACGCCCGCGCGAATCGCCCCGCGCACTTCCTCGGCGATGTAGGCCAACCAGTGGGGGCGATCCTCATTCTCTGTGCCTGTTTCAGAGACAAACATCGGACGCCCATAACGAGCGTGGACCTCGGCCAGAATCTCACGGAAGGGCCGGTATTCAGGCTCGTTCCTGGAGATCGTTTTTCCAAAATTCCACCACTGGTTGCGGTCGTAATAATTGATGCCGATCACATCCAGATATGATTCCTTGCCGCCGAGTTCCGGCTGCACGCGCCCGCTGAGCATGTCCCATGCCTCGAACATTGAGGACTCATACTGCGCCGCCGCAAGCACGTCGTCAGGGCGGTTGGGATCGCCCACAATATGAATGACCGGCTCCGGCGATACCAGACGAACGTCCGGGATCTCCGCGCGAATCGCATCCGACGCCTGCACCGCGCCTCGCACGAGCTGCCTCTTCAACTCCGCGCCTCGACCGGTAGCGAACGGATTCAGATACTGAGTGTCGCCGCCGGCCCAAGCGAAAAAAGACATTTCGTTGACGGGCGCGACGAATGCGGTCTCCGTCGTCTCAGCGCGAAGGACCCGGCCGAACGCCGAAGCCAGCCCGGCAAACCGGTCGACCCATTCCTGGGCAAAGATGTCCAACCCGCTGGGCCATCCAAAATGGAATAAGTCCCAAATGTCTTGGATTCCTTGACGCTGAGCTGCTTCGAGGATTGGCAGTTCCGCCGAGAAATCGTATTTGCCCGGTTGCGTCTCGATCAGGTGCCAGCGCAAACCCTCACGCCCCGTGAGCATCCCAATATCCTTCATCCGGGCGAAATCACGCTCGGCGAAGACGTCGTGGCCCGTGGAGTTTACAAGATCCAGGCGCTTGCCCGTTTTGAGGGTGTGCGTCGAGCATTCAAAGCCCGCCTGCCAGAAACTCTTGAAAAGAGAGCGCCTCTCCACATCCATCCTTAGTGTTTTTCCAGGAGTTCACAGCAACCTTGTGTAAACCCTGATCCTCAGGTGCGGTATATCTGGTGGTTAGACCCCTAAAGGCGCTTAATGTTTCAGGCTGAGAATCTAAAATATTCCTTGCAATCCGCTGGAAAATATGCATGGTTCGGTATTCGCTGCCCCTTCGAAACACAAACGGGCACCCTGGAGTCTAGCGACTATGAGATACCGCGTCGCATTCGCCAAGAGAGTGCAATCCGATGGCGATGAATCCGCCATGCGGCCCAGCGCCGAGTTGCATCAGAACCTTCCGGAGGGCGTTGTGGCGGAGAAGGTCTTTATCGAACAGGAGAGCGAAGCCCAACGCAGCCAGGAAGTTCTCGATGAGGATGATGCGTTTCTGGGAAGCGCCGCACCCGAGGTTTGGGAATACGAGGTTGTAGACGATCGGGCCGCCGAGTTCGAAGACGCCATAAAAAAATCGGACCTCGTGATGGAATACGACGTGGTGGATATCAGCGTGACGGAAAAAGACGATGCCTCCCCGATCGGCGTCGCGGACCTGGGCGTGTTTCCTGCCGACGGGGGGACGGGCGGCGACGATCCGGCTGGAACGCCCACAGGTGACCCGAGCGCGGGTGGTCTCAACGTGGGCAAATCGAACGACGCTGGGGAACTGGTACACGCAGGTTCGGGCGGCATAGACCATCTGAACGTTACGATGGCGAACGATCCCCGGCTGGGTCTTACGAATCGAGGACAAAAGCCGGCTCAGGACTGGGCTGCGAATACCGGCCCTACGCGAAATCCCGATTGGGGCGCTAAAGAGGAAGCGCCACCAAAGAATAAAAAACGCTAGCTTTGAACCGCGTCTTCCTACTCTCGCCCGCGAACGCTTCCGGCCCCCGGGGCCGCATGGTGATGGACGAACGAGCTGAGTTTGACCTCGCGGTTCGTCTACGTCAAAAAGGCGCACCCTTGGGCGACGTATTCGCGTTTATAAGCGGTTTGTACTTTCGTGGAAAATACGCGTACTCGAATGCATTCGCCGCTCCTCCGGCCGGTGCTCCCGGGTCGTTGGTGATTACGGCGGGACGTGGATTGCAGTCGCCGGAGACCCTGATCGGCCTCGACGATTTGCGGGCGATCGCCGGCGTTCCGATCGATCTTGCCGAGCCGCGGTATCGCGATCCTCTCGTGCGAGACGCCCGGCAACTCCACCAGGCAATCGGACCAGATTGCGATCTCGTTTTGCTCGGCAGCATTGCGACTTCAAAGTATATGGAGCCGTTGCTGGAAATCTTTGGTTCGCGGCTGCTGTTCCCATCCGAATTTATCGGCCGCGGCGACATGAGCCGCGGCGGACTGATGCTGCGTTGCGCCCGTGATGGAAATGAACTCGAATATGTTCCGGCGTGCAATGCCTTGCGA
>CATPCJ010000312.1 GCA_955652915.1 uncultured Bryobacteraceae bacterium
ACAATCTGTTCAATCACCCGAACTTTTTCGTGGGCGATCAGAAGGTGAACGATCCAACATTCGGACAGATCACGAGCATGAACTCCACCAATTACGGGATCAGCACGCGGCAGTTGCAATTCGGTTTGTTTTACCGCTTCTAACGACGGATGCAAGCTGCGGGCTTCGTGCTACATTCGGTAGGGCATACCTTTTGGTATCCATGCCCGGGTGGCGAAATCGGCAGACGCAAAGGACTTAAAATCCTTTTTCCGGCAACGGGAGTGTGGGTTCAAGTCCCACCCCGGGCACCAGCTTTTCTCGTTTAGAATGCGCATCTTGCGTATTGTTCGTTCTACGTCCGACACAAGAACGATTCCAAACACGCTGACAAGGGCCGTTTCTAAAAGGAGTGCCATTCAGCAACTGATTGAAGGTGTCCTCAATGGCGAGACGATTCGCCGCACGCTCAAGATTTCTTCCTGGGATCGCGTCGATCAGCTCGAACGCGAGATCGAGGACGGAGCCAGGCCCCGATTGACACCGCCTCTATCACGCGTCACCGTCGACCCTGGCAACGTACCCGTTCTGAGAGCCCGACTTTTCGCATGTTGCAGGGCCCACCTTACCCCCTTTTGGAGCACACCCAAGTAGCGCAATGATGTGTTGTCGGCATACACAGGCGGATACCAAATGTTCTTGCCCAGACTTTGGTTTTGGGAGTATCCTAGAAACGTGGGATTGCCCGAATTGGCAATTGCGATGTCTCTCTCTGCAGCGGTACTAAGCCTCTGCGCCGCCATCTGTAATCTCATTGACAAATATGGCGGTACTCCCCGGACGGATTTTTTAAAAAACGCAAATTTTTCGATTGACACAAGAAATCGTGTAATACCTACATTCGGTACCATGAGCCAGTACCTGCACTTGACAACTTCCACACTTTCCCGATACTGAATCGCAATCAGCATCTATGGTTCAGATTCGATCCGATGAAAAATTGGATTCAGAGCGGATTCACGATTCAGTGGAACTCCCGCTGAAACGTACTTCGTATCCTCGAATCGTGCAAAACTCGCGTTTCTAGCGCTTTGAAAAATAACGAACTTCTTTGCCAATACCATCCCGCATCCAAGTCCCAACTCCGGGGGCACCAAATAATTACTTCCCCTTTACAACCGGTGAAACTCCTCCGGATACGCATGGCTCGATCGCGGAATACGCTCGTGCAGATTTCGCTTTCCTGTGTAGTACGAATCCAGGTTGTGGTACTTTGCCGCCAGCTCCGTAAGCCGGCGGGCCCGATCTCCCGATGGTGGATGCGTGCGGAAATAGGCGCCGATTGCTTCGCCTGCCGCTTGTGCCACTTCTCCCGATGGTGTAGTGGCGTGCCCGCGCGATGGCTCGTGAAATTTAATTTGCATTCGCTTGAATAGATCCGCGGCTGCGTCCGGATTGTAGCCGGCCGCGACGCTGAGGGTTTGGCCTAACGCGTCGGCATCTCGCTCCTGCTCGGATGAGAATCCCAGCGTCGCCAGCCGGTGGGCCATTTCGACGATCGATCCGAGCTCCCCGGCGCCCACCTTCTTCAACTTGGCTTGATACTGGTAGTGCTCGATGCAGTGGCGCAAGTCGACGTGCGAAATTTCGTGGCCCAATACGGCTGCGAGCTCGGCTTCGGATTCCACAAAATCCAGCAGGCCGCGCTCCACGAATATTTGTCCGCCGGGCAGCGCGAAGGCGTTGATCTCCGGCGATTCGATCACGTGAAATTCATAGCGGATTCCTTGACGCCGTACATGTGCCAGCAGCGGCTGAGCCACGGCTTTGACGTACGTCGTCGCGGACGCATCTTCCGTGGCGCTGTCCGTAATGCCGCCAGCCAGGTTTGCGCCGATCCGCATTTCCTCGGCGTCGCTCACGCGCGTCAGTTTCATGCCCACTTGATCCGCATCACGAAGCGCGTCGGACCACAATTCGACCAGTGACGAGAGGCTCACATCCGGATCGGCCGTACCCTTGGTCGCGAGTACAGCGCCTGTGCCAAGCAAAGCGAGAACAACAAAAAATCGTACGCGTGTCATATCGGATGCTCCTAAAGATACCGCTGAATGCGGTCGCGGAAGCGTGTATAAAGCCACGAAACGCTGACCAGCATCAGGCCCAGGACGATGAACGAAAGAATGCGATACATCGTATCCAGATACCGCAGGTCATACACGAATAGCTTCAAGATGCACACCAGGAAGAACGCCAGCCCCGTCAGGCGCTGAACTCGATCGTTCAAGGGGAACCCGGCGATCAACAGTGCAATCCCTTCAACACCCCACGCCACTGTGCGGGCGCTTTCGGAAACTTCGTAGTACAACAGAACCGCCAGCAAGATCGCCGCCAGCAGCGAGTAAAACGTTCGAGCGTGCCGCTCCAGTCCGGGTTTTTCGGGCTTTCGCGGTATCAACAATTGCGCTGCGTACAAGCAAGCAATCACGAAGGCTCCAGTGGCGATTCGGCTGGAAACGCCGGCGAAGCTGTCCGGGACGTAGAAGTTGGTGCTCCAGCTTCGCCAGAAAGCGAGCGCGGCCAGCACATAGCTTTGCCAGCGCAAATCTACATTGTTCCAGCGCTGCCCGAACACCAGCAAGCCGACGGCGAACGCGGCCCAACCGGTCACGGTGAGGACGCGGCCCAGTTCGAATCGCATCAGCACCACGGCGAGAATTGCCGCCGAGTAGAGATAGAGGCGGCCCAGCGGAATCTCCCATGGCCGCAGCCGGGATCTCTCGGCGTTTTGTCTGGACCATTCGTAGTAATGAGCGGCCAGCACCGGGACAACCGTCAACACTCGATGCGAAAGGATGCCTACGTGTCCCAAGCCGGTAAAGTTCGCGAAGAACAGCCGTCCTACGGATGCGAAGCCCGTGACGTGCGCTTGCATGCGCAGGCTCGGAATATCCAGCACGAACCCAAGTTCCATTTGCAGCAGCGCCACCATCGCCCATGCCGGGCCGACCACGGCCGCGGGCAGCAGCGCCCAAAGTCCAGTCAGCAGGAAAAGCGTGCCGGTGGCTGAACTAAGATCGAAAACGCGGCTGCTTTCGAGTGCGGGTATGGTTTCCTTCCGCGCCGAGTACACGCGCGCTGCGATCAGGTACGCGATCAGCGCCGCCCCTGCCAGTATCAAGCGCTTGTCGATTGGTCCGTCGTTCGTAATCGGAACCAGGTTGAAGAAGAAAACGCGGAACGCGCCGAGCAACGCCACGACGTACGATTGAATCCGAAACTGCTCCGGTAATCGCCGCAATCCGAGTTCGAGCAAGGGCAACGCTAGAGCCAGCCAGCATAGACCCAAATAATCGCTATAATCGCCCGACGCGACGCGCCAGACCAATGCCACCAGGCCGATGGTGGATGCCCAGGATCCCACACGGCTCAACCCGTTTCGTTCCCAATCGCGGAGACGATCGGCCACCGAGCGCAGCCCGCAGAGAACGCCCGCATAACTTATCAGCGTGGTAAGCGACAGTGCGATCCAAGGGTGGCGTAACGGAGGGGCGGCGCCGGCCGCGACATTTACAAGGTGAACGGAAGTTCCGCCGGCCCCTAGCATCGCCGCCAGATACCCTTGGATCCGGAAATCGGTCAAGCGCCGCAGCCATCCAAAGGTGAAGAGGCCGCCGGCGAGGATAAACCAACTCAAACCGCGGTAGGGCTCGGGCGTTTCAAAACCGAGGATCAAGGCCACCACGGCCGATCCCGCGTATCCGTAGAACGTGTCAACTTTGCGAAGCGCGCGGTTTATGTAGAACAGCAGCGCGGTCGCGGCGGTCACTGGTGTCCACGCATGGACGGTCCAATTTCCCATCGTTGTATTTCCACCGTCGGGAATATCGACGGCGATCAGCTTGCCGAGACTCCCGGCAAATAAAGCGGACGCAAGTTGCCTAGGATACGCCTCACGAAAAAGCAATCCAGCCAGGAAAAATAGTTCAGCTTCCGCCAGCAATCCAATTTGAGCGGTGGCGCCGTGGAACTTCAGAAAGATGGCCGCGACCGACAGGATTGCTGTCACCGAGATCGGCCCTTCGTACCCGCCGGACATGGCGCGTTCGAGCGTGGATGTTTCCGGCGCGCAACTCGATGGTGGACGCAGCCACGCCCTCAA
>CATPCJ010000313.1 GCA_955652915.1 uncultured Bryobacteraceae bacterium
GCCCGCTTCAGCCATGTCGGGACGGCCGCCGCCCTTGCCCCCCACCGCTTGGGCCACTGCCCCCGCCAGTTTTCCGGCGTGCACCTTGGACGTCAAATCTTTCGTCACGCCGGAAACGATGGACACGTTCGAATCCTCCGCCGACGCCAAGACCACTACCATGCTTTTCCACTTGGCGCGCAACGAATCCACCAATGTCCGCAACTGTTCCCGATCCATTCCCGGCACTTGCACGGCGAGCACTTTAACGCCCTTCACTTCCTTGACGGCGCTCTCGAGTTCGGCGACTTGCGCGCGCGCCAGCTTGCCCTTCATCTGGTCGATGCGTTTCTCGAGCGCCTTTTTGTCTTCCAGAAGCTTTTCGACCGATTCGAGCAGCTCGGCCTCCGGCACATGCACCATATCCGAGACGCGATGCAGGGACTGAACCGTGTCCTGAAATTTGCGCAAAGCCGCCTCGCCGGTAATGGCCTCAATGCGGCGCACACCCGCGGAAATGCTGCCTTCGTAGGTGATTTTGCAGATACCAATGTCGCCCGTCCGCCGAACATGCGTGCCGCCGCACAGTTCCTTGCTGAAATCCGGAATGGAAACCACCCGGACTTTATCGCCGTACTTCTCGCCGAAAAGCGCCATCGCGCCGGTATTCAGCGCGCTATCGAGATCCATCACATTGGTGTGAACTTCCGTGTTCTCCAGGATGTGCTCATTCATCAGCCGTTCGATCTCCGCCAGTTCATCGGCGTCGGTGGCCGCGTAGTGAGTGAAATCGAAGCGTAGCCTGCCGGGGTCCACCACGCTGCCGGCTTGCTTCACGTGCGTGCCCAGCACCTGGCGCAAAGCGGCGTGCAGCAGATGCGTGGCGGTATGATTGCGCATGGTCGAGTTGCGCAGATGTCCATCCACCTTACCGACCAGCACGTCGCCTTCCTGGATGGGCGCCAGCAGCTCCACGCGATGCACGGTGGCGCCCGGCGCGGGTTTGTACGTGTTCTGAACGATGGCGACTTTGTCCCCAGTCGCAGCCGAAACCAGAACACCCGTATCGCCCACCTGTCCGCCCGCTTCGGCGTAAAATGGCGTGCGATCCAGAACCAGTTCCCGGTGTCCATCCTGCTCGATCACGCGCAGCACCGTCACGGGTGCTTCGAGGGTTTCGCGTCCCACAAATTCCGCCGGCGGCAGGTTTTGGTAGACGGGATCGATCTGCGTCTTATCCGCGCCTCTCCAACTGGCGCGGGCGCGTGTGCGCTGCTTTTCCATTTCGGCGGTGAAGCCTTCGTGGTCGATGGCGAGCCCGCGTTCCTTCGCCATCTCATCCTGTTCATCCAGGGCCAGGCCGTAAGTGTCGTACAGTTTGAACGCAACCGCACCGGGAATCAGGCCGCCCGCAGCCGACTTGACTTCATCCTGAAACACCCTTTCGGCAACCTGGAAGGTGGTGGCGTAGCGATGTTCTTCGTCCTTCACCACGCGCGCCACGCGCTGGACGCTCTCCATCATTTCCGGATATCCAGGCTTCATCAGCTCCGCGACGAACCCGGTGAGCTCATGAAGATAAGGCTCCGAGCGGCCCATCATGCGCGCGTTGCGAATTGCCCGGCGCATGATTTTACGCAAGACGTAGCCGCGTCCTTCGTTGGCAGGCGTCACGCCATCATGAATCAGGAATGCTGTCGCGCGGCTGTGATCGGCATTGATTCGAAGCGCCACGTCCGTGCGCTCGTTATCGCCGTAGCTCACTCCCAGCAGCTCGGCCGCGCGATCGATCACCGGGCGCAGCAGGTCCGTATCGTAATTCGAAATTTTTCCTTGCAGCACGCAGGCGCTGCGTTCCAGACCCATGCCGGTGTCGATCGACGGCCGCGGCAACGGAGTCAATACCCCGTCAGCCGACCGGTCGAACTGCATGAAGACCAGGTTCCAGATCTCCACGAATCGTCCGCCGCCATCCAGGGGAAACGCTTCGTGCTCACGCCCCGGCTCGGCCGCTTGGGGTCCAAAATCAAAATATATTTCCGAGCATGGACCACATGGACCGGTCTCGCCCATCTGCCAGAAGTTATCGGCTTCATCCAAGCGGAAAATACGGCTGGCGGGAACTCCGGCGACCTGCTGCCACAACCGCTCGGCGTCATCGTCTTCGCGGAAAACCGTGATATAGAGCTTGTCCTTGGGAATCCCGAATTCCTTGGTCAACAATTCCCACGCGAACGCGATTGCCTCGGACTTGAAGTAATCGCCGAACGAAAAATTGCCCAGCATTTCGAAGAAGGTATGGTGCCGCCGCGTATAGCCGACATTGTCCAGATCGTTGTGCTTGCCGCCCGCCCGTACGCACTTTTGCGGCGATGTTGCCCGCGAATAGTCCCGTTTCTCGACGCCGGTGAATACATCCTTGAACTGATTCATCCCCGCGTTGGTGAACAACAAAGTAGGATCGTTGGCCGGTACGAGCGGCGAACTGCGAACAATCCGATGGCGTTGCGAGGCGAAGTAATCCAGAAATTTCTGGCGGATGGCATTCCCTGTCATTACTTTTTATTGTGACACGCGTAGTGCAACCGCGACTGTTAGGAAGGGCGTGGTTGGAAATCCCGGGTCTGGCAAGTGGGATTCCGCTCCCTTAAAAGATGTGAAAAGATCATACCAACACAGGCAAGAACGCCTGTGGCACGGGTATTCTTGCCTGTGTGGATCTTGGAGCGATTTTTTCACAGCTTCTTACTGTCGGGGCTCGGACGGCTCCCTTACGGTCGCGGTTCTATGGTGGGTGTCATGGTTAGGGAGCCGATTTTTCCGGAATTTCGATCCAACAGAACCACTCGAACCCGAGAAACGTCCGGCGCCGAGTCCAGCGTTTTGGTGACCACCAATCCGCCGCGCATCCTTTCAAACTGCGTGTCGTCGAGGTTCAAATTCATCTTTTGACGAATGGTCCCGAGATCCCGGCCGTCCGCGCCCCATAGTCCGAAGACGACGTCAACAGTGTCCATCCGATGCCCGCCGTTGGACTGGAACGCAATGCTGTCCCGGTCGATGGACAAAGTTACGGCGACAGTGCCGGGCTTGGATTTTTCCACTCGCTCCAGCCACCCGGTGATCGCAATTCCCGTGGCGTCCAGCGGACTCCACAGCGCGTCCTGAATTTCGTTGGCGCGCTGCTCATCGGTGGGCAGAGAGTCCGCATTCGCGATATAACCTTTGCGGTATCGCACTTCAACATCCTTGCGCTTCACCTGCACCGTGAGCGGGTGGAATTTTCCATCCAGCTTGCCGGGGTCGGCGTAGAACCCGAGCGTGTAGGTTACTTCCGAATCGTCGACTGCCGCGCGAATCGCATTCTTTAGATCATTCGTATTGAAATAAGCCCGGCCACCGGTGTTCTCCGCCAATGACTTCATGGCGTCGAAGCCACCGGGATTCATCGAGAGCGGAATGGGCGCCTGGCGAGCGCTCGACCGGCTGACCGTTCCTCCCTGCGCGGTCAGGATTTTGGGAGCCGCGATCAAGCCGCGCGCATCCACCGGGTAGATGGCGATGTTGGCGTTGTTCAGAGCTTGCGTGGCGCGGGCAATCTCTTTATCGAATCCCATAAAGCTCTCCCGCGACGGTTTATCTCCAGCAAGATCCGATCCGTAGACTGAGTAGGCCTCGTTGTCTCCAAGTCCGGCCGCCTTCTTACTGGTGCCGCTGGCCATGGGACCTTTCGGATTTATCACCACGTCATTCCAATTCGTGGAGACTTCGCTGCCGTGCTGGCCGATCGAAAACGGAAAACTACCGGTGATCCAAATGAGATTTTTCCGGCCCGGGATGCGGCCGATGTGATTGGCGATCGCTACCATGGCCGCCACGGTGGTTCGCACGCGCTGAACGATGTTGAGGTCGGCGATCAAGGCATTCCGGTCATTGAGCCAGCGATCGATGTCGGCATCTTCGGTACCAGCGGGGTCGGGAGCGGAATCCGCCAGTAGCGAGGGAATCTCGCCGCGATATTTCGCCAAAGCTCTCACCAGCCGCACGGAATCGTTGGTGAACTCGTTCAACACCCGCAGACGCGATCCCAGCGCGTAGACAGCGACGTGATCTTCGGGACGAATCTGGCTTAGAAACTTAACGAACTGCTGTTTCGCATTGTTCTGGTCTTGGATGGAGGTGTTTACGGCGTCGAGCAAGACCACTGTGATACTCGGTGGATTCTCGCCGGCTGCTGGTCGATTGGTGAACTTTGCGCGAGGCAGCGGAGCTGAGGTTTTCCGAGCCTGATGAACGGAATTCATCGAGAAAAACCCGATCTTGACCTCTTTTCCTTTTTCCAGGATCCGAAAATCGTTCCTGGCGAGATTGTCGACCGGGCCGGTCTTGCCCCGAACAACGACGTTAATTTCCACAAGCTGTGTGCTGACACGAATAGTGGGGCGCGTGGGATCGGGTGTTTGCGCAAATAAAAAGAGCCCGGTCAGGAGCAGAATGCCTGATCGCGGGCTCATGGGAAAGAGCGAATCCAGGGACGGGCCCGAAAGCCCGCCCCCTTGTTGCAAGAGTTTAGAACTCGTAGCGCAGCGCGAACTGCATTTGGCGCGGCGATGTCAGTGTGCTGGTCAGCTTGCCGAAGCTGCTGCCAACGGTGATCTGAGTACCGGCGCTGGCCGGATCGAAACGGACGCTGTTGGTGAGGTTGAAAGTCTCCCACCGGAGTTGCAGCGAGTGGTGTTCGGAGTAGGGCATGATCCAGCGCTTGGAAACTCCGGTGTCGATATCGAAGTTACCGGCGCCACGAATCACGCGTTGCGCTCCGCTCTGTCCTGGCAAAGTGAAGCTCCAAGCGGCCAATTCGGTCTTCGGGTCCGACCACAGGTTGGGTCCGCCGGCGGTGCCGCTGGCGGGCGGGGCGTTGGAGTTGTTGGTCACCGGTACTTGCGGCAATCCATTCGGGGTTGCGTTGGGAGTCACGTTCCAGTTGGTGGGCCACTTGCGGCCGTTTTGGATGGCGATGGGCAGTCCGCTGGTCTGGGTGAAGTTGCCAGCGATCTGCCATCCGCCGATAATCGCATCCACGATCTTGTTGGAACTTCCAGCGAACTTCCGTCCGCGGCCCACAGGAACCTGCCAAACCACGAATGAGTTGACCTGGTGCAGCGTGTCAAAACTGGAAACACTTCTCATTTGGCTAGGATCCCAAGTGTTCTGGATAAATCCGGAGAACGATCCGGCATTTTCTTGCGATGATCCGAGATCTATCGACTTCGATAAGGTGTAGTTGACGTCGAAAGTCAGACCCTGGCTAAAGCGCTTGCGGAGGGTCCACTGCATGGCATGGTAGCTGCCCTTGCCGATGGAACTCCACGCTGAAAGGGCGGAGAACTGCGGATTGAACATCATCCACGGACCTTGGTCGCCACAGGCGACTGCGTCCACGCCTCCCCTGGAGGTGAACAAGGAACTGCCTGGGTTGCACAATGAGGGATCATCCATATCTTGTAACGTGCTGGTGAAGTCCGCTCCTCGTGAAGAGTTGTTGATCACGTCCTGTGCAATCACCTGGGTGGAAGTGAGGCCGTTGCCGGCCGCGTGCGACCACTGATTCTCAAAGAATGGAATCTTCGGTATGCCGGCAACCGTGCCCCCAGCTAACAAATAGGCAGCCATCTGGGACGCGGCCTGGAAATAAGTCTGGCCCGATTTTGGGTCTTTCAGATCGGTCGGCATGGCCATATCGCGATTGATCAACGAGTGCCGCGAAAGCCTGCTCACGTAAGAACCCTGGATGAACAACCCTTTGCCGAATTCCCGGCTCAAGGTGAGGTTCATATTGATGCTATACGGCGATTTCAGATTGTCATCAATCGAGTTGGTAATGGCGAAGATATCCGGATACGTTGCCGGAAAGCCGCCTTTAGGCGCAGCCCGCACCAGCGAAGCCGGAACATTAAAGAACGAAGTGAACCGCGGTGCCGTGGCAGAGGTCTGAATGCCGGACGAGTTGGTGAGACTCGATTGCAGTCCGAACGCAGAACCATCATATGTCCGGGCCAGCGGCTGGCCGATGAGGTCGTGGAACATTCCAACGCCGGCGCGAATGGATGACTTTCCGGGTCCGCCGAAGAGGAACTTTGAAATCCCCTCGCTGGCGGTCGGGGAATACGCAATGGCCAAGCGTGGGGCAGGATTGATGTGATTCGGATACAGCGACCGGGCGTTGGCCAGGAATGTGATTACCCCGGCGCCCTGCTGCGAAAGACCCTGTTGCGCAAGCTGGCCGCGCGTGTTCACAAAGGTGTCGAGAGGAATACTCGGAGAAATCTGCTGGCCGTTGGCCTCATAGACCGCCGGCATCAAACCGATGCGCAGGCCGGCGGTTATGGTGAGGTTGCGCGTGGCCTTCCAGGTATCTTGAACGTAAGCTTCGTACTCTTCGTTTTTGTAATTACGCGTCACCGGGGCGCCCGCCGGCAGGAGGGTGCCATCCACCAAATAATTGTAATTGCCGTTTCCTTGAGTAACGATGCCCAAAAGCGCGATGGCCGTGTCGTCGAAGGCGGTAAGGAAGCCGTTGGAGACGTTCAGCGAGGCCGGCGTGATGTCTTGGCCGGTGCCATTCAACCAGGAAGCGTTGGTGCTGGCACTGTTGTAGGAGTGGCCGTAGTTGGTAGACCCGTTGCCGATGAACCGAATGTTGGCGCCAAAGCGAATGTCGTGGGCGCCATGCGTCCAGGACAAGTCTTCCGCGAAGTTGTGTACGGGTAGGATGCGGGCGACGCCCAAGGTGGTGCCGTAGGCCGTGGACAAACTGCGCAACGTGGTTACCGGCGTAGTTTGCACACCAGTGCTCTCTAAACCTTGGCGGGTGAATCCATAGCGGAACGTACTGATAAGGTTCTGTTTCAAGATCGCGGTGTAGCCTACCGCGATGCCTTTGCTGTTATTGAGATTGACGTTGAGCGGCGGTTGGCCGGGGAACTGGCTGACGCCGTTCGCGCTGTCGTTCTGTAGGTTGCCCCTGACAAACAGGGTGTGTTTGCCGGCATCGTCAAGGCGGTGATCGAACTTGACGATATAGGTGTTCTGATCGCCCTTCACCGGAGAAGTGAATCGATAGCCCACGAAATTGAGCCCGTCGCCAACGGTGGTGTCGTTTGCCCGGGGATAAACTTTGTTGAACAGGTCCAGCACATTCGCGTTCGCGCCGATGTGCAACGGATCCACTACCGACTTAATGGTGGCTGGATCGAGTTGTACGGTTTGCCCGGACTTGTTTACGTATTGTATGATTCCGGACCTGAGCAGATCCGAAGGCACGGTCCGAAGAACGTTCGACGCGCTGGCGTCGCGGCGGCCTTCATAGTTGAGGAAGAAGAACGTCCGGTTCTTGATGATGGGTCCGCCCACCCTACCACCGAACACGTTGATCAACAGCGCGGGGCGAGCCACGCTGGCTCGATTGTTGAAGAAATCATTCGCCGCCGTGATTGTGTTGCGATGATATTCGTACAGCGCTCCATGGTACTCATTGGTTCCACTGCGGGTAACGAGCGCGATTTGTGCGCCCGAACTTCGACCCATGTCGGCGTTGCCGTTGGTTGTAGTGGATCGGAACTCTTCCACGGAGTCCAGCGTCACTCGGAGCACTGTGGAGAACGCAGCCCTGGTGCCTTGGTCGTTAACGTCGACGCCATCTAAAGTCACATTCGCCTGGTCGGGCTTCCCGCCATTCACGGCGCCATTCCGGCTGTCCTGGCCTATTACGTTATTTTGAGGATTGGAGTTGAAGAACGTGACACCGGGTTGGGTGGCCAGCAGATTGGTGATGTTACGCGCAAAGAACGGAAGTTCCTGAATCGCGGTGGAGCTGATGGCGTTTCCCAGCGTCGCGTCAGTCGTATTGACCTGCTGCGCGGCCGCCTCCACCGTGATAGTCGTTATTGTCGTACCCACCTTTTCGAATATTACCGGAACGGTGGCCGGCTGGTTCACCAGTAGTTCCAGCTTGTTCACCACAACATCGGAGAAACCGGTTGCCTTGGCGGTGAGCTTATAAGTGCCCGGGACTATCTGCGCCATCGTGTACCGGCCCTGGCTGTCGCTGGTGGTTTCGCGCTGCGCGCCTGTGTCCAGGTTTAGGATGGTGATGCTGGCGTTAGGAATAACGGCCCCGGACGGGTCCGTTACGTTTCCATTGAGAGAAGTCTGTTGCGCGAATGCTCCTGCGACAACAAACAAAAATACTACAATCCCTGTTACTGTACGCATGACCTAAACCCCTTTCCCAACTTGTGAGAACAACACCAAAGTGACGACTCCCTAAACCTTCGACCCCACTTGTCTTTTCCTAAAACGGATCGCTAACCGGCACGTCTAACACAACAGTTGACGGCGACCCCATTCGGTTTCAGCGCAGCTTGGAGCTAAACAAGTGTTTCATACCTTTTATCAGATTCTGCCGGACTAGTCAATCAGATTCTTAACATGTTTGGAATCATACGTTCATACGGTACCAAGAAGGCTTCTTCAGTACCTGGAACTATTCACCTTCGATTGAGGGGGCCGGCACGCGAGAGCGGATCGAAGGGACGAACGGAACGTCAACCGCGCGGGGTGAATGGTGGCGCCTTCCGCAGCCGCTTGCCGCAAGCCGCGAAGATCGCGTTTGAAATCGCCGGCGCCACGTGCGGTACAGGCATTCTCGCCTGTGTGGATCTTAGAGCGATTTTTTCACGCTTCGCACGGAGTGCTCTCCAAATCCACTCGGCTGCCGTCCGCGGCGCGCCCTTACCGGACCTTGGATGCTTCCACTTCGATTGCATCGCGCGAGAGGAGCTTCAAATCAGAGTTCTCGTGCGAACCTTCGGACAGTTTCACCACCACCGAGCTACTGTCAAAATGGGCGCGGAATTCGGGATCGGAAGCCAACCCTCCATCCACTTCTTCCCACGCGCAGATGCGGTATTCGCCCGGCGGCAGATTCTTGAAGGTGAACTTGCCGTCCTGATTCGTGCGCGTCTGGCGGAAGAACAAAGTTTGCGCGGCGACCTCAGCCGACGCCGGACCCAAGGTCACCTGCACATCGCCGACAGTTTCGCTCTTGTCGTTATGGACGGCGCCGGAAACATCGGCGGCGTTCGGGGCAAGCTTAACCTCCATAACGCCGCCAATGCCGGTGGTGAGATCGAGAATACCGTTGGTAACGTCCTCGTTCCCGAAGCGGATGGACTTGACATAGATCCCGTCGCCCGTACCATTCACATTGACGCGATAACGCTCCGGGGCCACATCATGCACTTCGTAAGTCCAATCGGGATTACTTCGGGCGGTGTACGGGCTCATGTCAGCGTTATCGGCTGGCATCAACTGGACTGTGGGCAGGGGCGGGGCTTTCGCGGCTATCTTGGCGGACGATCCTTCCGTTGGTGGCGGTTGCGGGGTGGCGCCTTCGGTTACGACAGTGCCGGTCAGAGTTGCGCCGGCGCTCAACGGAAAAGCAATATCTTTTAGGTCTTCGTTACTTACGGTCACAGCATAGCGGCCGAAAAGCTTTTTGTTGGCGCCGGTTTCGTTCTGGTCGTTGGCGCCAAAGAACACGTTGTTTGCGGGCTGCATGACGTAAGAGCCTGGTCTCACGTTATTGAAGTCGAAGACTCCATCCCGAGTGATAGTGATGTTGCGTCCGGAGAAGCTAGGGTTCGCGCCGGCATTCTTGGGAAATAGAGCCAGGGCCATCATACGCACCATCGCGCCCGTTGAATCCACAATCTTGCCGCGAATGTGAAACACTCGCGTCTTATGCAGACGGATTTCGACATTGGTTACTTCACCGCCGGCGGTTAACGGAATCGGTGTGGCCTCGGATATCTCAAGGGCGCTGGCGTAGTAGGTGGTGACGTACGCCTCTTGACCCTTATCCGCGTTGAGCGGCGGCATGCGACTCAAATCAGCCGAAAGGACATAGCGGGCCGCCGGCAGATTGCCGATTCGAAAATTGCCTTGGTCGTCCACGGGAATGCCCTGGCCGAATCCCAGTCTTCGAATTCCACTAAAGGTCATCCAACGCATCGCCGACACGCGAACTTCGGTGATAGGATCTCCGTCTTCGTCGACGACACGGCCGGCGATGACCCCCTGCGGTGTGATTGCAAAACGAATGTTCTTCACCACCTGGCCTGGACCGACGTTGAGGAAAGCGCCGCCGCTGGAACGGTAAGTGGCGCGGATGTAGCCGGGGCGGTCGGCCATCAGAACATAGCGGCCCGGATCGACGTGTTCAAAGACGAATTTCCCTTCGGCGTCTGAAGCGACCGCGTATGAACCGGGTGCGGGCGCCGCGGCCGGCTGAGGTCCGGTGACGGTCAGGCGCAATGAGACCGTGCCCTTACGCAACGGCTGTCCGTTAACTTGGTTGACTAGAATGCCTTCGATACGCCCCTGGTCCTGTGGAGGCGTTTGCGCAAGAGCGAGAGCGGTGAGCGGGATGAGAAACAAAATTCTCATGGGAACTATTTTATTTGAATTCCCAAAAGTACGCTCCGCATGCCAAACGAAGTAATCTAGAAGCATAGTGTCCACGGACCTTGTCTCAGCGACCGGACTGGTCGAGCAATTGTACGCCGAGCTTGAGCAAAAGGTCCGCCTGCTGCGTCCCAAGGACGACCTGACGCAACTCGAAAAGGCATATCGGCTGGCTGCGGACGCGCACAAATCTCAACTGCGCCAGTCCGGCGAACCGTATATGGTGCATCCGCTGCAGGTGACCTTGATCCTGGCTGACATGCAGATGGATATGGTCTGCCTGGAGACCGGATTGCTGCACGACACGGTGGAAGATACCAGCGTCAGTATCGACCAGATTCGCAGAACCTTCGGCGAAGAAGTGGCGGGCTGCGTGGACGGCGTCACCAAGCTGAGCAAGCTGAATCTTTATTCCAGGGAAGAACGCCAAGCCGAGAGCGTGCGCAAAATGCTGCTCGCGATGGTGAACGATATTCGCGTGATCATCGTGAAGCTGGCCGACCGGCTGCATAACATGCGGACCATGGATGCCCTGCCCCGGGAACGGCAGGAGCGCATCGCGCAGGAAACCCTGGACATCTACGCGCCTATCGCGCACCGTTTGGGAATGGGCAAAATTCGCGGTGAGCTCGAGGATCTTTCCTTTAAGTACCTGGAACCGGAAGCCTCGGCTGAGTTAAGGCGCGAGATCGACTCCTATCGCCAGCAAAATGAAGAATTCCTGAATAAGATGCGCCACGATGTGGAAGTGAACCTGGCGCGCGAGAACATTCCGGCGCGGGTGGAAGGCCGGGTGAAGCGCGCCTACTCCATCTACCAAAAAATGAAGCGGCAGAAAATCGGTTTGGAACAAGTCTACGACCTGCTGGCGCTGCGCATCATTACGGACTCGGTGAAAAACTGCTATGCGGCGCTGGGCGTGATCCACAACGAGTGGCACCCCATACCGGGGCGCATTAAGGACTTCATCGCGATTCCCCGCCCCAATCTTTATCAATCGCTGCACACTTCCGTGATTGGGCCTGGAGGCAGGTCTTGCGAAGTGCAGATTCGCACCGACGAGATGCATCGGCTGGCCGAAGAGGGCATCGCGGCGCACTGGAAATATAAGGAAGGCAGGAAGGGTCCGGGCGCCGACGACCAGCGCATCATCTGGCTAAGGCAGTTAGTGGAGTGGCAGAAAGAACTGCGGGACCCCGGCGAGTTCATGTCCACGTTGAAAGTGGATTTGTACCCGGAGGAAGTTTACACCTTCACGCCCAAGGGCCGGGTGATTGTGCTGCCTCGCGATGCCACGCCTATCGACTTTGCTTTTTCCATCCATAGCGACGTCGGCAATACGTGCGTCGGCGCGAAGGTGAACGGGCGAATCGTTCCGCTGAAGTACGCGTTGAAAAACGGCGACGTGGTGGAGATTCTGACGCAAGCCGGACACCTGCCGAGCAAGGATTGGCTGGCGCTGGTCAAGACTTCCAAGGCGCGCAACAAAATCAGGCACGTCATCAACACCACGGAGCGGGCGAAGGCCATCGAGATCGGCCAAAAATATTTGGAGCGCGAAGCTCGGCGGTTGGGCGCGCAACTTTCCCGCGTCACCCGGGCTGACCTGGAAAGTGTCGCTTCGGATTATGGGTGCGGCAAGATCGAAGACCTGCATGCGGCCTTGGGCTATGGCAAATTCTCCGCGCGCCAAGTGCTGCAGAAACTTGCGCCCGATCAGGTGGAAGCACTGCCGGCCGAAGTTCCCAAGCCTCCGCCGTCAACGACCGGACAGCCAACCGAAGCCACCGGAGACCTGGTCATCAAGGTGAAAGGCTGCGACGATCTATTGGTCTATCGCGCGAAGTGCTGCAATCCCATTCGCGGCGAGGGCATCGTGGGATATGTCACGCGCGGCAAGGGCGTCGCGGTGCATTCCACCAATTGCTCCAACGTCCAGAACCTGATGTACGAAGTGGAGCGCAAGATCGACGTGGAATGGGCGCGCGCGGCTTCGGAAACGTTCCCGGTGAAAATACAGATCTACACCGACGACCGGCCGGGCATGCTGAACCAGCTTACTTCGCTGCTGTTCGCCGAGCAGAGCAATATCATTAGTCTCGAGGCCCGCTCCGAACACAAGGGCGTCGAGGGCGCCGTGATCGATATGACCATCGAGATCCGGGACAAGAAACAACTGGAGCGCGTGGTGAGCGCGGTTCGCCGAATTTCCGGCGTTCGCGACGTGGAACGAACACAATGATTGAAACGCAAGCGCAACCCGAACATATCGCGATATCTAAATCGAAGGGCATCCAGATCGACTGGAAGGACGGCCATCACAGCCGCTATTCGCTAGCCTATCTTCGCGACGAATGCCCCTGCGCCACCTGCACGGGCGCGCATGGCACGGAGCCGAAGAGAAGCGATTATTCAGCGCCGAAGAAAGATCCATTTCAGATGTTCCAGCCTACGCTGAAGATGTTGCATGTCGAGGAAGTGGGTCACTATGCGATTCGAATCGAATGGAGCGACGGGCACAATACGGGTATCTACTCCTTCGATCACCTGCGGAAAATCTGTACATGCGAACAATGCAAGAAGGCTCCGGAGTAGCTGAACGTGTTCCCCGGATTCCCTCCCGAAACCGTGACATTTTTTCGGGGCCTCACGCGTAACAATAACCGCGAATGGTTCCAGCCACGCAAGGAGATTTTTGAAAGCAAGGTCAAACTCCCCATGGTGGCGCTGGTGGAGGCTCTCAACGCGGAGTTCGCAAAGTGGGCTCCCGATTACATAACCGACCCGAAGAAAGCGGTCTACCGCATATATCGCGACACGCGTTTTAGCGCCAACAAGTCACCTTACAAAACACACTTGGCGGCGCTGTTTCCCAGGCGCGGGGGCGACCGGATGTCGACCCCTGGCTTTTATTTCCACGTGTCCGCGAAAGGCATCGGCGTCGCGGGTGGTCTCTATGAACCTTCGCCCGAACAATTGCCGGCCGTCCGTGCGTGGCTCGCCGAGAACCACGCCAAATTTCGCAAGGCGGCGCGGACGCCGGAGAAGCTGATGGGCAACTTGCACGGCGAAACTCTGCAACGCATTCCGAAGGGCTTTTCGGCCGATCATCCGGCGGCGGATCTGATCAAGATGAAGCGTTGGGTATTCTTCTCGACGCTCGACCCGGAGTTCATTACTTCACCGAAGCTGGTAGCCGAATTGACGAAGCGCTATCGAGCGATGCTGCCATTCGTAGAACTATTGAATGAGCCTCTGGCCGCGCACCGGCTGCGCGAATCCTTGCGGATGGCGCTAGAATAGCGCTCATGTTCGGACTGATGCGTCGCGCGCCGCGGCTGCCGTATTGCGGCACTTGTAAAACGCTTGGATCGCTTTACGGACAGCGCTCACGGCTGCTGCTGAATCACGACACGGTTTTTCTGGCGGAGCTATTGATGGAGCAAAGCGGGCAACCGGAATGGAGCCGCGCCTATCGCTCCTTCAACTGCCTGACGCTTCCGAAATCCGAAGACGCGATGCCGCTGGCGCTGCAATTCGCGGCGACAGCCGCGGTTACAATCGCGCACTTTCACATTGCCGATCATCAAGTGGATTCGGGACGTCTGCGCTGGCGGGGAGCTGCACGATATTTTTCGCCAACGTACCGGCGAGCCGCGGCGCGACTCCGGCAATGGAACTTCCCGCTGGAGGAGATGACAAGGATTCTCGGGACACAGACAACCCGGGAAGCGCTCGCGGAATCTCTGGCCGATGTCGCCGAACCCACAGCCCTGGCGACGGCCATGATCTTTTCGCACGGCGCGCGGCTGGTGGGACGCGACGATCTCGCCGCCGGCATGTGGTATCTGGGCCATCGTTTTGGCTACCTGGTCTACGTATTGGATGCGTTCGAAGACCGTGCGCGCGATCGCAAGAGCGGCGACTTCAATCCTTTCTCAGCGCTCGCCGCATCCGAAGCGCGCGGCCATGTTTTGGCTGCGGCCGACGAAGTTGAACGCGCGCTTGCAAGGGAATTCGCCGCGCGCCTTCGGTCCAATGTCGAGGAACGAGTAGGTCTCCGGCCGCGCATCCTCCATCAGCATCGCTGCCGTAAACCACTGAAGGCTCGTTGGCGCGATGCAGTCGGCTTTGCCCGCACACTCCGCGATCGCGAACATGCCGGCGCAATTAAGGGCGCTGCGATACTGGCCATTGTATCGATGCTCGCATTCCTCTTTCCGCATCCAGTCCGTGGGGCGGAATCATGGCGTCATTGCCTGGGCCTGGGAATGAACCTCATGGCTCTAGGCGCAATTTTCGCAACCACCCCTTCCGGCCCCACGCCGCCTCCGGTTCAACCATTCACGCCGGACGCTCCTAAAGACAAGCGGAGTTCCTCGTGCTGCAATGGCTTTTGCTGCTGCGACGGCTGCGACTGCTGCGATGCCTGCTGCTGCGACTGCTGAAAAAACGTTCCAGGACGCTCTTGCCAACAGTCACGGTTCTCACAACCCATGGAACCCCGACCGTGAGGGAGCGATTCCGCGTCCTGTTAGAAGACCGTGGAGTTCCGCGCCGCGTAAAAACTCAGCCACTCGGGATGTTCCTCAAACCATTTGATGGTGCGTTTCAATCCTTCTTCAAAATTGACCTGAGCACGCCAGGCGATCTCCTGTTCCATCCGTTGCGGTGAACCCACCCACCGGTCCGTATCCCAACTCCGATCCGGCATCGTGGACCATTCGGGTTCCACGGAAATGCCCATGAGCTTACGCGCAATCTCGACTACATCGGCCAGGGTGCTCTGCACGCCCGTGCAGATGTTGTAGATTGCGCCGCGCGGAATTGACGGCTTCGCGGCAACTTGCAACATAGCGTCCATTGCGTCGTCGACATAAACGAAATCGCGGGCGATACGCGGCGAAGCCAAGGGCGGCAGTTCGCCTCGCAGCCCATGCAGGATCAGCGTAGGAATTAGCCGGCTGGGCTCTTCGAATGGGCCATAGATCGAATACAACCGCACCGTGATCGCGTTAAAATTTCGCTCAATCGCGACCGACTGACAGTGACGCGTCGCGGACACTTTAGTGCGGGCATAATGACTGTTCGGCTCGACCTCTTCATCCTCGGCGGCGGCGTGGTCCTTGAAACCATACTCGGAAGAGGAGCCGGTGTGCACGAAGCTCTCTACGCCCATTTCCGCACAGGTGTCCACCAGCGTGGCGGATCCCGCCAGATTTGTGGCGAGCATACGTTGTGGATCGATCTGATGCGGATAGGCGCCGTACGCCGCAAGGTGGAACACCCAATCCGGTTTGACTGCCATGACGACGCGCCGAACACCTTCCATGTCTTCCAGGTCTGCCTGGTGCGTATGCACTTCGCGGGCGAGTTCTTCAATGCGCCAGAATTGTTGCGCCGGACGCAGAAGCAGATGCGTTTCGTGACCATCCTTTAGAAGGCGGCGGACGAGGTTCGCGCCGACAAACCCACTTGCCCCGGTGACGAGTACTCGTTTCATCGACGTGAATTAATTGGAAATAAGTTCGTGCACGTTTCGCACGATGCCGCCGCGATCGATCCCGTGCTTGCGCCATCGCTCCTCTTGCGGGCCGCTGGTGCCATCCGGCGGCGTCCGCACTCCCAGAGCCCGCAGCTTGCAACGAAGACCGCGTGAAGCGATGACACCAGCGGCAAAAGCTCCCAGACCGCCCGAAAGCGTTTGTGCCTCCACCGAGACCACGTGCCGGAAGCTGGATAGAAATTCGGCCAAGTCGTCTTCCGGATCGGGATGGAAGTTGGATACTACCGCCACGGCAGCTTCGAGACCCTGTGAAGATAGTTCCTGCGCCGCGGCCGCTACTTCCTGGCTTAGTGAGCCCATGGTGACCAGAGCTACATCGACGCCCTTCCGCGGAATCTGGATTTTGCCGAGCTGAAAACGCCCATTCAATCCTGGGACCGTGATTCTATCGTCCTTCCCCAGGCTGTAATATACGGGTCCCGAAACATTGTACGTATCGCGGATCGCGTTCGCCGCCTGATCCGAATCCGCTGGAATCACGATGGTCAATCCTGGGAGCGCGCGCAACACGCTGATGTCTTCCACTCCATAATGCGTAGGCCCGGAATGGCCGTACTCGAATCCCATGCCCATTCCCACCACGCGGACGGGCAGTTGATGCAGCACCGGGCCGTTGCGGATAAATTCAAAAGGCCGCAGCGCCGCGAAGGTCGCAATCGAATACGCGTATGGAAGAAAGCCGGCTTCCGCCATGCCGGTCGCCAATCCGATCATGTTCTGTTCCGCAACGCCGGCGTTCAGAAAGCGATTCGGGAAGCGCTCGCGAAACGGCTCCATGGCCAAGTGGCCGAGATCGCCAGTCAGCAGAACGATACGATCGTCAAGCGCGGCCAGCTCGCACAGCGTGGCGATGAATGCCTTCCTCAATCCGCGTGTTCCAGCTCCGCCATGGCGAGACCGTATTCGTGATCGCTCATCGGCAAATAATGCCAGTTCACCGGGTGTGCCGGCAGATGCGTCTGGGTCACCGGAATGCCAGCCTGCATGTACGAAACGCCTTTCCCGAACACCGTGTGCGCTATGACAATGTGAGGCGCTTCGCTCGATGACGCGTGCGAAAGCGACTGAGCCAGCGCCGAAACCGAGTGACCGTCCAACTCTTCGGTACGCCAGCCGAACGCACGCCAGCGTTCCGCGAGGTTCGAAATATTCAGCACATCGCGCGTCAGGCCCAGGGCTTGTTGCCCGTTGCAATCCACGATGACGTGCAGATTGGAGAGCTGGTGGTGAGCGGCAAACATAGCTGCCTCCCAGACTGAGCCTTCGTTACATTCTGCATCGCTGATCAGGCAAAACACACGGCGAGTGGAGTGCTGCATCCGGGCGGCGAGGGCGGCGCCGGCGCCGATGCACAGCCCCTGGCCGAGCGAACCCGTGGTGAAATCCACGCCGCGCAGTGCCGCTTCCGGGTGAACGCCCAGTAGAGTGTTGTCTCCGCAGAAGCTGTCCAGCGCGCCCTCCGGAAGCCAGCCCTTCAGCGAGAGCGCCGCATAAAGCGCAAGCCCCGCGTGGCCTTTGGACAGAATGAAGCGGTCGCGATCGGGATCGTCCGGGGAGTTGGCGCGCAGGACAGACGAATACAATGCGGAGAGAATTTCAACCACGCAAAGGCAGGGTCCGATGTGGCCCACGTTGGCTCGCTTCGACTGGTCCAGGATAATGCGGCGCATGTCTCGCGGATTGATGGCTGGCTGCGTCACGTATATCTCCCGACCTTCTAACATACCGGTAATTTGACTCTTCATGTTCGGACCGCCACCATTACGTACACCGCGCAAGCAGTCGACCGCAACAAGGGTATCGATTCCACCGCAGGTTCGATAAATTTCATCGCATTCGCCATCCAATCCGGACAAAACATCGGCACGAAGCCGGCCGTCTTCTCATAGAAGACCGAACCGCCGGCCTCTTTAATCCAACGTTTCATCCGCGAAGTGCTGTAGGATTTTTCGTTGTGTTCCTTGTGGTAGCGCGAAGTTTTCTCTATTACCTTGAGCCCGGGATTATTGCCGTTCGGTTCGTGGATGATGATCCGGGGAGCGAGACGGAAGGCTTCCCGAAGCATGTGCAGTGGATCGTGATCATGATGCAGAACGCTCTGCAGCAGCAGTACATCGAAAGTATTATCTGCAAACGGCATCCGATGCGCGTCGCCAACCAGAAAACGGATAGGACGCGTGCCGCTGTTTTGCGAGCCAACCGTAACCGCGGACGCAGCGGCGTCGGTGGCCACAAGTTGCTTGGGACATCCCCGATCCCAGAATTTGATCGTATAAAATCCGTCACCGCAAGCCATATCCAATACCGATCGCCCCAGCATCTCACCGATTTCCAGAATGATATCGGTTGTGCGGCCGGTCGCCAATCGGCAACTCAGGCGATCGGTGTGCGTGTACAAGTAGCCGGCATTGCCGCTGGCATCCTGGTCAAAAACGTCCACGTTCTGGCGTTCGGCTTGCATGGTTTAGACTTGCATGGTTCAGAAAGGCTTCTGCGCGATCATATACAAATTGCCCAGCGGGACCCGCAATTGCAAACGCCCCAGGTGCGTAATATCCAAGGCAGCCAGCGCCATTTTCTTCAGCGGCGCGGGCAAAGGAATCAGCCGCATGAGATAACTAAGCGAGTATCGATTCCGGACGCCACCGGTCTCTTTCACCTGAAACCCGAATCTCGAAAATAGCCGGGCGATCGTCTCGGGGCAGTAGAGATACGTATGTTCAATGTCGATGATGGGGCTGCGCTCTTTCATGAGGCGCGCCGAAAGTGCCTCCACGTTGTGGTTTAGACAGAGAATGAAACCACCCGGCTTAACGATATCGAAGCACGTTTTCATCAACGCGGCCGGATCGAAGATGTGATCCAGCACTTGAAAGAGGCAGATCGCATCGAACGTCCCAGTGGGAAAGAGGCCGGGGCGCATCATCGCGCATACGATGCGATCGCGAATCTCGGCAGGCGCAAGCTCAACAGCGGAACGGCTAGGCTCCACGCCGCGCACATCGCCATAGCCTTGCGACCGCGCTTGCATCAGGAAGAAGCCGTTGCCGCAGCCAATCTCTAGAATCGATTCCTTGCCCGCGCCATGGCGGTCCAGTCGCGCCAGATACGCGCCATAAGTTCGCGCGAGATTCTCAACCTCCTGGCTGTAGTCGAAAGTGCTCTGGCGATAGAGGTCGGCGACTTGTGCGGGATCGGCTACGGGATCGGAACGAACCAGTTCGCAAGTGTTGCACCGCACCATACGATAGTGGATGCGATCGGGCATACGCCGGGCGGAAAAGACAGCCGGTGAGAAAGCCTCCGGATCGAAATTCGCGCGATACAATTCGGTGGCGTTGTTTTCAGTTTGGCAAATGGCGCAGGAAGTCGCGTGAAGATGGACGGCCGTCACGAGTTGGAAACCTTTTTTTGCTGAGACGTGGCGGCGCCGGACGGGTCGTTCAAGATGTAGTCGACAATATAGGGCGGCCGCCGCTTCACTTCATCGTAGATGTGCATGAGATACGCTCCAATGACACTGAAGCACAGCAGTTGAATCCCACCCATGAACAGAATCAGGACGATGATGGTGGTGAAACCACTCGGCACCATCTGGGGCGCGATCAAGCGCAGTACGATCTGCAGCGCCGCCAGCAGTACTGAGACGACGACAATCACGATGGCTAGCCCGGTCATTACGTCGATGGGCAGATAAGAAAAAGAAAAAAGCGCCTTGCGCGCCCAACCGAGGTTTCCAAGAACCGAATTCGTGGTGACGCCGAACATGCGCTCCGGCCGCACATACGGCACTCCGGTTTGCTTGAATCCCACCCAGGCGCGGAGTCCACGCAGGAAGCGATTATTCTCCTTGAGGTTGTTCAGCGCCTCCACTACCCGCCGGTCCAGCAGCGAAAAATCGCCCGCATCCAGCGGCATCGGGACGTAGGAAGCAGCACGGAAGAGCCGATAAAACACCTTGTATGCGATCTGCAGAAACCGCGTGGCCACGCGCTTCACCCGGATACCGTACACGACTTCGAATCCCTCACGCCAGCGCTGGTAGAAACTCTCGATGAGCTCCGGCGGGTCTTGCAAATCGCCGTCGAGCAGCACCACCGCGTCGCCGGTTGAAATACGCATTCCGCTGGTGAACGCGTTTTGCGATCCGAAATTGCGCGAGTGCCGGACCACCACAACTTTGCGATCCCGAGCGGCCAGTTCGGCCAGCACCTCATCGGCGTTGTCGGGACTACCGTCGTTGACAAAAACGATTTCGTAGTCCACGCCGATTTTGGCGAAGACAGCGGTCAGCCGCTGGTACATGATCGGAACGGCCAACGCATCGCGATAGCAGGCAATTACGGCGCTGATCTTATGGCGTCTGGATTCCTGATTCATCCTTAATTCAATCTACTACCCGTGCCCTCACCGCGACAGCGGCGACGGCGACAAGAGTGAGAAGCGTAATGGCGGCGCCAAGTCTGAACTTGCCGGCAACATATTCCAGAACAACCTGATGCCGGCCGGCGGGGACGGGGATGCCGATCATGGCATGATCTACGATGCGGGTTTCAACTCGTTTGCCGTCCACCGAAGCACGCCAAGACGGATACCAGGGAATTGCGGCGCGTAACAACGACGGCGATTTGGCGTCGCTGTGAAGTACATAGTGTTGGGGATCGGCCGAATCCACTGCGGCCGACGCCGAGTCATCCTGCAGCAAATCGTCGATACTGCCTTCGACCAAGGAATTCTCGAACGGGGTGGCAGTCGACAACTGGGCCGGCGCCTGCCCGGGATCGATGGAAGCGATCCGCTTCGGGAAAAAGAATTTTGGAAGCACGTGCGTGTTCACGGTGATCGCGTCGGCTGCGGGCGCCAACAGCAGCCCCACGTTCAGTGCGTTCAAGAGATTCGGATTTCCGGCGGCCGCGGCTGCATATTCCTGGTAGCGTTTCAGCGGCACCGGCGTATAGCCGTACGTCACTGGTATACGCAAATAGTAAGCGGAGTTCATTGGACCGACGGCGTTAGAAACTACCTGCCAATACATTCGCGCTCCATCCGGCCGTGCGGGAAGCACTGCACGTTTGAAAGTTTCTTCGTAGGCACCGTAGCGGGATTGATAGCTGCCATGGAAATACGCCAAGTGATTTTCGAGACTGTTCCAGTACAAAATGTCGCCGAACGTTACGACTGCCAGGACTATACCGAACCAATGAAAACGGCTCCGGGAAATTAGCGCCAGACCAGCGCCGCAGAGTAGGGCTAAGCCCAACGCCACCACGAACCAATCGTGCACTGGCGCACGCACGGCGCCGAATCCGGGCAGCCTCGCGACGATGCCGTACAATCCGGCCGCCGGTCCGAACGCGTACCAGCCGAACGGTACGATCAGCGCGAGGGCAAACCAACGGACTCGCCTGGATGCGAGCCCCAACACGGCGAGCGGAAGCAGTGCCAAACCGGCATAGAAATAAAACTGGGTCTGGTCCTGAGGACCGGTGTAGTTTCCAGAGACCGATCCATAATGATCGGGAGAAACCAGCGTCCAGAGCGCCCGCGGCTCCAACGCGGCGTTGGTTTGAGAGAAGAACCGTACACCGGCTCGCGTTGACTGGCCGTACAATTCCAGCGCCGGCAGCCAGAGGATCGACGAGAGCAGCGCCGTCATGATCCCGCAGCTTGCGAGAACGATAACAGCCGCGCGCCACCGCTTTTCCATGGCGGCAACAACCGCCGCATATACGGCAATCGCCGCGAAAGCGTAAATCGCGATTTGAAACTGCCCGATCATAAACAGAAGCGCGCACGCCAGACCCGTTAGAATCACATTCCGAGTAGTTACGCGCCGCATGGACGTATGGATTCCGAAGAGCACCAAGGGCAGCCACGCCGCGGCCTGGACAACATTCAAGTGCGAAGCATGTCCGGCAAAGAAGCCGGAAAAACCGTAGGTAATCGCCGCGACGCCCGCGCACAACTCGTCCCGCAACAACAGGCGCGCCAGCAGCCAAGCGCCCATGCAGGCCAGTAGTGCGTGCAGCGCGAGCTCCCACTGCATTGTCTTCGGGGTGATGCCGGCCAGGAAAAACGGCCAGTCCAGCGGATACCAAACCGCCACCTGTGGATCGGATAAGAACGGGAATCCGGAATATCCAAACTCGCTCCAGTGCGGCAGCCGGAAAGATTTCAGCTCCTCGCTTACGAATTTCTGAACGCAGTAGCTATAGTCGATGGTGTCCCATTGTTGTGTCGCGTTCGGGCTCATCAAGGGTTTCCAATGGAACACCAATACCAGAACCACAAAAGCGCCAAGAGCGATCCAGAACTCCCGGCCTTGGGATTTCACAACCGGGGACACAGCCGGAGATTTTGCCTGTTTGGTAGTGGCTTTGCGCTGCTTGCGGCGGACTGTCATTTGAGAATCTGGAACAGGTTGCTGTAATCGTCCGTCCATGGGCGCAAGTCCCGCCGCATTTTAGCGCGCGTGATTCCCTTCCCCTGGAAAAGATGGTCCGTAAACATATTGACGGCGGGATCGTTGGTAACCAGCATCCAATCGCTGGATGTCAGGTAATCGTATCCTCCCCCGTCATCGGCCAGTAGCAATGCCGCTTTGCCAATGTCTTGCGCATTCCGCGAGACTACCGGCGCCAGATCCAAATATCGATTGGAGACGTGCACAGCCAATATCCCGTTTGGCTTGAGATGCCGGAAGTAGAGCACGAACGCTTCGCGCGTGAGCAAGTGGACTGGAATCGCGTCGCTAGAAAATGCATCTACCGCGATCAAATCGAATTGCCTGCTCGGTTCTCGCTCCATGGTTAAACGCGCGTCGCCAAGCAGCACGTCGTGATCCGCTGCACAGTCTTTCAGGAATGTGAACCAACTGTTGGCGATGCCCAAATCCAGCGGGTTGATTTCGTAAAATCTAAAAACGTCGCCGGGACGGCAATAGGCGGCTGTGACCCCGGCGCCCAGTCCAACAACGCCAACGCGCACCGACGGCTTCCGGTCCAGGTAACGCATCGCGCGCCCAATGCCGGAATTTGGTCCATAGTAACTGGTGGGCGTGCGACGCCTCGCAGCCTCGATAATCTGCGTGCCGTGATTGATGGTGCCGTGATTCAACTCGCGCACGCCGGTCTGCTCATCCGTGTCGGGGAGATCGTAAACACGCAAGACCCCGTAAAAATTTCGAACCGAAAGCTCAAACCGCGTGTCGTCCAGATGTTTCCCGTGGCCCAGGTAGACAGCCAGAGCTATGGTCAATATGACCATCGCGATTCGAACGATCGTCAGAACCGCCTTGAACTTGAAATCGCCGGGCCAACCCCACAGAACGGCCGCGGCCAAGGCCACACACGCAACCATCGTCGCAGGAAGCTCGGCGAAAGTGTGAAAAAGGCGCGGCGCTCCCACCGCAACGAAAAGACCGCCGAGCGCGCCACCCAACGAGACCATCAGATAGAAGCTGGTCAAGTACCCGGACGCGGGTTTTAGGCGGGCCAATTCTCCGTGACACACCATGCAGCACGCGAATAGCGCGACGGCGAAAGTTGGAATCGACCACTTAATATTCAAATTGCCCAGGTTGAAATAAAGAGCGTATGCGGCGGCTCCCACGCTCAATACCAGCAGCGGCAGGAACACAACGCGTCGATATGCATGCTCGCGTTCGAAACAGATAATGAAACTGAGCAAGTAAAGTCCTAGTGGAACAACCCATAGAAACGGAATTGGCGCGACGTTCTGGCTGAGGTGATTGCTGATCTCGAGCAACAGAGCGGACGCGCACGCCGCCAGCGCCGCCCATAAGACCTGCACCTTCCAAGAAGGTGGCTCGCCCGTTTGAACGGCCTCGATTTGGGCGGGGCGAGACTCGGACCGCAAAGTCTTCCAGGCAACCACAGCGCATAGCAAAACGAAGGCAGCGAATAAACAAGACCATCCGATCGCCTGCACCCGCGTCGTAAAAAGGGGCTCCACTAACACCGGAAAACTACAGAGGGCGAGCAGCGATCCGATATTCGATAGCGCAAAAAGCCGGTAAGGAATGGCGCCCGGCTTCAGCATCGCAAACCAGGCCTGCAACAACGGGCTGGTGGCGGAAAGCAATATATAGGGGAGGCCGATGGTGGCGGCGAGCAATAAAAGAATACGACCGGAAGGATCGCCCGCTTCGAAAGGCTTCCACGCCGGTGACGGAAGAATGGGAAGCAATGCCAGGCTGGCGGCCATCAGCACGATGTGCAGAATGGCCTGTTGACGCCGCTTCAGGTATCGGGTGGAACAGTGCGCGTACAGATAACCCGCCAGCAGCGACGCCTGAAAAAATAACAGGCAAGCGCTCCACACGGCAGCGGAGCCGCCGAACCACGGCAGAATGATTTTTCCGATCATCGGCTGCACTCCAAACAACAAAAATGCGCTGAGAAAAATCGTGCAGGCGTAAAGCAACATTAAGGGTAAGCAGCAATCATCGCATACCGCATCGCCGCTCCTATACGAGACTCCTATCAGAACCGCGACCGTAAGGAAGCGTCCGTATCTCATCCCATACCGCATCACCGCTCCTATGCTAGACTCTCGATGATTGAACCTGGCCCCGGTCGACTACTTCATCCTTTCCGTTTATTTCGCCTTCGTACTTGGCATCGGGTGGCTGGTCAAGCGCAAAGTCACCACCAGTGAAGATTTCCTCACGTCCCATCGCTCCGTGCCGGTTTGGATCACAAGCTTGGCCTTTATTGCCGCAAACCTGGGTGCACAGGAAGTAATCGGCATGTGCGCTTCCGGCGCGAAATACGGAATCATGACCGCGCATTTCTACTGGATCGGCGCGGTGCCGGCCATGCTCTTCGTGGGCGTCTTCATGATGCCCTTCTATTACGGCAGCCGCGCGCGCAGCGTCCCCGAATATCTCAAACTTCGCTTCGATGAAAAAACGCGCGGCCTGAATGCCGTCACCTTCGCGATCATGACGGTGTTCTCTTCGGGAATCTCCATGTATGCGCTGGGGCTTCTTTTAAAGCTGGTCCTGGGATGGAGCTTCACGGCGTCCGTGTTGCTCTCGGCTGCGATCGTGCTGATCTACACCTTCCTCGGCGGCCTGACCAGCGCGATCTACAACGAGGTCCTGCAATTTTTCCTGATTGTTCTGGGCTTCGCGCCGCTAGCGATTCTGGCGGTGAACAAAGCCGGGGGCTGGAGCGGCATGGCATCGCGGATTCCGCCGGTGATGACGCACACCTGGTCCCATCTTTCAGACCCCTCCAAGAATCCGATGGGCGTGGAAATTTTCGGATTGGTCGCCGGACTCGGATTTGTTCTGTCGTTCGGTTATTGGTGTACGGACTTCCTAGTATTGCAGCGCGCCATGGCGGCGGATTCCATGTCGGGCGCGCGCCGCACTCCTCTCATCGCCGCATTTCCCAAGATGGTGATGCCCTTCATCGTGATCGTGCCTGGCATCGCGGCCCTCGCGCTCTCGCAAATGTCCGTGGGCTATGCGATCCCAGCCAAGGCCGGCGGCGGTTTGGATTACGATCAGGCGCTCACCACTTTGATGGCGCAATTTTATCCATCCGGCATGCTCGGCCTGGGATTGACCGCGCTGATGGCCTCCTTCATGTCCGGCATGGCCGGCAATGTCACCGCGTTCAACACCGTCTGGACCTACGACCTCTATCAGGGTTACATCCGCAAGCAGGCGCCGGACTCGCACTACCTGTGGGTGGGACGTTTGACCACTATAGTTGGCGTCGGGCTTTCCATCGCGACCGCGTACCTGGCAACGCACTTCAACAACATCATGGATTTTCTGCAGCTCGTTTTCGGCTTCGTCAATGCTCCGCTGTTTGCAACATTCCTGTTGGGAATGTTTTGGAAGCGCGCCACCGGCCACGGCGCGTTCACTGGATTGTTGGCGGGCACTTGCGCGGCCGCCGCCACCCACGGCCTCACCTTGGCCGAGGACAAAGGGGGCTGGCTGGGCACCGTTGTTCACACCTTTCCGTCGACCATGGCGCAAAATTTCTGGATCGCGATCTTTGCCTGGTCGGCCTGTTTCGCGGTTACGATTCTGGTGAGCTTCCTCTCGCAACCAAAGCCCGAGGCAGCATTGCATAATCTGGTTTACGGCCTGACCGCCATTCCGCGTGACGCGAATCTGCCCTGGTACAAGCGTCCGCTACTACTGGCGGCGGTAGTGATTGTGTTGCTGATACTCTTGAACTTGCTTTTCTGGTGATATGCGCGACCTTCGAATTCCCATCGGAGCATTCTTTACGCTGATCGGTTTGGTCCTGGCTGTGACCGGCGTTGTCACTGAAAGCCGCGCGCCGCTGGAAACGGCAAACATAAATCTTTACTGCGGCGTTACCATGCTGGCATTTGGAGGAGTGATGCTTTGGTTGGCCCGGCGCAGCTACTGATCGAAGCATTCGAGGCGCGCTACAAGAGCACCCCAGACATCGCTCGCGCTCCCGGCCGCGTCAACCTTATCGGCGAACATACCGACTACAATCTGGGCTACGTGTTGCCGATCGCGATCGATCTGGCGTGCCACGTTGGCTGCGCTCCGAATCGCGACGGACTGCTGCGAGTGTATTCGGAAAATCTTCAGCAGGGTCGCGAATGGCCCGTGGAACAAATTGCCGCATTGAAACCGGCCGCCGATTGGACTGACTACGTCATTGGCGTGGCGCGGCAACTGACCCTTGGCCGTGGACGCGATCTCTTAATCCACAGCACCTTGCCGTTGGGATCTGGTTTGAGCTCTTCGGCATCATTGGAAGTCGCCGTAGCGTTAGGCTTGGGTTGGTCCGGCGAGCTGCCGAGTTTGGAGCTGGCGCAACTAGCCCGCCGCGCGGAAAATGAGTTCATCGGTCTTCCGTCCGGCATCATGGATCAATACGCCGCGGTTTTCGGCCGCCGCGACGCCGCGCTTAAGATCGATTGCAGAAGCCTGGAATGTGAATTCGTCGAACTGCCCGCCCGTGCCGCGATCGTGGCGGTGAATTCGATGGTGAAGCACGAACTGGCGCAGTCCGCTTATCGCCAACGAGTGGCCGAGTGCGCGCAGGCCGCCCGCGAGATTCAGGTGGAAAGCCTTCGAGACGCCACGCTGGAAGAACTTCCACTCATTCAGGACCCAACCGCACTTCGCCGCGCGCGCCACATCATTACCGAAAATCAGCGGGTGATTGATTTCGTTGCCGCCAGCCGGAGACAAGATCTCGCCGCGATGGGCCGGCTCCTGCTGGCATCACATCGAAGCTTGCAAACCGATTACGAAGTGAGCTGCGAAGAGCTGGATTTTCTGGTGGACACGGCGATAAGCGTCCCTGGAGTATTCGGCGGAAGAATGACAGGCGGTGGGTTTGGCGGCTGCACAGTCAATTTCGTCGAGCCGGCCGCGGTCGATCGATTTCAAGAAACCATTCAAAAAGCCTACCGCGACCGCTTCGCAATCGATCCCGTTTTTTACAGAGTGAACCCCTCAGAAGGCGCCAGCCGCATTTCTTAATGCGAATAGCGATCCGCGCGATACGAGGACGGCGGCGTTGTCCGGCGCTAATTCGCCGGCTGGACCGCTGGACGGCCATTCGGTGGCGCCTGATCCACTCCTGGCAACCAAACCGCGGCGATCTTCCAGAGAACCCTGTCCGGCTGCACGTGCCCGCCATTCGTCAGCACGACAAAAGATAGATGCTCCTCCGGAAAACGCGCCACGTGAGACTTGAATCCGGACAAAGTTCCTCCATGGTGCACCGATCGCTTGCCACCGCGCGTCTGTACCTCCCAGCCAAAGCCATACGCGGACGAAGTCTGATCGTTCAGCATCACCGGCGTCCACATCCGCTCACGAGACGCCGTGGTGAGAGGCGACTCGGTATACAACGCCGCGTCCCACTTCGCATAATCTTCCACGGTCGACAGCAACGCTCCACTGGGCCGCAAGGCAAGGAGTTCGAGCGCATGCCGCAATTTGCCATCCCGCCATTCATAGCCGCCGGCGCGGTTCTGCACAATGTCTTCCCAACTGGTGGTGCGGGTCGCGGTCATCTGCAAGGGACCGAAGATACGTTTTTCCAGGAAGGCCGGCCAAGGTTCGCCGGAGAGACGGCTCACAATTTCGGCGATGGTGAAGTAGCCGGTATTCGAGTATCGCCACTGCTCGCCGGGAGCAAAGAGCAGCGTTAGCGGGTAAGCACTGCGGATGACTTGAATATCCGGTTGTGCCTTGAGCGCCTCAAACGCCGGACCTTCGCGCACCAAGCCGCTGGTATGGCTGAGCAGATGGCGAATGGTAATGCCACTCCACGCCGGCGGCGCGTCTTCCAGGAATTTCCGGACGCTATCGTCCAGACTCACCTTGCCTTCCTGGACCAGAATCATCATTGCGGACGCCAGAAACTGCTTGCTTACCGAACCGATCTTGAATACGGTTCGAGTTGTCACGGGAACATTCAATTCGACATTTGCCAGCCCATATCCGTTGGAACGGATCACATGCCCGTCTTTCATCACCGCTAACGCCAGCCCGGGAATGTGCTGCCGCGTCATCTCCGCTTTGACGATGTCGTCTACCTGATCGGCGTGGATAAACCCCGCGAGTGCGAGCAGGAATAAAGCGGTGCGATATGCGAAGGTCATGATCCAATTTAAACCCTCAAATACTTGTCGATCTTCTCCGCCGCGTTGCGCCCCTCCGCGATCGCCCAAACTACCAGCGACTGACCACGGCGAATATCCCCCGCCGCGAAGACACCGGGCGATGACGACATGTAGTTTTGATCGGTGAGAATATTGCCGCGCGCGTCAATATTCACACTGAGCTGATAGAGAATGCCGCCCTTCACCGGACCAGTGAATCCCATCGCCAGCAAAATCAAGTCCGCGTCGAGAACAAACTCAGAATCCGGCAGCTCCTCGAAATTCGGAGCAGGTCCCACGCGGAC
>CATPCJ010000314.1 GCA_955652915.1 uncultured Bryobacteraceae bacterium
ACTACATGTTGGGGTTACCTGAGTCAAGTAAATACCCACCTCCAAGAGAATTGGATGATCTCGCTAAGGCTGCTCGATTTGTGTACCTAAACCGGTCTTGTTTCAATGGTGTTTATCGACTGAATCAATCCGGATTCTTCAACGTGCCACGTGGCCGACGGCCCGGAGCCATCCCGAAACACTCGCATTTCTTGAAATGTGCATACTCACTTCGGAGCGCCACTCTGATCAGCGGAGATTTTCAATCGCTCGCGTCCCAAGCTGAATCTGGAGATTTTGTCTATTTGGATCCCCCCTACGCCAAGACAAGTTCTCGACGAAGGGGTGAGTACGGATATTTGTCATTTGATGTTTCGGATATAGACCGTCTTGGTCGGTGCCTGCGCGATCTCGATAAGAAACAAGCATGTTTTCTCCTATCCTACGCCGATGTTCCGGAGATTCGCTCCATAAGTCGCTGCTGGCACAACCGAACGATTTTCGTCCGGCGACACGTCGCAGGGTTTAAGGAGCACCGATCCGTCGTGCGTGAAATCCTTGTGTCAAACCATCATCTCACTCCGGGGCCCAAACGGCATGAAGTACCGTGACACGTTTCTGATCTGCGAAAGCATCGCGAGGCTTGCCGTGGACGCCGCTGCTAACGCGCCAAACACTCACGTCGGAAAACCTGCTCGCAAGCAAAAAACACAGTACGCCGAAGATCTTCGGACCTAGTGAGACGAGGACTACGCGGTACGACTCGCGCAGCCCGGAGACAGTCGATGCAAGGGTTGAGAAAGCACCGGCGGGGTCGCCCAATGAGTATTCAAAAACGTCCTCGAGGGGCGTGGTACGAAGGATTACCCGGTTATTTTTGCGGACCTCGTTGTAGAAGAGATCACGCGGTCCCGTCTTTGGGAGCATTAGCACAGTTCGCTCCGGATCAAGGAACTGATGTACGCCTAGCGCTCGCTCCTTTTCGTATCCTAGCCCGATTACAGCCGCTACGGGGAGTTCGGGTGTCCTAAGCGCCGCGAATCCATCCACGGGCTCCACAAATTCATTAGACGTCACACGACGTGACGGCCTCTTAAACTTAGCCGGCACATATGCGAAAAACGTTTCAATATCTCGTGCACTATTCATTGTTCGTAGCTGCCGCACGATAGCACCATGCCACGCCCGAGTCATGCTCGAGACATCAAATGCAAACGCCACAGCCGAATCGGAGGAAGACTCGCGGGCTCCCGCTACGACCTTTTGGACTCGGTCCGCCTCATTGCCCCCGACCTGAACCAATTGAAAACCGGCCGTACGGAAAACAGCTTCGTTCGCGTGGCGTGCCAACGCATCGGGCCACTCTTTAAAACACAGGGCAATCTTTTGACGTGGCGTGGTTACAAGCCGACCGATCGAGGATGAGCGATGCTCATATCCGCAAGCCGCAAGAAATACGCTCGCACGTTCATTGAGCTCGGTCAAACTACTAGCACGTACGCTCTTAAGTCGCATCGCCTCATTCTCCGTCAAAATTTAATCTTAGCCGTTGACTCGCCGCAGAAATTCGAAGGGCAGTACTGAGGCGCATATTGCGATAGTTCCTAAACAACAACCCGTACTTTGGAGCCAACATGTATGACATCCTGATGCGGGAACCCAAAACCGACGTAGAGATGTCGGCGTCCGACGATTTAACGTGGATGAACGCACCGATAAGTAGCCCAACTGATAGTTCATCGAGAATGTTCGGAGCAATCTCCCGGTCCACGAAAAAGCTACCGACTGGATCTGCGTTGAAATCTTTCGTCACCAACTCCGAGTGAAGATACTTGCCTAGCTTTTCGACCAGGTCGAAAAGGGATGGACCGCGCGATTCGCGACGAATCGGGTAAGCCTTAATGCCAGTCAAAGTTCGCTGGGATGCGAGATGGAGTATCCGGGACTGAACGTCCGGCCTTACGACTGGCGACGAAGCCCCAAGAGACTTGAGGTCCATGTCGAGTAAGTCGTTAAAGAGGCCAGCAAGCAATCGAGGGTTCCCCTCACTCATTGCGTAGATCGAATCCTCGCCGTAGTAAAGTACTGGGTTCTTGCGAGATCTGCGTCTTCCTCGCAAATCTGTAAGATCTCTCAAATAGGCTTCGCGCAGGAGTGCGATTGGTTTAACTTTTCGTAATGACTCATTCCGATCGGCGATTTCTTCCGCAATTGGATTATCGGGGTCTAACTCGTGTTCGAGTAGATACTCTCTGAACGTCACGTCTCGCTGAGCAAGCCGCACCATTACTTGCCACATTTGAGCGCCATGACCGTAAGCATCATCTGGATCGGTGTCATCCTGGGCAAAGGGAGAAGGGCCGAAGACGTCGCGCGGGGTGATGAGTGCGCTGCCCAGGCGATCTCGTAAAAAGCGCGTCCCAAATTCCTTACAAAACGGTCTCGCATCCGCCACGTGACCATGCCACATGCGAATCGCCGCGTAATCATGTTGGCGTTCTTGTCGCGGCATCAAATCGGTTGGTAGGACCGGGCTCCACGTCAACTTCAAAAGAAATCTTTGGTCAGTACTTCTTAAGGCCTCAAACAATTCCGCCTGTAGCCACCTTGGAGCAATCTCGAGTTCATCAAAACACAGGCCCCATCGATTCGGCGCACGGCTGCCGTACTCCATGAACACGTTACATGCACTCCTCACAGCACTCAAGGCGCCTGTCATGAGAATAGCTGGGAGCGTATCTAGATACCGACGAATCTCCTCTGAGTCCTGCTTGACAATTCTCGCGTGCAGTTCGTCTGTCCACCCGCTCAGCTTTAGCCGAACTTCACGAAACGACGGCACTGTTGGTCCAAGTTGCAGGTGGCGTATCATGGCCTTTAAGAGATCTGTCGGCTCGAGTTCGTTCTCAACCGTTATATCCTCAAACACACGAGTTGCCTCTACCAAGGCGGAAATCGCTACTGACGCACGCTGAACTCGTTCCGCATCAACTGGTGACTCTGGCAACTGGCGTGGAATTGAACTGAGCTCCTTACTCCAGCGCACATCTGACGGGATGTATATCGCTTCAAAATCGGGGCTTCGGTAATCATGCCACTGATGCTCCTTAGATGCACGCTCCGATTGCCAAACTTGCTGGGCTCTACGGGTTAACATCTTAAGGAGTGTCGTCTTACCACATCCCCTCGGACCCATGAGCAGGGAATTCTGGAGACGCACTAAACTCTTGAATGGAAGCGTTGGAACGAAGGAGCGCGCGACCTCTTCGGGATCGAGCCATCTTGCGTTGAACGCACCGTATATCGACGCTGTTTTCATGGTCGGAATGACCTCCACAACTCCAGCTGTCCATCATCATAATCCGCAAGCTTCAGGTCATGGGCGGCAAGCTCTTGATTAACTACCACTCTTTCGGAAGGCGTTAAATATTCTGAATCTGGCACCGCCGCCAATACATCGGTTTCAAGGAACCGTGTCTTCTCAGGAGCAGAGTCGGCCAAATGTGCGAGGCCGGAAACGATACTTGGAAGTGGCGTGCTCCTTCCAAAGCCAGAAATATACGGAAATCCGAAGTTGTCATTGGAGCGACGCCAACCGTGACCGTACCTAAATACCCAGGTGTGGATCAGACCGCGCACGTCGTCGGGTTGAGTACCAGTTACGCGCACGGTGTGGAAGGTATTTCCTACGGAGGTGCCAAATTCGTGCAGCGCAGCCGAAAAACTACCGCTCGCAAATACGGCCACCCCGTCAACATACGACAAGCGAGTGAAGTGTTTATGTCCGTGAATAACGAACCTGCAACCAAGTCCTCGTAGGCTAGCGAGGAGAGCATCCCCCGTCGGAATTACATCGGTATCTTCCAGAAACGCGCCACTATGCAATAGAGGATGATGATGCATGATCGCGCCTCGAAGAGGACTCGTTAAACGACCTCGCAGCGCGGTCTCCATGCGGGCAATCCGATCTTGCCCAAATGCGCCACGTTTTGCGGTGTCGGCATCGACATGGTCTATTACTGTATTGATCGCAATGATTTCCGATGGTCCGACTTTCAGAACGCAATACCCGTCCGCGAAGAAGCTCTGCACGTCGGCTGAATTGGCGAAAGGAAAGCCAGGGCGAAGATTTCTGACGCTGTGATCAGCTGGCTGAGATCCAAGAGCGCGGTGGGAGTCAATATCATGATTTCCGATGACAGGAATTACCGCAGTTGTCTGTAGCTTCCGCCCAATCTCGAGTGCGTAGTCCCATCCCTGTTGTAAACCCTCAATACAGGCCTTGTTTGTGAGATCGCCCGGAACGAGTAAGCCGTCAATGCCTTGGCCGCTGAGATGTTCTCCATCGATTAGATCCAATAGGGCCTGCACTGGGTGCCGACCGCTCGGAGTTCGTAATTGCCCTACAGTTAGGAACGAATCACGAGCGTGGGTCGTAAGCCGGCAATGTAGATCGCTAATGATCGCGAAAGTAGCTGTTATGGGCACAACCATTCTTTTTCAAATCCAGGAATTACCGAATATATCATGGTTCCTTTCAAGCGTTTGAGCTGACTGCATCAGCCGCACTGCTCGTAAGGTTGATTCTGCGCCACCCCCGCGCAATCAGACCTAACGAGCGGCACACCTTAACGCACCGTTTCGCGAGTTGTCAGGATACCGCTTACCGAACCACGGGCCACCCCTCAACTATGGCCGATCTGCGCAGTTTCGCGACCGGTTCCACCAAGCGCTCGCCGGGAAAATAGGTCGGCGTCAAGAAAAAATACTGAAGTATCCACTTGACAATTGTGTTGTTCCGAGCAATACTGAAGTGACCACTTCACTAATGTAAGAGGAAAAACCATGGAAGAGCAATCCGTTATTCACAGCACTTTCGTCATCGAGCGCAGCTATCCCAAGCCGCCTGAACGCGTGTTCGCCGCTTTCGCCGACGCGGCTAAGAAGCGCCGCTGGTTTGCCGAAGGTAAAAGCCACGAGGTCGAGCAGTTTGAGATGGATTTTCGAGTCGGAGGCATCGAGCGGACCCGGTATCGTTTCAAGGAAGGCACTCCGTTCCCAGGCGTCGCACTTACCAACGAGGGAACTCATCTGGACATTGTGCCCAACCGGCGCGTTGTAACTGCTTCTATGATGACTCTCGGCGATAAGCGCATCTCGGCCTCGCTGGTCACGATTGAGCTTTTGCCAACTGACCAAGGAACCGACCTGATCTGCACACATCAGGGAGCGTTCTTTGAGGGCGCCGATGGTCCTCAAATGCGCGAAGCGGGATGGCGCAAGCTTTTCGAACAATTGGCAAAGGAGCTTACTTCGGTCGAGACCGCGATCGGGGCCGGGGTGGCTGGAGCCGTTAAGGAGATTTTCGCCGGAGAATTGCTCGAACCGGACGACCGTGGCACGAGCAATGCCCAGCACCAAAGTTAAAGTCGGCCGCGTGTTTCACGCTCTCGGCGATCCCACGCGCCGGGCAATCGTGGAGAAGCTCAGCGCAGGACCCCTTTCGGTCTCCCGGCTGGCAACGCCCTTCGATATCACACTGACAGCGGTGGCTCAACACCTGCAAGTGTTGGAGGAAAGCGGACTTGTGCACACTGAGAAGGTCGGGAGAGTGCGCACTTGCCGCCTCGAGACGGCAGGGTTTTCGATCCTGGAGCAATGGATCGGCGATCGCCGTTCGATGTGGGAACGAAGGTTGGATCGGCTGGGAGATTTGCTCGCGGAATCCGGCGAAGAATGAAATAGGATGGAGATGATGACCTCACTGCTTGACATGAAACTGGCGTTCCGTTCGCTGGCGCGTGCCAAGGGGATCACGCTGGCCGTCGTTCTGACGCTCGCGCTCGGCATCGGCGCCAACACCGCGATCTTCAGCGTAGTACGCGGGGTGCTGCTGCGGCCGCTGGTGAACCGCGATGAGGACCGGCTCATCTACATCCGCCAGAGCGCGCCGGGTCTCGGCGTTGAGAACGCCACGTTCTCCGTGCCGGAGATCCAGGACCTGCGCTCGCGCGTGAAATCGTTCAGCGCGATCGGCGATTTCTCGACCATCGGCTTCAGCATGATCGGGCTCGGCGAGCCGCGCGAAGTGCGGGCGGGCGTTGTCGGCGGCACCTATTTCGACGTGATGGGTCTGCACCCGGTGATGGGGCGGTTGCTGGACATGCGGGACGACGGCCCGAACGCCGCCGGCGCGATGGTTCTAACGTATCGGTTCTGGACCACCGCGCTCAACAGCGATCCGTCCGTGCTCGGGAAAGTGGTGAGGCTTGACTCGCGCACCGCCACCGTCGTGGGTGTGTTGGAGCCATCGATACCGTATCCGGCGGAAACCGAGATCATCGCCAACGTCGTCACCAGCCCGCACCACCTTTCGGCGACCATGGTGACGGGACGAGTGCATCGCATGACGGAGCTGTTCGGGCGGCTCGTCCCCGGCGCGACTCTGGAGCAGGCCCGCGCGGAACTGAGAGTGACCTACGCCGGAATGATCAAAGAGCATCCGGAAGCGTATTCCACAAAAGGCGACGGCCAGATTACCGCAGTGCCGCTGCGCGACCAGATCACGTCGAAGGCCAGGACCGTGCTGTGGCTCCTGTTGGCGGCCTCGGGGCTGGTCTTCATTATCGCGTGCTCGAACGTAGCCAACCTGATTCTGGCGCGGACGATTCGGCGCGAAGGCGAGCTGGCGATTCGCGCGGCGTTGGGCGCAAGTACTGGCGCATTGCGACGAATCCTGCTGGCCGAAAGCCTGCTGCTCTGCGGCGCTGGAGCAGCGTTGGGCGTGCTGATCGCGCGACCCATAGTGGCCATCCTGGCGCGGTACGCGTCACGGTTTTCGGTCCGCGCGCTGGATCTGACGGTAGACTCCAGCATGTTGTGGGTGGGCGCGGGGCTGGCGCTGATCGCGGCGGCACTTTTGGCTTTTGTGCCGCGTCTTCCCTCGGACGGCCGCTCGAATGGACTCAGCCTGTCGAGTGGAGGGGTGCGAACCACCGGCAGCTCGACCGGCCGGCTGCGGGCGTTCGCGGTAACCCAGATCGGCGCATCTTTTGTCCTGATGGCCGGGGCCGCCATGCTGTTGCAGACGCTGCTCGCGCTGCAGGCGGTGGACACCGGCATGGACATGCGCCGCGTGCTCTCGATTAACCTGCCGGTGATCTCGTATCAACGGACCCCCGATCAAGTGGTGGACTTCTACCAGGAAGTCCTCCGGCGCATCCAGCGGTTGCCGGGCGTGGACGGTGTAGCTCTTGGTGTCATGACTCCCTGGCGCGATCGAGCCAGGTTGGGCCCCGGCTTCCAATTCACGGCCGAGGGCTATAATCGCGGGCCAGGGGAAGAAGATCCGCGTGGGCGATTCCGTGTCGTGTCACCCGGTTTCTTCGCGGCGCTCGGCGTGGCGATCGTTGCCGGACGGGATTTCAACGATCTCGATCGCAAAGACAGCGAGCCGGTGGTGATGGTGAGCCGGAGCGTGGCCCAGCGAATGTTCCCGAACCAGGAGGTCCTCAATCGGCATGTTATCTGGACCGATCCAATAATGAAGTTCATCGGCATCAAAGCGACGCCGCAACGCATCGTCGGCGTCGTGGCGGATATCGACGATGAGAATGTGGTCCCGGGTCCGGCGATGACGGTGTATCAGCCGTTCCCGCAGAGACCGGATTTTGTCGGGCGCCTCTTTGTCCATGCGCGCTCAGACCCCTATGCGCTGGTGAGTCCGATTTCCCGCACCATCCGTGAGATGTCAGTGGAGCAGCCGGTGGAGCGCGCCGCGACGCTGGAGGATGTCCGTGCGGAGGTGCTGACGCCGGACCGGTTGAACGCGATTGTGTTCGGCGGCTTCGCGCTGGTGGCGCTGACGATTGCGGTGGTCGGAGTAGCGGGAGTGCTGGCGTTTTCGGTGAGCAGCCGGACGCGCGAGTTCGGCATCCGGCTGGCCATCGGGTCGCAGCCGCGGCATTTGCTGGGGCGGGTCATCGCGGAGGGCGCCATGATGGCCGCCGGGGGCATCGTTGCGGGAATAGCGTGCGGGTTCGCTCTGCGGCAACTGGCCGGGAGCTATATCGCCAACGCACGGACGCCGGGGGCGTGGGTAGTGGCCGGGGCGGCGGCCGTGCTGCTGGTGGCGGCAATGGCCGCGTCGGCGGTGCCTGCGGCGCGGGCGGCGCGGGTGGATGTGATGACTGCGTTGCGGGCGGAGTGAACCGTGCTATAGCCGGCATCCCAGTGCCGATTGCCTCCATCAACCGTACTTCATATGTTCTATGGATTTGGATTCAGGTTGTAACGCTCCATCATGGCGGCGGTGATTTCAGGACTGCTCGGCCATTGGCCGCGTCTATGCCCGGCATGAGTTTGATAGTCTTCCAGACTATCCGGGGCGGGCTGGACAACGTGGCCGCCTTTGAGAAATAGCAAACCGAGCTTCTCCGTGGGCATGCGCCGGACAAAGGCTTCTGCATCGTCAAGGGCTGAGTTTAGCTGCGCCGTGATGACGCGAGGATCAAGCGGTTCTTCCGTGATGAGCGCCCGCCATTCGGCGGCGGGATAGTGGGAGTTCCGGCGAATTTCCGCAATCAACCCTTCAGGTGTAAAGCCGGGCGCCTTTTCGACGGAAGCCCATACTACGGCGCCAAGCGAAAGAACACCGCGGTGAATTGTCATGAGGTCGACCAAATCACGGACTTCACGCCGTCCAGCAGCGGCCATGACTTTGTTCATCGCGAGGTCCGCCGGATGCAGAATGTAGCCGAACAGATCATCCCGTATTGTCGGGAAAAACCGAAAGTCGCTGTCAACGACCCATTCAAGACGTGTGCTAGCGGTCTGGCGTGCAACTTCGGCGGTATAGATCAAGGGCAATTGCCGCAACCATCTGACACTGTAACCCGCCGCAGCAAGCGTTTGCGCATCGTTGAGGGCCGCGGACGCAACCCGTTCTTCGCGATCATGGAAAACGTCAATGTCTTCGGAAAAGCGGGGCGCATTCCGGTTCAACGGCGTTGCTCCGGCGACATAACTCTCCGGGTCGCGCTGCGCCGCAAGCAGTCCGAGAATGTCGGTTTGGATTTTAGATAGCGGCACGGCATGCCTGCTCGATCTGTTCGGCCAACCGCCGAGCCTTGCGGTCACCCTCGATGCGCAGAGCACGCGCCACCACAAGCGCATCCTCTTGCGTAGGCGCTTCAAGCGCACGCTTGTTCCAAAGAGCCTGCGTGCCGTATTCCACGAACGCGCGACGGTAAAGGCTCAAGAAATCTACCGGTTCTGCGGTCTGATCGTTCATCGTGCCTGAGTCTCCGGGCAACTGATCCATGCGCTCCGTTTGTAGCATGAGACGTCTATTTTCGCAATAGACATTTGCCTGCGCGCGGGTGGATGTGATTCAGGCGTTGCGGGCGGAGTGAGA
>CATPCJ010000315.1 GCA_955652915.1 uncultured Bryobacteraceae bacterium
ATTTTCACTTTCAGAACGGGTTTTTTTTGTTTTGAACATCATCCCCTACTTACGTTTGCAACATTTGACGGCCATTAAAATTTAACCTGACCCAGCGGAAGAGTCAATAGGAAAAACGATTACTATGCCAGGAAAGCTACCCTCCACCCACAAACTGTACTATCTCTAACGCTGCACCGGCGCCGATCATGGTCCGATTCCAGTTCTCGCGGCGTATAATCGACCGGTTCAGCTCGATCGCCACCCGCGCCGGATCGACTTCAAGCGAAACCAGCAATTCTCCCAGGCTCTGACCAGCGGGAGTCCGGCGCGGCTGGCCGTTTACTACAATTTCTATCTCTTTTGTTTCAAGCACTGTCCCACCCCACCGGAAGAAATTCCAAGACGGAACTTGCGGCCCGAGGCCGGATCTCATTATAGTCAAATTGTAGGGCTTACAGTTTCACGGTCCACAATCCAATGCCAACTTCTTACTCCGATACCTACTTCCCGGTCCTGGTGCAGATTGCGCTGGCCGTGGTGGTGGCCGCGGCGCTAGTCGCGATTTCGTTTTTGATCGGACAGCGGGTGAAAGACAAGGTGAAAGACTCGCCGTATGAGTGCGGGATCGCGCCGACCGGCAGCGCGCGCGAGCGCTTCAGCGTGAAGTTCTACCTGGTGGCGATCGTTTTCATACTGTTCGATATTGAGGCGGTGTTTCTGTATCCATGGGCGGTGGTCTATCGCGAACTGAAGATGTTCGCGTTTGTGGAGATGCTGCTCTTCATCGTTCTGATCCTGGTGGGTTTCTTCTACATCTGGAAGAAGGGCGCGCTAGACTGGTCGATCGAGCCTGCGGTCACAACGGCCGGTAAAACATCCGAGGCGTCAACGAACCAAAAAAATGCTGCCTGACGAATTGAAAGAAAAACCGGACGCGGCGGCGCTGGAAGCTCGTTTGCCAGACGCTATTACAGATGGACACGCTGAACACGGCGAATCGACACTTTTTATTTCGCCATCCAGAATCGTTGAAGCTTGCCGCTTCCTAAAGGACGAGCAAAAATTCGTTCGTTTGAGCGGCATCACCGCGGTGGATTGGCATCCGGCCGATCCCCGCTTCGAAGTGGTCTACCTGCTGCACTCTCTCGAGAAAAACACTCGCCTGCGGCTGAAGTGCCGGGTTTCCGAATCGCAGTGCGAGATCGACTCCGTCACCGGCCTGTGGCGCGGCGCCAACTGGTATGAGCGCGAGGTCTTCGACATGTTCGGCATCAAGTTCCGCAATCATCCGGATCTGCGCCGCATTCTCATGCCGAACGATTGGGAAGGCAACCCGCTGCGAAGGGATTATCCGGTGCACGGCCATAAGTACACGTACCAGAACGAATAGGATTCCATGCGAGAGACCATACTCCACACCGACACCATCAGCGCCGAAGACGCGGAAAAAACCGGTTTCCAAACGCCGCCAGGCAACGGCCGGCGGATGACTCTCAACATGGGTCCGCAGCATCCGTCGACACACGGCGTGCTGCGCGTGGTCCTGGAACTGGACGGAGAGACCATCATCAAAGCGGTGCCCGACATCGGGTTTCTGCATACCGGAATTGAAAAAGAGTGCGAGGTAAAGACCTGGCAGCAAGTGGTGACGCTGACGGATCGCGTGGATTATCTGGCCAACCTTTCGAACAATCTGGTCTACGCGCTGGCGGTTGAAAAACTGATCGGAGATATTGAAATTCCTCCGAAGGCGCAATGGCTGCGCGTCATGATGGCCGAACTTTCGCGCCTCAACAGTCACCTGGTTTGGCTGGGAACGCACGCCCTGGACATCGGCGCGATGAGCGTCTTCTTTTATTGCTTCCGCGAGCGCGAGGATATTCTTCGCATCCTGGAAATGTTCTCCGGCCAGCGGATGATGACCAGCTACATACGCATCGGCGGCGTGGCGCTGGAGCCACCGAGGGGATGGCAGCAGGCGGTGGGAAAATTCATCGGGACATTTCCGAGCAAAGTGGATGAGTACGAAGAACTGCTGGACACGAATCCTATCTGGACGCGGCGTACCAAGGGTGTGGGCATCGCGCCGCTCGAAACTTTGCTGGACCTGGGCGTTACCGGTCCAATGATTCGCGCCGCGGGAATGAAGTGGGACATACGTAAGTCCGAGCCGTATTCGAGCTACGAGAAATTCGACTTCGACGTCCCCACGCGGACCGAGAACGACGTGTTCGCCCGGTATCGCGTGCGTCTCACGGAAATGCGCCAGAGCGCACGGATCATTACTCAGGCGCTGCAAGGAATGCCGGAAGGCGCGTGGCAGGCGGATGCGCCCAAGATCGTACTTCCAGAGCGCGAGAAAATGAAGACCCAGATGGAGGCGCTGATCTATCATTTCAAGATCGTGACGGAAGGCTTCCGCGTACCGGCCGGAGAAGCGTTCCAGGTGGTGGAATCGCCGCGCGGTGAAATCGGCTACTACGTGGTCAGCGATGGAACGTCGAAACCGCATCGGGTTTTCATGCGGACGCCCAGTTTTGGAAACTTGCAGGCGCTCCCGGCGCTGCTGGAAGGGCGGCTGCTGGCGGACTCGATCGCCGCACTGGGCAGCATGGATTTCGTATTGGGGGACACCGATCGATAATGACTTTCTCGCCGGAGCTGGAAGCCAAATTTGCAAAGTTGCTGGAAACGTATCCGCCGGGGCGAACGCGCTCAGCCGTGATTCCGATGCTGCTGTTCGCGCAGGACGAAGTGGGCCACATCTCGAATGAGCTGATTGAAGAGGTGGCAAAGCGGTGCAAGGTTACGCCGCTGCAAGTGGACGAAGTGGTGGGATACTACTCGATGCTGCATCGAAAACCGATGGGCAAATACCACGTGCAGGTCTGCACCAATATCAGTTGCCTGCTCACGGGCGGCGAAGAACTGTACCATCACGCCGAAAAAACATTGGGGATCGGGAATAAGGAAGTGACCGCCGACGGGCAATTCTCGCTGGAAGAAGTGGAATGCATTGGCGCTTGCTCTTGGGCGCCGGCTGTACAGATAAATTATGAGTTTCATCACCAGGTAACTGCGGAACGGTTGGATCAGTTGGTGGGCGAATTGAGGAAGCGGCAATGAGGGGATTTGTGGGGCAGGTTGGTAATCTGCCGCCGATTATTAATCGGTGTCTCACGTTGTTACGAAGAATATTGGAAGGTGAAATTGGCCGATTTTCAATCGGCGGCAGGTTACCAACCTGCCCTACAAAGGCACACCATGCTTTATAACGAGCCCAGTCCTCTGGAAGTGAAGATCGTCACCAAGCGCTTTGGGCTTCCGAACTCGGCGTCGCTGGATACTTACCTGGCAAACGACGGCTTCAAAGCATTTTTCAAAGCCATCGAGATGACTCCGGAGCAGATCATCGACGAGGTGAAAGTGTCGGCGCTTCGAGGACGTGGCGGTGCGGGGTTTCCGGCCGGCTTGAAGTGGAGCTTTGTGCCCCGGACTTCGCCGAAACCCAAGTACGTGATTGTGAATGCGGATGAGAGCGAGCCGGGCACGTGCAAAGATCGCCTGCTGATGGAAAACGATCCGCAGCAGTTGATCGAAGGAATTCTGATCGCGGGCCGCGCTATCGACGCGCACAAAGGCTACATATATATTCGCGGCGAGTATCGTTATCTCATCGACGTCATGGATCGGGCCATCGCCGAAGCCTACAGCCGCGGGTATTTGGGCAAGAACATCCAAGGCACTGGTTTTGATTTCGACATCTACACGCATACCGGAGCGGGCGCTTACGAATGCGGTGAAGAAACCGCGCTGCTGGATTCAATCGAGGGCAAGCGCGGCATTCCACGCATGAAGCCGCCGTTTCCGGCCGTGTCGGGCGCGTGGCAATCTCCGACGCTATTGAATAATGTGGAGACTCTGTCCGCCGTGCCGCCGATCATTCGCGATGGAGGCGCCGCATTCGCCGCTTTAGGAACGCCGAAGAATGGCGGAACGCGGATGGTTTGCCTTTCCGGCCACATCAATAAACCCGGCGTCTACGAATTGCCGGTGGGCTTCAATTTACTGCGCATGATTTACGAAGTTGGCGGCGGGATGCGCAATGGCAAAAAGCTGAAGGCTGTGGTGCCGGGCGGTTCATCGTGTCCGCTCCTGACGGCCGATGAGTGCGACATCGCCATGGATTTTGACAGTCTGGCGAAGGCAAAGAGCATGCTGGGATCGGGCGGCACGGTGATCCTGGATGAAAATACTTGCATGGTGAAATTTGCCCTACGCATCATGAAATTTTACGCGCACGAAAGCTGCGGCTGGTGCATCCCCTGCCGCGAGGGCACCACCTGGCTGAAGAAAATGCTGCAGCGCATGCACGACGGAGGGGGCCAAAAGAGCGATATCCCCTTGATTGGCGAACTCTCGAAGAATATGCTGGGGCGGACATTCTGCGCATTGGGGGATGCGGCCGCGATGCCGACGATTTCAATTGTCGAGAAGTTTCCCGAAGATTTTGAAGCACACTTGAACGGGCATCCGTGCCCTTATGAGCATTCGCACGAAGCCGTACTGGTATAGCAAAACTAAAAAATGGCAGACTTGATAAATCTAATCATCGATGGCAAGCCCGTCACCGCCGCTCCTGGGACGTTAGTAATCAATGCCGCGAAACAGGTGGGCATCGAAGTTCCGTCCTTTTGTTATTACGACGGCCTGACGCTGCAAGCCGCGTGCCGCATGTGCCTGGTGGAAGTGGACAAGACGCCCAAGCTTCAGGTTGGATGCACCTTGCCGGTGGCCGAAGGAATGGTGGTACACACCGATTCGCCCATCGTCCGCGACGCGCGAAAAGGCACCCTCGAATTCCTGCTCACCAATCATCCGCTGGACTGCCCGGTGTGCGACAAAGGCGGCGAATGCGAACTGCAGGACATGGTTTTTCGCTACGGCGCGGGCGAGAGCCGCTTCGTCGAGCAAAAGTTGCACGTGGAAGAACAGCAATGGTCGCCGGTAGTGTTCTTCGATGCGCCGCGCTGCATTTTGTGTTACCGATGCGTTCGGATTTGCGATGAGGGCATGGGAGTGGGCGCGCTGGGCGTCGCCAATCGGGGCGCGCATTCGGAAATCGTGCCAAACCATTTCGATCATCTTGACTGCGACGAGTGCGGAATGTGCATCGACATCTGTCCGGTAGGCGCGCTGACCAGCGGCACTTATCGATACAAAACGCGTCCGTGGGAAATGAACCACGTGGGCACGATCTGCACGCACTGCGCGGACGGATGCAAGACCACGCTGGGCGTTCGCAACAATGAAATCATCCGCGGGAACAATCGCGACCGCTCGGGAATCAATGGCGAATTTTTGTGCATCAAGGGGCGCTACGCTTTCGACTTTGTGAATAGCCCGGAGCGCCTGCAATCGCCGATGGTGCGCAAGAATGGCGAACTGGAGGCGGTGTCCTGGTCGGAAGCGCTGGAGACCGTGGCGAAGAAATTCAAGGGAGTCAAAGAGGGCGGCGGAAAGTTCGGCGTTATCGGCTCGAACCATACGTCCAACGAAGAGAATTACTATCTTCAGAAATTCGCGCGAGAAGTGCTGGGAACGAATAACATCGACCACCATCGCACCGGGGATCTCACCACGTTACTGGATGCGCTGAGCGGCAAGACAGAAGCGCTGGCGACGACGGCGGATCTCTACAACCGCAAGGCGATTCTGATTATTGCGAACGATTTGTCGCAGCAACATCCGCTGCTGGCGTTCCAGATCCGCGCTAATCATCGCCATCACGACGCGCATATTTACACGCTGACGCCCGGTCCGGTGCGCGAGCAGAAACAAGCTGTCCGCAGCATTGTGACGGTGCCGGGAAATGAATTTGCGGATCTCGAATTACTTCGCGATCAATTGAAGGCGGAGCCGGAGCTCGTCATCCTTTTCGGCGACACAATCAAAGGCGACGCGGTCCGCA
>CATPCJ010000316.1 GCA_955652915.1 uncultured Bryobacteraceae bacterium
CGCTCCCGCCAGTAGCTCAACTGTTGTTCCAGCGCCTCCCCTTGCAGCCACTGCCGCTGCCATACCGCATAGTCGCCATACTGCAGGGGCAACTCGGCCAGCGGCGACGGCTCGCCCTGGCGGCTGGCCCGATACAGCGCGGTGAACTCCCGCACCAGAATCCCCACCGACCAGCCGTCGCTCACCACGTGATGCATGCTGGCCAGCAGCACATGATCGCGCTGGTCCAAGCGCAGCAGCGTAACGCGCAGCAGCGGCCCCCGCGCCAGATCGAACAGCCGCCGCGCTTCTTCGGCCGCCAGCTCCCGCGCCGCCTGTTCCGGCCCGGGCAGTCCGCTCAGGTCCACCACCGGCAGCCGCAGCGCCACCGCCGGGGCGATCCTCTGCCGCGGCTCTCCGGCCCGCGCCGGAAAGCTGGTCCGCAGTACTTCGTGCCGCCGCACGATCTCCGTGAGACTCGCAGCCACCGCTCCGATGTCCAGTTCCCCGCTCAGCCGGAACGCCCGGGGAGAGTTGTAGACCGCGCTGCCCGGCTCCAACTGGTCCAGGAACCACAACCGCTGCTGCGCAAACGACAGCGGCAGCTCTTCCTCCCGGCTGGCACTGGTCAGGGGCGCCGCGGGATGCTGGCCGTCCGTCCGCTCCACCTGCTGTGCCAGCGCCGTCACGGTCGGCGCTTCGAACAGCGTCCGCACCGCCAGCTCCACTCCGAACACCTTGCGCAGCCGCGAGACCACCTGGGTGGCTAACAGCGAATGGCCGCCCAGGTCGAAGAAGTTGTCTTCGGCCCCCACCCGCTCCCGCTCCAGCACTTCCGCCCAGATCCCGGCCACGATCTCTTCGGTCGCCGTTCGCGGCGCTACCCAGGCTTCCTCCGTCTGGGCGCTCTCCGGCTCCGGCAGCGCCCGGTGGTCCACCTTCCCGTTGGCCGTCAACGGCAGCCGCTCCAGCACCACGAACGCCGCCGGCACCATGTACTCCGGCAGCTTCGCGCGCAGGTACTCCCGCAAGCCGTCGAGATCGAGACGCGAATAGCTTTCCACGTTCAAGGGCACGCCATTATCCAAGCGGCGCTCCACACTCGGGATCCGCTGCTGCGCGTACACGTTCCAGCGGTCGGTGCCCTCGAGTTCACGGTATTGGCCAGCGAAGGTCACGAAACCACGGCTTTCCAGCAAAGCGGTGATCTCGGGTACTCTGCCGTGGGTGATCAGTCCCGGAGCGTCGTGGACTTCGATTACGATCTGATCGATCTTGTCCCAATCCCCGGCGTCTATCCCGCGCAACACATCCAGTTCAGCTCGCTGCACGTCGATCTTCAGCAGATCGATGTGTTCTACCCGCGCCTCGCGCATGACATCCGATAAGCGGGCGAGACGCACCGTCTCGATTTGACTCTCGAAGCGGCCCGCCAGCAGTTCGTCGGCCTGCGCCAGGAGACTCCCCGCCAGGTCCGACCCCATTGCCTGCTCGTTGCGCAGCGTTCTTTTGATCACGTCGATTTCGACGGCGGGGTCGGCGTACTCGCTCAACCCCGACATCATCGAGTAGCGGGGATAATAAGTAAACTTGGCCGAGCCGCCGCGATCCGATAGCCCTATCTGAAAGACCTTGACGCCGGCCACGCACTGGTTGGCATTCTCCCGCAGCCTTTCGAAAAGAGGCGTGCACGGCTCAAAGGCGTAAATCGTGGCCCGCGGACTCTGCTGGCTGGCGAACAGCGTGAACATGCCGATGTTCGCGCCCACATCGAATATGCATGCCGACTCGGGAATGTGGATTCCATGGCGCAGGTACGCGCGAGATTCGAAGATCTCCCGGTACAGGTATTCCGTTTCATTCTTGTTCTGGTGATTGACAGTTAAACCGTTCGGCAGGGTAAAGTACGATCCGAGCGGTGTCCGTGGGGCCCAGCGGCGTGGAACCACGTAGGCCACCAGTTTGGGGCTGCCGCCGTCCTTGCGCAGAGTCACCGTGGACTGCCGGATTCCCGGGTAAGCGGCCAGCAGGGATTCTATTTCACCCGGTTCCACCCTGAACCCGTGGATCTTCAACTGGCCATCGATCCGTCCCAGAAACTCCAAGTTGCCCTCGGAGCGCCAGCGGGCGCGGTCCCCGGTGCGATACAAGCGTTCCCCCTCCTGAAGCGAGAAGGGATGCGGAAGGAACTTCAACGCCGTCAGGCTGGGGTGGTTCAGGTATCCACGGCCAACGCCGCCGCCTCCGATGAAGAGTTCCCCGGGCACTCCCACCGGAACCAGCCCCAGACCCTCGTCTAAGACGTACAGATACACGCCGGGCAGAGGACGGCCGAGCGGAAGCGCCCCTGCGCGCTCCGGCCCGTTCGCCACCTCATAGGAGGAAGCTCCGACAGTGCATTCGGTGGGGCCATAGTGATTCAGCACGCGGCAGTCCGGGCGTTTCCGCCGTAATTCCTCGACCCATTCCCAGGCCGACGGTTCGCCGCCTAACACCAGGCATTTGCGAGGAAGAATGCGCGCGCCGGATTCCGGCGTCAGCAGTCCAGCCAAATGCGAGGGAGTGATTTTCACGCAATCGATCGCGTGACCGTCGAAGTATTCTGCCAGCGCGGGACCGTCGATCGCCAGATCCTCGCCGATCACGTGCAACGTTCCGCCGCCGCACAGCGCGGGAAATAGCACGGTGTTGCCGAGATCCGCCGCGACGCTGGACAGCAGGGCAAAGGAAGAGCGGGCCGGAAGGCCGAGTCTGGCCGAGACTGCGCCTACATAATTCGCTAGCTGGCGATGCTCGATTACCACTCCCTTCGGCTGTCCGGTTGAGCCGGAGGTATAGAGCACATAAGCCTGGTTGCTCGGACCGGCTAATGGCGCGAGATCGCCGGCGGCGCATTCCTCAATGACCGCCCAATCGGAGTCCAGGCACACAATCAGCGCGGCGTGCGAGGGCAAGCGTTCGCGCAGCCGTTCCTCAGTGATTACGATGGGCGCCAGCGCGTCATCTAGCAGGAAGCTGATCCGTTCGGCGGGCGCGCGGACGTCTATCGGCACATAGGCGCCCCCAGCCTTCAGCGCTCCCAGCAATGCAACGATCAACGTGGAGGTTCGTTCCAGGTACAGGGCAACGCGAATCTCCGGACCGACGCCTAGATCCCGCAAATAGTGCGCCAGCCGATTCGCGCGTGCGTTGAGCTGGCCATAGCTGAGCGTCAGGTCGCCGCAGACGAGGGCGCACGCGCCGGGCACCGCCGCGGCTTGCTCTTCAAACTGCTGGTGCACACAGGCCCGCGCGGAGGCTCCGGCTTGCGCGCCGCTCCACTCTTCCAGCAAGCGGCGCTCGGCGGCCGGCATGTATCGCAAGTCGGCAATGCAGGCGCCCGGGTCTTCGGTTGCGCTGCGCAACAGCGTGATCAGATGTCGGGCCAGGCGCTCTACCGTGGTTTCGGCAAAGAGCTCCGCCGCATACTCGATGGCCCCGGTAATGCCCTCGGGACCTTCTTCCAGAACCACGCTTAAGTCGTGCTTGGCGGGCTGCCGATGCGATCCGAAGCGGCGCACCTCCAGGCCGGCGAGATCCAGTGTTGTTTGTGGGGCGTTCTGCAAGGCGAAGACGACTTGAAACAGCGGTGCGCGCGCCAGCGCCCGCTCCGGTTCCAGTTCCTCCACTAGCTTTTCGAACGGCAGCTCCTGATGCGCATAGGCGCCCAGCGTGACTGCACGGACCCGTTTCAGCAGCTCGCGGAAGTCGGGGCGGCCCGCGAGGCTAGTGCGCAGCACAAGTTGATTTACCAGGAACCCTGCCAGCCCGTCCGTCTCAGCCATATTCCGATTCGCGATTACCGTACCCACCGCGATATCCGTCTGCCCGGTGTAGCGTCCCAGCAACGCCTGAAATCCAGCGAGCAAAGTCATGAAGAGCGTGACCCCTTCGCGGCGGCTCAGTTCCTTCAGGACGCCGCGGAGATCCGAGGAGATCCGCAGTGGGACGCTCGCGCCCTGACGGCTGGGCCTAGGCGGCCGGGGGAAGTCGGTGGGCAGATCGAGATACGTTGCGCCCGCGAGTTGCCCCCGCCAGTAGCGCAGTTGGTCTTCCAGCCCGGTGCCTTGCAGCGACTCGCGTTGCCAGAGCGCAAAGTCGGCATACTGGAGTGGAACGGGGGCCAGGGGCGATGGCAGACCTGCTCGAAAAGCCTGATATAAGGCCTGTAATTCGCGCATGAGAATCGCCACGGACCAGCCATCGCTGACAATGTGATGCAGAGTGAGCAGCAGGATGTGGTCATCGGCCGCAAGGCGCAGAAGCGGCGCCCGCACCAGTGGTCCCTTGCTTAGATCGAAGGGCCGCAGGGCTTCGGCCGCCGCCAGCCGCTCGGCTTCCGCGACGCCATCGGCCAGTCCGCTAAGATCGATGAGCGGAAACGGAAGCGTCGCCGGCGCCGCGATTTCCTGAACGGGCACGCCATGCGGCGCCGGGTAGCTGGTGCGCAGTACCTCGTGCCGCCGGACCAGTTCGTTGATGCCGAGGGCCAACGCCGTGACGTCCAGATTCCCGCCCAGGCGCAGCGCCGCCGGGACGTTGTAGGCGGCGCTCTCCGGTTCCAGTTGGGAGATAAACCAGAGCCGTTGTTGCGCGAAGGACAGCGGCAGCGGGCCTTCGCGGCTGACCGGCCGCGGCGCGGATGGCGGCTTCTGTCCCGCGGCGCACGACCGATCCACTTCGGCCGCCAGACTTCCCAGCGCGGGATACTCAAAGATCGCGCGCAAGGGCAATTCCACGCGGAAAATGGCGCGGATCTGCGAAACCAGCTGCGTTGCCAGCAGCGAGTGCCCGCCCAGATCGAAGAAGTTGTCCGTAACGCCGGCCGGCCCGGCGCCGAGAACCTGGGTCCAAATACCCGCTAGGATCTCTTCGGTGGCGCTAAACGGCGCGCCGGGACCTTCCTCCGGCCGCCTCGTTACCGCCGTGGTGAGCAACGCCTTCCGGTCGAGCTTGCCGTTCGGCGTCACTGGCAGCCGATCCAGCGTCACGTAGGCGGAGGGCAGCATGTACTCGGGCAGGCTCGTCTGGAGGTAAGCGCGCAAGGCGGACGCCCCAGGCTCGGTTCCCTCCCGGGGGACAATGAACGCCATCAGGCGCTTGCCGCCCGGAGGATCCTCGCGGACGGCCACCGCGCACTGCCGGACTCCCGGGTGCCGGCTGAGTACCTCCTCGATCTCGCCAATTTCGATGCGGTACCCGCGCACTTTCACCTGTTCGTCCAGCCGTTCCAGAAATACGAGGCGGCCGTCGGCTAGCCAGCGGACGCGGTCTCCAGTCCGATACAGACGCGCCCCGGCGCGTTCACTAAAGGAGTCGGGCACGAAGTTTTCCGCCGTCAGGTCCGGCCGGTTCAGATATCCGCGGCCTACCCCAGCGCCGCCGATGTACAGCTCTCCCGCGATTCCGACGGGAACGGGCGCGCCCTGGGCGTCGAGGACATACGTTTGGACTCTTATGATCGGCCGCCCGATGGAGACGGCATCGCCGCCGCGCAGCGGCTCCGAGATGCTGGCGCAAACCGCGGTCTCGGTGGGGCCGTACGCGTTGAAAAAGCGCCGTCCTTCGCCCCACGCTGCGACAATCTGGGGACCGCATGCTTCACCCGCCCCGATCACCGTGGACAGTGCCGGGAGCCGCTCCGGCGCGCAGGCAGCCAGGGCCGACGGGGGCATGGTGACTACCTCGATCCGCTCTCGACGCAACAGCTCCAGGAGACCGCTCCCGGGCAGCAGCGATTCACGCCGCGCCATTACCAGCCGGCCGCCGCTCAGCAGCGCCATCATCCACTCCCAAATGGCGGCGTCGAAGCTGGGTGAAGCAAATTGCAACACGGCCGTTCCAGGCCGCGGTTGAAACACGGCGATCTGGGCGAGCGCGAGATTGGAGGCGCCTCTATGCGTGACGCCGACGGGTTTGGGGCGCCCTGTGGAGCCGGAGGTGTAGATGACATACGCCAGAGATTCCGGGTGGTCATGGGTATCCGGGTCTCCTGTATCGCAGCCCGCGATCCGTTCCCAGTCACCGTCGAGTTCCACTACTTGGGCCCAATGCGCCGGTAGCGTATCGCGCAGCCGCCGTTGGGTGAGCAGTACAGGCGCCTGGGCGTCGTCCAGCATGAACGACAGGCGTTCCGGCGGATAGGCGGGGTCCAGCGGCAGCCAGGCGCCACCGGCCTTTATTGTCCCCAGGAAGCCGGTGATCATCTCCGGGCCCGGCACCACGCATAGCGCCACCGTCACCTCCGGACCAGCTCCCAATTCGCGCAAATAATGAGCTAACTGATTCGCCCGGCGGTTCAATTCGCCGTAGGAAAGTTGTTCGTCCTCATAAACTAGGGCCACGGCGTCCGGGGCGCGCCGCACCTGTGCGGCGAACAGTTCACAGATGGACGGGCTGGCGGCAGGCGCCAACCGCGTGTTGTTCCACTCCGACAAGAGCTGCCGCCGCTCGATCGGCGAGAGGATCTGGAGACCGCTCACGCGCTGCTCCGGCCGGGTAACAGCATCCTCGATCAAACGTTCCCAATGTCCAGCCATGCGCTGGATGGTGGCCGCGTCGAACAGACTGGTGGAGTATTCAATGGCGCCGGTGAGCCCTTCGCTGGACTCCCTCACGTCGAACAAAAGATCGAACCGCGCCGTCCGGGTGTGCGTGGCCGACGCTTTCACCAGCAAGCCTGGCAGACGCAGCTCCGGCATGGGAGCGTTCTGGAGGACCAACTTGACCTGAAAGAGAGGCGAGTACTGGGCGTTGCGCTCGGGATTCAGAGCCTCCACCACTTTTTCGAAGGGCAAGTCTTGATGCGCGTATGCGTCCAGCGTAATAGTGCGAACGCGCTGCAATAACTCTTGGTAGGACGGGTCGCCGGACAGATCCGTACGCAGCACTAGCTGGTTTACGAAGAAGCCAATCATCGGCTCGATTTCGCCGAAGTTGCGGCCGGCGACGTCGGTACCCACGCAAATGTCGAACTGGCCGGAATACCGGCACAGCAACGCCTTACAAGCCGCTATCAGCGCCATGAAGACCGTGGATCCTTCGCGGCGGCTCAACTCTGTAAGCTCGCGCAGGACGTCCGCGCTTAGCGACACCGGCTGCCTTGCCCCGTCGTAGCCGTGCGCCGCGGGGCGGCCGCGATCCGCGGGTAACTCTAACGTCTGAAATCCGGACAATCTTTCGACCCAGTATTTCAACTCCGTTTCGAGCGGCTCCCCTTGTAACCAGCGCCGCTGCCAAATGGCGAAGTCCGCGCACTGGAACTCCAGGCTGGGCAGAGCGGCTGGTAAACCGCGGGAGAAGCTCTCGTACAGCGCCGTTAGCTCCCGGACAAACAAGCCCAGGGACCAGCCGTCGCTCACGATGTGATGCATCGTCAGCAGCAGGGTGTATCGCTCGGCTCCGAGCCGGAGCAGCGACGCGCGCCATAGCGGCCCTCGTGCCAAATCGAAGGGACGCTCCGCCTCGAACACAGTAAGACGCTCGACCTCGGACTCCAGCCCGGTACCATCCCAGGCTTGCAGGTCGATCACCGCCAGCGCGAACAGGCCGGGCGGATCGGCAATCTGGACTGCCTGGCCGCCGGCTGTGCTGAAGCGCGTACGAAGGGCTTCATGGCGTGCGGAGATTGCGCTAAGGCAGTCGCGCAGCGCGGACAGGTTCAACGCGCCTTCCAGCTGTATCGCCGCAGGCAGGTTGTAAGCAGGACTGCCGGGATCCAGTTGCGCGAGCAGCCAAAGCCGCTGCTGCGCGAAAGATAACGGAAGAGGCTGGTCGCGCGGCACGCGAGTGAAAGGGGGCGCCCGGAGCCCGTCAGGCCGGGTTGCGCGCTCCACCTGCCGCGCGAATTGGGCTACCGTAGGGGCTTCGAACAGGCAGCGTAACGGCAGCTCGGCGCCGAAGACCCGCCGCACCCTGGACATGACTTGCGTGGCCAGAAGCGAATGGCCGCCCAACTCAAAGAAATTATCGTCCACGCCGACAAGATCGAGGCCCAGAACATCGGTCCAGATTCCCACCAGCGCTCGTTCCGCCTCGGTGGCTGGGGCCAGATAACGCCTCTCCCGGCGCGAAGCGGCGGGATCCGGCTTGGGCAGCGCTTTGCGGTCCAGCTTTCCGTTGGGCGTGACCGGGAAAGCCTCTAGCAGGAGGAGCGAGGCCGGAACCATGAAGTCCGGCAGCCTTGCGCTCAACTCGCGTCGCAGCCCTTCGGATGTTACTTTGCCCGATGGCGACGGAACGACATACCCCACCAGCCGGAGACCGGCCGGGCCGTCTTCAATCGCCAGAACGGCTGCTTCCTGAACGCCCGCGCACGACGCCAGCGCAGCCTCGACCTCGCCAGGCTTGTTTTTTTTAATGATTAGGTGTATATGTAGATCTACACGTCCCAGGAAATCGATGTTGCCGTCGGGAAGCCAGCGCGCCAGATCGCCGGTACGATACAGCCGCTCCCCCGCGCCGCCGAATGCATCGGGGACAAACTTCTCGGCGGTCATATCCGGCCGGCGCAAATATCCTCTGGCCAAGCCCGTCCCGCCAATATAGAGTTCGCCCGGGATTCCGACGGGAGCGAGTTGCTGGTTCCGGTCCAGGACGTACAACCGGATGTTGGCGATGGGGCGCCCGATGGGAACCCGCGAATGAGCACCGTCACGGCGGCAAGCCCAATAGCTTACGTCCACGGCGGCTTCGGTGGGTCCGTATAAATTGTGCAGCTCGGCGGTTAGACGGGCGAAGAAGCGGTCTTGGAGAGTTACCGGAAGGGCTTCGCCGCTACAGAATACGCGCCGCAGGCTCCAGCATCGCTCTTTGAGCCCCGGCTCCTGAAGGAACGCCGCCAGCATGGAAGGCACGAAGTGTATGTCGGCGATCGCCTCCTGGGCGATGATCCGCGCCAGATAACCGCTGTCCTTGTGGCCTTCTGGGCGGGACATCACCAGGCGCGCGCCGCGCAACAGCGGCAAGTAAAACTCCCAGACGGAAACGTCGAAGCTGACCGGCGTCTTCTGCAACACATGATCGTCGGGTCCCGCTTCGTACTCTCCGCGCATCCACAGCAGGCGGTTGAGAACGCCGCCATGCGTGTTCATGGTGCCCTTCGGGACTCCCGTGGAACCGGATGTATGAATGACATACATCGGATTCCCCGGGTCTATTCGCAACCCCAGGTTTTCTTGGCCGAAGCTGGAAAGAAGCGCCGGTTCGTCCAGACGCGCTACCGTCACGGGCAAGGTGGCGAAGATACCGGACAGCGCCCCTTCCGTGAGCAGGACGGGCGCCTGCGTGTCCTCCAACAGAAAAGCGAGCCGCTCCACTGGGTAGGTGGGGTCCAGCGGCACGTACGCAGCGCCCGCCTTGAGCACGCCCAGGAATGCGATAACCAATTCAAGAGACCGGTTCAGGCAGACTCCGACCAGCGATTCCGGGCCGATCCCGCCGCTTTGCAGATAGCGCGCCAGTTGGTTCGCGCGGGCGTTGAGCTGGTCGAACGTTAGCGACGCTTCTTCCGCCACAACAGCGACCCGATCGGGCGTCAGCGCCGCCTGCCGCTCGATCAACTCCGGAATTAACGCCTGTGGGCGCGAGACGCCGCCGGGCGCATTCCATTCGGTCAGAATCTGACATTTCTCCTGTTCCGTAAGCAAGGGCAGCGCGGACACGCGAGATTCGGGCTCCCGCACGATTCCCGCGAGCAACGTCTCAAAGTGGCGCGCCATGCGCGCGATTGTGTCGCGGTGGAATAGGGCCGTATTGTACTGGAAGACTGCCGAGAAGCCGCTCTCCGCCTCCGCCATCAGCAGCGTCAAATCGAACTGGGCTCCGGGCTGCGGGAGGGCGATTGACTTAAGGGCCACGCCATCCAGGCTGAAGCGGGCGCCCGGCCCGCCCACGGCCAGCGCCGACAGCCCCTGGATATTGCCGATGCGGACATTCTGGAAAACGAACATCGCCTGGAACAGGGCGGACCGGCTGGGATCCCGGACCGGCCGCAATCGCTCCACTAGCAGCGCGAAGGGATATTCGGCGTGGGTGAACGCATCCAAAATGGCCGGCCGGGATGCGATCAGGAATTCTTTAAAGCCAGGATCTCCGGCGAAGCTCGCGCGCAGCGGCAGGGGATTCGTAAAATAGCCGACCGCATGCGCCCACTCCCCGCGGCTCCGGCCCGCATCCGGTGAGCCGACCAAAATATCCTCTTGCGCGGTATAGCGGTGTAACAACACTTGGAACGCCGCTAACAGCGTCATGTACACGGTGACTCCGCACTCTCGGCTAAATTGCTTGAGTGCGGCGTGGACCCGGCTGTCCAGATGGAAGGGGCAGGCGGATCCGTTGAACGTGTGGATTGCGGGCCGGGGCAGGTCCGTCGGCAGATCGAGAAAAGGCGACTCGCCGGCCAGTTGCCGCTCCCAGTAACGCCACAACCGTTCGCCTTCTGGGCCCGCGAGCAGATCCCGTTGCCAGTAAATGTAATCACTGTACGAGACCGGCGCGGGCATCAACAGACTGGACCGGCCCACTCGCTCCGCGGCATAAATGGTCGAGATCTCGTTTAGCAACAGACCCGCCGACCACAGATCGGCGGCAATGTGATGCACCGCGAGAAAGAAGATACTGCGGGCCCCCGGACCGCGATCGAGGAGCAGCGTCCGCAGGATGGGTCCGCGCTGCAAGTCGAATGGTCGGGCGGCCTCGAGCGACAGACGCCGGCTGACAGCCTCGTCGTCGCTTCCGGAGACGTCCTCCACCGCAAAGGCGACGTCCACATGGTCCCGGATGAACTGTACGGCAGTCCCATCGTCCGTTCCGAAGCACGCCCGCAGAACCCCATGCCGGTTGGTGACGGCCTGCAAGGCGCGTTTCAGCGCCGGCCGGTCCAGCTCCGATTCCGCCTCGAAGGCCGCGGCCAAATTATAGGCCGCTGAATCGGGCGCCATCTGGTGAATCAGCCACAAGGCGCGCTGGCCGTGCGACAGGGGAAGTTTGCGGGTTGCGCCGCCGGGCGCGCTCCGCGGTGAGCCGCCAGCCGTGGATTCTGCGTACGCCAGGCGCATTCGCTCGGCCACCTGCCGGATGGTGAGATCCTGCAAGAAGGTTGCTGCCGGCAAGACGATGCCAAAATCGGATTCCGCCCGTTGCCGGATCTCCACCGCCATCATGGAATCGAGGCCCAAATTGTGAATGAGTTGCTCGGGGTTCCACTCCGGGAAGGGAACGCCCAGCGCCGCGGCGATCCGTTCTTGCAGCCAGTTCTCCAGAAGCTCCTGGCGGCTGACTCCGTCCCCATCGCGCAGCGCCTCCGAGCCCGATACGACGGCATCCGCGCCGGCTTCGGCTTCTTCGCGGACGCTGTTGTGCCACGCCTGTATCGCGCCGCTCTCGTAGGCGGACTTGCAGGCGCCTCGCTGGACTTTGCCGCTGGATGTCTTGGGCACGCCGCCCGGCTTGACGAACGCCACCGCGTGTACTGGAAGCTCGTGAGCGGCGGCAATCTGTTTCCGGATCTCGCCGGCCAGCTCCTCGAAATTGGGACAGCCGTGCCGTTCCACCTCTTGAACCAGCACGATCCTTTCTTCGGTCCCCAGTTGGATGGAAAAAGCGGCGGCGCCACCGGCCCGTAGCGCCGGGTGGCACTGCCCGGCCGTATTCTCTATGTCCTCGGGATGGTAATTGCGGCCCCGAATGATGATCAAATCCTTGAGGCGGCCCGTGACGAACAGCTTGCCGGCGCGGAGAAACCCAAGGTCGCCGGTTCGCAAGTACGGGCGGCCGGATCGTTTACTACCGATCCGGGCCCGGAAGGTCCGCTCCGATTCTTCGGGACGATTCCAGTAACCGGCGGCTACCGAGGGGCCGGAAACCCAGATCTCTCCGCTCTCGCCAGTCTTGCATCTCACGAGCTTGTCCGGGTTAACGATCGCGATTTTTGTCTCCGCCACCGCCGGGCCCGAGCTCACCAGCACACGGCTGGCGCCATCGGCCGGGCGTCCTGGGGTTACCTTCCCTTTCTCTAGCTCCCGGGGGTCCACGGCGATGACTGCTGGGGCTTCCCGCCGTGGACCGCCGGCGACGATCAACGTGGCTTCGGCTAGCCCGTAACACGGAAAAAAGGCTTCACGGCGGAACCCACACGGCCCGAACGCGGAGGCGAAACGGTCGATCGTTTCTTGATGAATCGGCTCGGCGCCATTGAAGGCCACGCGCCAACTGCTCAAATCGAGGACGCTTCTCTGGTCTTCCGGGATCTTGCGGACGCAAAGGTCATAACCGAAGTTGGGTCCGCCGCTGGTTGAGGCGCGGTACCGGGAAATCGCCTGCAGCCAGCGGACAGGTTTTTGCAGGAACGCTGCCGGTGGCATCAGGATACAGCGGGAGCCGGCATACAGCGGTTGCAGCACGTTTCCGATCAGGCCCATGTCGTGGTACAGAGGCAGCCAGCCGACAAAATCGGAATCCTGCGTGTGATCGCATTGGGACTGGATCATTCGCTGGTTCGCCAGCAGATTTTCGTGCGTGACAACCACGCCTTTTGGCGCCGCCGTGGAGCCGGATGTGTACTGCAAGAACGCGGTGGAGCTGCCTTGTATGCGGGGCTCCCGCCAGTCCGCCGCCAGGGCCTCGGGAATATCGTCGGTAGCCTTCCACAGCATCCCCCGCAGGGCGGGATCCTGCCGCGGAAGCTCGCCGAGCCTGGCCAGCACTGCATGGGTTGTAAGCGCAATCCGTGGAGTTGCGTCCTCGGCGATTCGCAGGAATCGAGCGGTTGCGCGGTTGATGCGGCCCGCGCCCGGCGGATAGACTGGCGCCGCGATGACCCCCGCGTAGAGGCACCCAAAGAACGCGACGATGTAGTCCAGACCGGGGGGATACAACAGAAGCGCGCGATCGCCCGGCGCCGCAAGGGATTGCAGCTTGGCGGCCAAGGCGCGTGCCTTCCGCTCCAAGTCGATCGCCGCCAGGTTCTGCTCCAGGGACTCGCCGTCGGGAAGGAAGGTGAAGCAGGGGCCGGCGCTTTCGCGCGCCGCTCTCCAGCGCAACAGATCGATGAGCGTGGAGCAGGCGTGCGGAGCCGCTGGCCCTTGTTTTCGCTTCTTCTTCATCGGGGAGCGAATCGGGTGGGACACTCTGGCCGTGCAGCCGCAGCTATGAACCGCGGCGTGATGGAATTTGGCGCGTGAAGGAAAAGCCCTTCCGGATCACGCCACCGGAACGGGTGCGTTGTGACCGGCGGGCGGAGCGATCGTTTTGATCGGGAAATCCGGCGGGTCGAATTGCAATTCGTTCTTGCAGAACTCTTCCCATTCCGGCGTGATCTTGTCGAAGATCACATTCTCATCGATGAAGATCCCGTCGGTTACCACCAGATTCTCCTGAACGTAGAGGTGATCCTCGTCGGTAAGCGGCCGCGGAACGAGAACGTCCTTGCCGTCTACCTTCCTCTCCTCTTTCCGCGCGTTTGCGGAATTCTCCGACCATCCGGCGAACTGCCTCAGCCGGGGCAGGACATAAGCCTTGCAATATTTGCCCATTTCCGCCATGTGATTTGCCTCTCCGTGAAAGTTGCGCTACCGGCGCTTTTCAAGCGTTGGTCTCAGCCTCGTCCATTTTCTTTCGCAGACTGAGCGGACGCATGTCGGTCCAGACTTCCTTGATGAAAGCCAGGCATTCGCTTTTGGGCCCGCTCTTGCCCCCGTCCCGCCAGCCCAGAGCATTTTCGCGATGCTCGGGCCAGATCGAATATTGCTCTTCGTGGTTCACTACCACTTTGTAAATGGTGGTGTCTTCTTTTTCATCCCAGCTCATAAGCCCTCCTTTGTCTCTAGGCTTCCGGCGGCCGCGGCCGCCTCGGGCTCCAGATGGCCCGTTCCCTCGAATGTCTTCAGATCGATATCGGCTACGCACACCACTTTTTCGTAGTTCAACGTCAGATTGCCGACCAGCTTTACCCTCCCCACTTGGTTGTCCAGGTCCCCCTGGGTGAGGTCCGTGCGCTGCTTGTCAAGCCTGACGCCGAGCTCGGTTCCCCCGCGCGTGGCCGTAAACTTGATGTGCACATAGCCGCTCTCGATGCGTTCCTTGAGGAGCCTGGCCGTTTTTTCCGGACGCAGGCTGACTTCAACAGGGTGGTCACCCTTAGATAACCGCTCTACCAGTTCATTCATGGGGATCTCCGTTTCGGTTTACCGTCAAAAACTTCTTCACATTCACGAGACGCCAACTGCCGCTTCGGCGGGCGCTAGCTTCCGCAGCGCGGCGCAGGCGGCGTTGACCGGATCGGACCAGTCTCCGGGCTGCTGCTGACGGAAGAGGAGCATGCCAGGATACCAGGGACTGTCCTCTCGATCCAGTTGCCATCTCCAATCGGCGGAATACGGCAGCAATACCCATGTGCGCACTCCCAGGGCGCCCGCGAGATGCGCGATGGAGGAATCGTTGCTGATTACCAGATCCATGTGCGTCAGTGCGGCGGCGTTGTCCAGATAATCGCCGGCCGCCATGTCGGTCATGAGTCCAGCGGCGTGCTCCTGTATTTCCTTGGCGCCGCGGCCTTTTTGCACGGTGAAGAACGATACTTCCGGCATGGTGAAAATGGGCCCGAGTTGGCGAAGAGGAATCGCCCGCTGACGATACGGATCGCTTTCCCATAAGAGCTGTCCGGACCACGACAGGCAGACCCGAAGCTGTTTTCTTTCTCCAAGCCGGCGCCCCCACTCGCTCCGGATCGCCTCATCGGGGAACAAGTAAGGCACAAAGCGTCCCGCGGTTTCCAGATCCATTCCCAAGTGCAATCCGAGGAGCTCGAAATCAAACTCATAATCGGCCTGCGGGGGCGGCTCGTCTGGGGACGTCACGGAATCGATTCCCGGGACTGTAAGCAGAAGCGCCCGCAGGCTGGCGGGACTCTGGACTATGACTCTAGCGCCGCGTTCCTTGGCGAGTGCGGTATAACGGGCGAACTGAATCGCATCGCCATTGCCGCGGGCCGCCTTCAGCAGGAGCGTTTTGCCCTCCAGCGGCTCCCCGCTCCAGGGCCGGTACCGGTATTTATCGCGCAGCGGGAAAAGGTTGCCAGCCGCGAGCACCGCTTTCCGCGCCTCCTCGAAGCGTCCCATGCCGGCCAGCGCGCGAAGCAGGCCGGAAACAACGCTGGGAGAGCCGGGTGACAGCCGGACGGCGCTGCGGTAATGCATCACGGCCTCTTCCGCTTCGCGGAAAACGAAGGCGAGTTCTCCCAATAACGCATGGGTTTCTCCGTCCTCCCTTTGCAGCTTCAGCGCTTCCAGACAGCACGCCTTGGCCTCGAAGTGGCGGCCTTCCCGCATCAGCGCTTCCACTGTGTTGAAATACGCGCGATGCCGGTTTGGCATGACGGCCCGAAGACGGTGCAAGTGGCCCAGGACGCGATCCAGCGGACCCTGTCGTACCAGCGCACAGCACAGGCCGAAATACCCTAACTGCGATTCGGGCGCCGCGCGTAGCGCCTTCTCAAACAGATCTGACGCTTGATCCGGCCGCCCAAACCGGTCCAGAAGCAATTTTCCGAGGTTCAGATAGCCGTGGGGCTCCTCCGGCGCCGCCTGGATGGCGCGCTCGAAGCACTTCCGCGCAAGCGGCGCCTGCTCCAGTTTCGCCAGAAGGATGCCGAGCGAGTTCTGAGCCTGCGCCGTCTGCGGCGCCAACTTCAGCGCTTTCCGCGCCAGCCGGACCGCCAAGTCGTAATCGCCCCGGCGGTCCGCAAGCATGCTCTGCTGCGCCAGAGCGGCGGCATCCGGCGGCCTTTTCGGGTCCGCCAATGGGGCTACTGTGCTGGTAGATTTCATTTGATTATCCGAAGACGCGCCGTTGTGATACGGGCCCGGGCGGAAGCGCTATCGGGGCAAGCTGGCGCCCCTAATGAGCCGCAACAGGCGTCTCAAACTTGAAAATAAGCGAGAGTTGCGCGTGAAGCTGCCACCCGCGTGGCGCGGATACTGCAAGAATAGCCACAATCAAACTCCTCGTCAAGGGATTTTTTCCAAGCGCCATGTTTCGGGCCTTCCGAAGGCAGTGATGAAAGGTACATAACCGGTTGATCTACAAGCATAATAGGGCCAATTATGCGCATAGGTTGCTGGCGTCGAAAACATTATGTCAGGCTTTTAACTACTTTCCGGCGCAAAATAGGCGCGTTCTGGACCAATCTTTATCGAAGATGAGGTAGGCTAGTAACTGCCGAAACGTTTCGTTCGCCTTATGTTTGAGGTAACGATGACTCGCACCCACCATCAACAACCCACGCGGTGGACAGGCTTTCTGAATGAAGATTTGTGGGAGCCGTGGATGCGCAGGGACGGCGTTGGAACAAGAGCCGCGCACGCGGCCGATTGTCGATTGAGTAGAAGCACTTCGCCTGGTTCCAGGCAACATGCTCGGCATTCACGCGTAGCGGGTTCAGGCACAGTAGTTCGATCCATTCGACCGACGGCTCTCTCTGGCGCTTCATCGCAACCACCGCTTCTCGCCAGTGCGCAGTACCCCGGACTCCTGGAAGGCGAGAGAACTGGTATTCGGCCCGAATTGCCCGATTTCTCAGCCTCATTCGCAGAGGCTGCTCACTAGCTTTTATTTTTAATGTCACAGGACGCGGACTGCCTTTTCTAACCTTTTATAACATTTTATAACCTATGCCTGGCTTTGACCGGATCCTTGTTGGCGGGTTCAGAGCGGCGAGGTACTAAGTAGATTTTCCATTGAGGCGTATGCCCCGGGCGGAGCGGGTCCACGGAGTTTCTTAAGAATTGACGAGCATTATTTTCGCGAGTCGGTCTTGCGCAGTCTTCGACTTTACAATATTTTCACATGTGCGCGGGCACTTCTCATTTTGCCGCGATAAGCCTTGACATTACCGCCTTCGGTGATGTAAGATTTGATAGACTAAGTGCAGTCACGATTTGCTATTTCGGACATACTCAGTCTTCATCGGACTCCTGTTATCAGTCGTTGAGTCTTGAGCAGCGTGGGCGTCGTCTCACTTCTCCCGGGCGTATTGTTCTGCTCACGTCCTACCTTCGCCCCGGGGCATAATTCCTTAACAAACGGGGGATAGCCGCCCCTTGGGTTGCCCTCAGCCCATCCGCTTCACGAGGATCGTGGTACTGATTCACCAGCGATGGTTCGCGTTGCGCTGCCGCTCCAGGTTGGAAACCGCAGCCCAAATTGGTCTCGCAAACAGGGGCTACGAGGCTTTTGTTCCAACCCGGATGATTTTCCGCGGTCGGCGCAAGAAATGCGTCGAGGTTCCACTCTTCCCCGGGTACTTATTCTGCCGGTATGACGCGGACATTCGCCACCGGATCTTGGATGTCCCGGGAGTTGTCAGCATCCTGGGCCACGGCCGGAATCCGGAACCGGTTGCCAACGACGAAATCGCCTCGCTGCGGACGCTGGAACGTAGCGGCCGTGAATTAAGTCCCTGCGCTTTCCTGTCCCAGGGACAGCAAGTGACGATTTCCAGTGGGGGGTTGCGCGGGCTACAGGGCCTGTATGTGCGCCACAAGAACGTCGGCACGGTTATCGTGAGCGTGCAGTTGCTGATGCGCTCGGTCATGGTAGAGTTGCTCGCCGAGGACGTCATCACCTTTGGGGGGCGGCGACAGGATGCTTGAAGGGCGCGATGTAGGAATTTACTACTTCGTTTTTGACACGGACCGGCCGTCCGGAGGTGAGAAGCACAGCTACCAGCACGTCGATTTATTGAATGCGGCAGGGTTCAACGCCTGGGCCTTGCATTCGACCAAGGAAGGCCGCCACACGTGGTTTTCGAATGAGACCCGGGTGATCGACAAAGAGTCCTTTATGAAGCAGCACCGCCCGGAGAGGGACTTCATTGTGGTTCCAGAGGTGTTTGGGAGCAGAGTTCTCGACTTCCCCGGCAAGAAAGTGATCTTCAACAAGAACCTCTACCTCGGATCCATGGCCTTCGGAGAGTCGGCCCCGCCCTGCTATCCATACGTCCACCCGGACGTTGTGGCTGTACTGGCCGTTTCGGAGCATAATTACCGGCACCTGAAGTTCGCGTTTCCGCAGGCTAACGTCTTCCGCATGTACGCGCACATCGATTGCGATTTGTTTTCTTTCCGGCCGCTTCCGCTCAAGAAGAAGCGCATCGCCTGCGTGGACAAGGCGCGGGAACCCCTTGCCGTACTCATTCATACGCTGCTGGCCCGCGGCAAGGCCGGATTGAGCGCCTTTGGCGATTATGAATTCACCATTCTGCGCGGCTATTCCGAGGCGGAGGTCTCCAGCATCTTACAGGAGTCGCTGCTGTTGATTAGTTTGAGCACGTACGAGGGCCTGCAGCGCGTCGTGCTGGAGGCGATGGCCTGCGGATGCGTGGTCGCCGGTTACGGAACGGGGCCGCTGAAAGGGTGTCTGCCGGCCGAGTACCAATTCGAGCCTGACGACTTCCTCCCCATCGTGAGGCACGTGGAGTCCCTGGTGAATGCTTTCCCCAGCGAGATCGAGTCCTGGATCCCGGTGACCCAGAGAGCCCGCAAAATGGCCGAGGAATTCACCCGGGAGCGCCAATGTCGCTATCTGGTGGCTGCGTGGGAAAGCATCCTGGAGGGATCCGCCGCAGCCACCGCCGCGGTCAACCGCTCCTCTGGGCTTTGAGCGCCTCAGTGGGAGCGTCCATCCACCGCAAAAAACTTTCCACGCCGCTACGGAAATCCGTCCGCGGGCGGTAGTTAAGCCACGATTTGGCCCGGCTGATATCGCCGGCTGTATGGGGCATATCTCCCGCCTGCTCAGGATGCCACTCGATTCTCGCGGTCCTTGCGGAAAGCGACTCCAGGACGCTCACCGGATGGCCGCCCGCCAGATTGATCACCGTCTTGCGACGATCGTTGAATTCCAGCGCGTTCATCGCTTCGTCCCCGATTATCCGAGATGTAGGTGCAATCCCGGGTAGCGCCCCCATTTCCGCATACCGGGATCGGTTCGCCGTTGGGAATTATGCGGGCGAATTTGTGAACTGCCAGATCGGCCGTTGGCGGGGACCGGAGACGTTAAAAAGGCGCAGCGCCACCACGCGCAACCCGCAGAGCTGGCTGTAAACAGGAGCTCGGCGCTGGCCTTGGTTGCCGCATACCGGGCTGATAGGCAGCAGCATATAGTCCTGCTCGCGCCACGGGAGGTTGGGGTTGATTCGTATACGCTGCTGCGGGACGCCAGGATAAGCTGCTTTACTCCGCGCTCCAGGGCCAGATCCAAGACATTTTGCGTCCCAAGGACATTGACGCGGTGGTAGCAGTGGGGATCGTCGATGGAAGGACGAACGCCCGCCTTGGCCGCCAGGTGAACGATCGCATGTAGCTGTTCGGGAAGGCGTTTGCGGAGCTCCAGCGAGTCGCAAAGGTCCAGCTCAAAAAGCCGAAAATACAGATCGCCGGAATGAGACTTGATATTCGCACGTTTGACGGCTGGATCGTAAAACAGTCAAGTTGTCCACCACCGACACGCGCCAGCCGCGACTAAGCTAAGCAGGCAATCGACAACATGGCTGGCGACGAATCCAGCGCCTCCAGTGACAGTGCGTGCTTCTTGGCGTCACTGGTACCGCAGGGCGGTCATGGGATCCACGCGCGTGGCTCGCCTGGCGGGAAGATAGCTTGCCGCCGTCGCGGCCAGCAAGAACACCACCGCCACCGAGCAGTATGCCAGGGGGTCCAATGGGCTGACGCCATATAGAAAGCGCGCCAGCAGACGCGACACACCCAGCGCGCAGGTAAATCCCACCCCTAGTCCCGCAAGTACCGCGCGCAGCGTGGCGCCCAGTACCAGCCGGACCACTTGCGCGGGTTGGGCGCCCAACGCCATCCGGATGCCGAGCTCCTGCGTGCGTTGCTGGACGACGTATGCGAATACGCCGAACATTCCGATGGTCGCCAGCGCCAGCGCCAGCGTCCCGAGCACGCCCGCGAGCATGGCGATCACCTGCGACGGCGCCAACCAGCGGTCCAGATTCCCGGAGAGCGGCGTCACCCGCAGCTTGATCCGCGCGTCCAGACGGTTGACAACCGAGGCTATGGCTTGCGCCCCGTCCCCCTGGGTCCTGCGGGTCAGAATCTCGGGCACGGAGGCCCCGGTGTAAGACTGGTAGAAGGCCGGCTCAATTTGATCGAAACCCCAGGTATAGGCGTCCTTGGCGACGCCAACGACCTCCCGCTGCGCGCCGGCGCAGATCAGGCTCTTTCCGATCGGGCTTTCGCCGGGCCAGTAACGGCTGGCCAGGGTCTGATTCACGATGATGGAATTGGGGGCGCTTTCGGGCCGTCCGAAATTCCGGCCGGTCGCAATCGGAATCCGCAGAACGTCAAAATAACCAGCCGACACGTCGAGCACCAGAACCTGTCTTTCTTCCTCGCGCCCTGACCGGCAACCCGCCTGGTTCTTGGTCGGGCTGAGCGGCGCGAGCGAGGCAAACCCTACTTGCTGGCTGGTTTCGGCGCGCTCCAACTCCTGTTGAAGAGCCAGGAAAAAACTCTGACGGCGCGCTCCCTGGTAAGTGTTTGACGGCAGTTCGAAACTCACGATGGCCACGCCCGCGACGGCGAATCCCGGATCCTGATTTCGCGCGCGCGCGAGTCCCCGCACCAGCAATCCCGCGCCCACCAGGAGCACGATGCTCGCGGCTACCTGAATGGAAAGCAACACGTTCCGCAGGGAAAGCCGTACGCCGGAGAAGCCCGCATGCTCCCGCAGAGCGCCGGCGACGGCCCAATGCGTGACGTGCAGCGAGGGAACCAAGCCAAAAGCGAGACAAGACAGAACGGCTACAAAGACGGCATAGAGGAGAACGGTCAGGTCTGGCCGGAGATAGAAGGAAGCGGCCTGGTCCAGCGCGCGGTCCATGATATACGATGGCAGTACCCAGGCGATCAAGACACCGACCGCGCTGGCGGCGCAGGCCAGCAGGGAGCTTTCGGTAATGAATTGCCGAAATAAGCGGCTACGGCCAGCTCCCAAAGCCAGCCTTATGGCCACCTCGCGTTTGCGGGCAGCGGCGCGCGCCAGAAGCAGGTTGCCGACGTTGGCGCACGCAAGCAAGAGCACGACGGTCACAGCGAAAAACATCAGAGCGAAGGCCGGTACGATACGATTCCGTTTGGCGCCCGGATTTGCAAGCAACGAAGTACCGGCGAGCAGGATGCCCTTGTTGGCAAGCTGGTTCAGGGAGCTGAACTGACGGCTCAGCGTCTCTAATTCGGCGCGGGCTTGGGCGGAAACGGCGCCCGGGGCCAGCCTGGCGGCTACCGAACTGCAGCAATACTTCGGACTGCGGAAAAGGGCGCGTACATTGGCGTCTCCAGGGTGCAGCAGCGCCATGGCGGAGAATGGAAGCCATATATCGTTCCGGGCCGGAGAAGTACCCCCAAAATCGCGCGAAGCGACGCCTACTATCGTGAACGGCACTCCATCCAGCCGGACCCGCCTGTCCAGAATCGCCGGATCGCCGCCGAACTGCGATTGCCAGGCGCGATAGCTCAACACGCCCACGGCTTGGGGGGCCTCCATGCGGTCTTCCTCAGCTAGAAAGCCGCGGCCCTTTTCCATGTCCACTCCCAGCGTCTGAAAATAGTTGCCGGTGACATAATTAGCCGGCAGCCGACGGTCCGAGTCGTCGAAACGGATCTCATCGGCCGCGCGCATAGCGATAAGACTATCGAAAGAACGTGCGTGTTCGGAGAAGTAGCGGTACTCGGCGAGCGAGAAGCCGCCGCCGGTACGTTCGCCTCCGGAGTTCAGAGCCATACTTAACACGTTGACCACGCGCCCAGGGTCCTTCACGTTCCAAGGGCGCAGCGCGACCGCGTTGAAGACCGTGAAAAGGCTAGTGTTCACTCCGATGGCGCCGCCGAGCGCGATCAAAGCGAGCAGCGTAAATCCAGGCTCGCGGGCAAAGTTCCGGGCCGCATAAGAGGCGTCCTGCCAGACCCCTTCAAGAGCGGACCAGATTCTGAATCGGTCACTTTCTCCAGAAATTCTCATAGCGTGCGTTCGCGCCCCGAGCCTTCGCGCCCGTTCGCCAATGAGTATACGGGATTCCCGGTCCCGGAGCAAGCGGTAGTGCACTAATTGTGTGCGCCTGGGGGGCTGTCCACCGCGTGCGTCGATTAGCGTCCAGTGAGTGTATGCTTTTGGGACGCCTTGCCAGAAGAACTATTCACGAAAGCCGACGTGGACTACTCGGTGGCAGCTACCAAGTTCATCACGGTTGTCCCCGGTCCTCGCCTGTACAAGCCGCAGTCATCTGCCGTAACGATCATCCGCGCCCATGTCTTCAAGAGATCGGAACCGACCAAGCCCATACCCGGCCGGGTTGTCATGGCGAAAGCGCGGAGCGCTCCATCGGGGATTCCCAAGCCGACTCCCAGTTCGTGCTTGGAATGGTACGGCAAACGGATTCGGGGCCTGAATTATGAGCTTTGGCATGACAATCCAGACGGGAGTGTTGTGAAGGGATGGTGAGCACATTTGGTCCCCATCTGAACAGGACTCATATGTTATTCCGGCAAGGCCATACCTAGATTATTGTTCTGTTGAAGACTATACAGTAAGACATTCCTGTGGCAGAATGGTTTATGCCATTCACCAGCAAGCGACAACCTGTGACTCTGTCGGCGGCAGACCGGGAGAAACTGGAGGGACTCCGCCGATCCCGCACCCAAGAGAAGCGGCGGGTGCTTCGCGCCGCAATTCTCTTGGATTGCGCCAATGGAATGAGTGACAGCGCCATTGGCGCTGCCCATGGTGTGAATCGTCACTCGGTCGCGCTATGCGTCAACAAGTTTCTGAAGTTCGGACTGGAAGCGGCGCTGGGGGAACTGCCGCGGCCTGGCAAGATCCGTCGCATTCCCGATGATGCCATCGCCTGGGTGTTGCACTGCGCCTGTCAAAAGCCGAAAGAAGCGGGCTATTCGAAAGAACTATGGACCTACGCTCTACTGCAGCGGCACGTGCGTACGCATTGCGTCCAAGCGGGGCACCCCAGTCTAGTCGAGTTGAGCCGTTCGAAGCTGCATCGGATATTGACAGAAGGCGAGATCCGGCCCCACAAGATTCGTTATTACGTGGAGCGCCGAGATCCGTTATTCGAGCCGAAGATGGTCACCGTGCTACACGTTTACAAGGAAGTGGAGATGGTCAACGCAGCCATGGTGGAAGGTACTCTGAAGGAACCGGCGGTGGTGACGATCTCCTATGATGAGAAGCCCGGCCTTCAGGCGCTGGCAACCACCACGCCGGACCGGCCCCCCAAGCGCAATGAATTCGCCAGTCATCTGCGGGATCATGAGTACCAAAGGCTGGGAACGGTGTCGCTACTCGCGGGCCTGGATCTGCATACGGGCCGCGTGACGGAGTTGGTCAGTGACCGTCACGCCAGCGCGGACTTCATCGCACTGTTGGGAAAACTAGACGCGTCCTATCCCGCGCAGGCCCGCATTCGCCTGCTGCTCGACAACCACTCGGCGCACATCTCGAAAGAGGCGCAAAACTGGCTGACCCTTCATCCTCAGCGGTTCGAGTTTGTCTTTACTCCCAAGCACGGCCCCTGGCTGAACATCGTGGAAACCATGTTCAGCAAAATGGCGCGCGGCATGCTACGTGGTATCCGCGTCGCCAGCAAACAAGAATTGATCGATCGTATCCATCTCTACTTCGCGGAGATCAACGCGGACCCAGTGATCTTTCGCTGGAAGTACAAAATGGACGAGATTAGTATTGGCTAGTTATTTAGAGAACGTTCATCAGAAACGCAGCCAAGGCCGCCCTTACGGTTCGAGTGCACTCTCCACCAGTTGCGCGTAATAGATCTCGCTGGCCGCATCGTCAAGCACCGTAGTAGCGCCCGTCCTGAACCCAGCAGTGCTCACTGCCATCTATGTGCAGCATAATGCGCCGCAGGGGCTCGCCGCGGACGCCGCCTGGATGTTTCCAGGGCGAGGATGCCGTGGCTCGACTGGCCAAGAAAGCTGGCTGCAGTGCCCAAGGGTTTGACGAACTCGCCAGCGTCATCCTTGACTGCGAGCTGCACAACCCACATGCAGCCGGGTCAAATAGGGCTACTGCTTGAGCCTAAGCCGTGATTCGGAAGTTGGGATTTCTTCACCGACCCGTAAGGTGGCGTTGTGTTCCCGGCTCTTGTTCTATAATGGACCGTCTGACGAGGACTGCCCATGACAGCCACTGCCGAATCGCGCGATTTTCAAGCGGAAACCAAGGCGTTGCTCCGCCTGATCACCCACTCTCTCTACGAAGACAGCGAAATCTTCCTTCGCGAGCTGATTTCCAATGCCTCCGATGCCCTGGACCGCTTGCAGTTCGAGTCCCTCACCAATAGCGATTTGCTCGAAGGCAACAGCCGGTTCGAAATCTGGTTGGAGATCGATCGTGCCGCACGCACCTTGACGATCAGCGACTCCGGAGTCGGCATGAGCCGCGAGGACGTCATCGCGAACATCGGCACAATCGCGAGGTCAGGCACCGGCGAGCTTCGCCAGCTTTTGGACGACAAAGGCTCGGCCGCGCAGGCCGCCGAATTAATCGGCCGCTTCGGAGTCGGATTTTATTCTGTTTTCATGGTTGCGGACAAAGTCAAACTGCGCACGCGGCGGGCCGGCGGATCGGTCGGCACCGAATGGGAGTCCGACGGCGATGGAGCCTACTCCATTCGGGAATGCGATAAGGCCGATCGGGGGACCTCCATTACGCTCCATCTTAAAAGTCCCGATCCGGATAACGGCGTTCGTGATTTTACCGACCCGTGGCGCATTGCCGCGATCGTCAGGAAGCACTCGGACTTTATCACCTATCCGATCATCCTGAAGAGCGAACAGGAACCGGCCGAAAACGCCAAAGAGACGGCTGCCGACGAAAAGCCTATCAACTCCATGAAGCCGCTCTGGAAGCGGTCTGCTTCCGAAGTGAAACCCGATGAGTATGCCGAGTTCTACAGGCATATCTCGAACGACATGGCGGAGCCGTTGCGCACGATTCACTTCCGAGCCGAAGGAACGTTCGAATACGACGCCCTGCTTTTCATTCCGTCAAAGGCGCCCTACGACCTCTATTACTCTGGCGCGAAAAGAGGGCTGCGGCTCTTCGCCAAGCGCGTGATGATTATGGAGAATTGCGAGGATCTGCTTCCCCATTACCTGCGCTTTCTCCAAGGTGTCGTGGACGCCGCTGATCTGCCCTTGAACATTTCACGTCAGAGATTGCAGCAGGATCATATCGCGCGGATGCGCAAACGCCTCACAACCAAAGTCCTGGATCTATTGACCGAGATATTCGGGAAAGACCACGATCAGTATCTTACTGTGTGGAAAGAGTTCGGGCGTGCGATTAAGGAGGGCGTATCTTCCGACCATGACAATAAAGACAGGCTCATTCCGCTGTTGCTATTCGCTTCCTCCCACGACCCGGAGAGACTGACCTCTCTTAAGGACTACGTGTCCCGGATAAAGCCCGAACAGGATCGCATCTTCTATCTCACGGGTGAATCGCGGGCCATGATCGAAAACTCGCCCCACCTCGAGGCGCTTCGGGAGAAGGGTTACGAAGTCTTGTACATGGTGGAACCGGTGGACGAGCTCGTCCTACAACATCTCGTCGAGTTCGAAGACAAGAAGCTCAAATCGGTGGGTAAAGGAGCACTCACACTCGGAACAGAGCAGGAAAAGCTGGAAGCACAAAAGGAACTCGAGACGAAACAGGAGGAATTTAAGCCTTTAACCGAGTTCTTGCAGAAAACACTGGCGGAGCACATCAAACAAGTGCGCCTTTCGGGGCGTTTGACGGCCTCCCCGGTCTGCCTGGTGGTGGAGGATCACGAGTTCAGCCCGATGCTGGAGCGGGTGCTCCACCGCGGTCAGGGGGCGGCGAAGATGAAGCGTGTGCTGGAGATCAATCCCAAGCATGATTTGATATCACGCATGCACACCCGCTTCGCCGCCAATCCCGAAGATCCCTTTCTGCAAAAAGCGGCCACGGTTCTACTCGGTCTCGCCCTGCTCTCTGAAGGCTCCGAACTCAGCGATCCCGTGCGCTTCAACCGCGCGGCGGCGGACATCCTATGCCAAGCGATGTGAAGGGATTTTGGCCCTCGACAATCAGGTAATCTCGTACCGTGAAACCGTCCTATCTCTTCGCCGATAGCACGCTACTTTTCCGGCAGCCCGACGGTTCATTGTTCCTGGATAATGTCGTCCAAAGCGCTGGCGTGGAACGGCCGTCGGTGGCTTACATCGGGGCATCAAACGGCGACAACCCGATATTTTATCATGATCTCTTCTTACCCGCGTTCGAACAGGCCAAAGCCGGTGAATGCCGCATGATTTTTGCGCAGCCTTCCCCGGCAGACCGGGCCTTTCTAGAACGTGCCGACATTATTTTGCTTGCGGGAGGGAGCGTAGAGGCGGGCTGGCGGGCGTTCGAGAAGAACGGTCTCAGGGCGCTCATCGGGCGCCGGTATTTAGAAGGTGCGATGCTGCTCGGGATTTCGGCGGGAGCCGTCCAGATCGGACGCGGCGGCATTACAGATGACGAATCCGCCTCCTTGCCGACATTCGGATTCCTGCCGTCGTATATCGGGGTGCATGAAGAAGGCGAGAATTGGCGATCGCTCCGGCGGGCCCTTTCCTTTCACGCCGCACCGGTGCTGGGCGTCGGCATCCCGGCCAACGGCGCAGCGATCTACTCCGGAGGGGAACTATTGCCTGTTCGCAAGCCGCTGTTTGAGATATGGATTGACGATGCGGGAAGTAGGGAAGAATTACTCTACCCGAGGTAACACCAGTAGCTGCCAGTCCGCTCTTCCAACCCAGTAGCTTAGGGAATCAGCGGCCCCGGCGCGCATCGATAGGCACCGTAGGCCGGAGCGAAGGCGTTTCTAAGGTGGGGATTCCTCGAATCGGATCTTGCGCCAGTATGCGAAGCAACGGATAACTAACCCGAAAACCGCCTGCGACTGCCCCAAAGCCAACGATCCAAAGTTAGTGCTACACCCCTCTGCCGAAAGGACACGCTAACAGCTGTTGAGTTCGCTCGTATAATTTGGGCAATAACTTACTTAGCTTACCAAAACGTTCTAGCCCGAAAATGCGATAGGGGGCGAAAGAATCGCCCCTCGAGGCCCGCCGCGGTATTGCGGACGAATTTGAAACCATGATAGGTTTGTTGCACGATGATAGACCCATCGCGCGCTAAGCGAATATTAGAAGATGCCCGGACGAAGACCAGGTAGGGCCGTCTCCGCGCTGGCGCTGTGGTTCGCTGCATCGCTTCATGGCGAGGTCAAGGTGCTCAAGAATTTCACCTTGATCGACGGCTCGGGACGACCGCCGTTGAAAGGCGCCTCATTGATTATCGACAATGGCCGCATTCAGTGGGTCGGACCCGCAGCCCAACTGAAGACGCCAGCGTCCGCCGAGACGATCGATCTGACAGGGAAATACGTGATGCCCGGCCTCATCAATTTGCACGGGCACATCGGGAATACCCTCGGTCTGACGCAAGATGCCAGGTTTTTCACGCGCGAAAGCATTGAGAAGAACTTAAGGACCTACGCGAGCTATGGGGTCACCACCGTGCTCAGCATGGGCACGGACCAGGATCTCATTTTCAAGGTTCGCGATGAACAGCGCGGTGGGAGGCCGTCGATGACTCGAGTTTTCACCGCCGGACAGGGGTTCGTCTACCAGGGCGGTTATGGCGGTCTTGCCGGCGTCACGCCCGGCGTCGCAACTGTCGAGGAGGTGGAGCCGGCTGTCGCGGCGCTCGCCGCCAAGAAGGTTGACGTCGTCAAGCTGTGGCTTGACGACCATCTGCATCATCAGAAGAAGATGCCCTATGACATCGCCAAGGCTATCATCGACAGCGCGCACCGGCATCAACTGCCCGTCGTGGCGCACATCTTCTATCTGGACGACGCCAAGGAACTTGTGAACTACGGCGTCAACGGTCTGGCGCATACCGTGCGCGACAAGCCTGTCGACCGGGAACTTATCGCGAGTATGAGGAAGCACGGTACGCGGCAAATGGCCGCCACGCTGACCCGGGAGGCATCGATGTTCATCTACGCGTCCACGCCTCCGTTCGCCGATGATCCGTTCTTCACTCGCGCCGTTCCGTCGAATGTTGTGCAGACCTTGAAAAGTCCCGAATATCAGAAGACGATCGCACAGGATCCCGACTTCCCCGAATATCGCGGCTTCTTCGAGAATGCGAAAAGGAATCTCAAAATGCTGGCGGATGCGGGCGTCCCTTATGCTTTCGGCACGGACAGTGGGCCTCCTGGCCGATTTCCCGGCTATTTCGAGCACTGGGAACTGGAGCTGATGGTCGAAGCAGGCTTGACGCCGATGCAGGCAATCAGCGCGGCGACAAATCAGGCGGCTCAGTTTCTCAAGGCTAAGGACCTGGGCACGCTGGAGCGATCCAAGTGGGCGGACCTTATCGTGCTCGATCGCGACCCCCTCGCGAACATCCGCAACACGCGCACAATTCAGGCCGTCTACATAGCGGGCAACCAGATTCACTAAAAGCAGATGTTCATCACTGCCGCGTCCGGCCCGCTGATATATCATAAGTTTTTCATGCCCAACCGACTTGTCTGCTGCTCAAGACTCCTGCGAACATTGGCGCTGAGTGTTTACGTGGCGGTTCTCGTTGCGCCCGCGCGAACCGAGACAAAAAAGATCCTGGTCGAGAATGGCGACGCCGTCTTGCTACAGGAACTTAGGAGCGTCTCAGCGGACGCGAGGATCGTCCCCGTGACGAAACAAAATGTCATGAGCGAGATCGGCGATGCCGACGCCTTCATAGGCAATATCACACCAGAAGAAGTGCGTGCGGGCAAAAAGCTCAAGTGGGTGCAGGTGATGGGCGCCGGCGTCGAGCAGGTGCTCTTCATGTCCGGTGGCAACGATCTGCGCGACAGCAATATCGTTCTGACTAACAATAAGATCGTGCAAGGCCCGGAAATCGCCGATCACGCCATGGCGATGCTACTGGCGCTCTCCCGCGACCTGCCATCGTTCTGGGCGAACAAGCAAACCGAGACATGGCAGCCGCGGCCGTATAAAGGCATCGAGTTGAACGGGCGTACCGCGGTGATTATCGGACTAGGAGGCATCGGTAATCAGATCGCGACACGCGCGTGGGGATTCGGGATGAGCGTCATCGCCGTCGATCCCGAAGACAAACCCTTCAGCCCGTTCGTGAAGAAAATTGTGAAGCCCGAGCAACTGGACGCGGTATTGCCGGAGGCCGATGTGGTCTTCATCTCTGCCCCGCACACGCCGGAGAGCCACAAGATGGTCGGGCCTCGAGAGTTCGATTTGATGAAGACCGGCGCGTATTTCATCGCCGTCAGCCGTGGAGGCATCTACGATCTGAATTCTCTCGTGAAGGCGCTCGACAGCAAACGCATCGCAGGTGCAGGCGTCGACGTGATGGATCCCGAACCGCTTCCGAAAGGCCACGCCCTCTGGAAATTCCCGAATGCGATCGTTACGCCGCATATCGCCGGCCGTTCCGATAAAGACCATGCCCGCATGGTAGGCACCGCGAAAGAGAACCTGAGCCGTTTCCTCGATGGGCGTCCGCTGCTTAACGTTGTAAACAAGCAGAAAGGCTATTAGGAGTCGGGCCGGCCGGCGCGCACGTCAGCGTATTGGCGGGTGTCGTAGCTGTGGAGACTGCGTCCGCGTTTGTGCTTCCTCGGAGCAGTGCAGACCAACTTCGGGTTTTCCGGGGCGGGATTGCCCGGGCACTATTCGATCCGGCACTATCCCGCAGGTTCTTTTTCGCCGAACGGACCTTCGATGCTCCAATCGGAGCTTGGAAACCCTCCTTCTTGACGGTCAGGTTATAAGCGCCAGCTTCCAGCGAAGCGAAACTGAACTCGCCGGAGTCGTTGCTGGCGGATTCCCGAGATTGGTTCGTGGCGACGTTGGTAATTCGGATTGCCGCTCCCGGCACAGGCGCATTCGTTGAGTCTCGGACACTGCCGGCAATCGATCCGAATAATACCTGCGCGGTGGCCCGAGGTAGGGACAGCACGCCCACCATGATAGTTAACGTTAACGAAATCAGGCCCAAGCGGACGAGTCCTAAAGCCATTTCCCTTAACCCCTTTGTCACGAGACCGCGGTCGGACATTGTATCCGTATGGGCGTCAGGCTGTACTACGCTGGAGTGGGTGTGCGACGGTTCCGATTAGCCTAGCTTTTGTGTCGCACACCCAATGTCATTCTGACCGATATAGATCATAAGATGGACAACGAAGACCGATCATCCGCGCTTGCGATGGGGCCCGATGCATTGCCTTAGGCGCGGCTCGTCTGGCTCGGCCGTCGTCGATCCGCCGGCTTCGGTTCGGGGATTTCCTGCGAGCCAAGCGCAGCCTTGCGGGACCGTCACGAAAGCCACTGCCTATTGTCCCGATTGAAGCCGTCGCAGCCGGGGATGCTCAGGTGTTTGCGGCTCGCGAACCAAGTAAGGGCAATTCGCCGATCATCGATCTTGACGTTCTCGCGCAATTCCCATCTGTAGAATCCGTAGTCGCTTCCACGCACATCCGGACCGCGCGCGAGCTCTCCGCGATTCGCGAGTTGATCCTGTGCGGTAGGGAACTCGGGTTGAATACCGCAACATTGAAGAGTCTAACGGGCATCGAGTCGCTCTACATTCCACATCTTGTCCGCGATGCGCTCCTGGATCTCGATTGCCTTCCGGCCGAAGCGATGCGGCAGCTCGCCATTTGGCGTTGGGACGTGCGGAGCTTGGCGCCTCTCGCGAAAATGACCGGTCTCCGCGAGTTGGATGTGACGCTGTTTAACGAATCGCTGGCTGAGATCGTGTCAAAAATGCAAGGCTTGACGTTCTAGAGCGTTCTTGGACCGGCGAAGGCTTGGGCGTCGCTGAGGGAATGTGCCCAACTCGAAGAGGCGCATCTCATCGACATTCAGATGGCCAACATGAAGCGCTGGAATACCTGGCAACGGCTTCGCGCACTTTGCCTGGGTGGACGCGGCCTGAAATCCCTTTCCGGAATCGAGAACTGCCGGCAGCTCGAATCTTTGCTTCTTCTGAATCTGCGCACCGGAGATCTCTCACCCTTATGCGATCTGCCTGGTCTGACGGACGTTACTTTCCGAATGCCCGACCGGTCCTTGGATCTCGCCTCGTTGGCTCGTGTCAAGACGCTCCGCCGTCTGGAGATTGACGAGGCTCCGGTCACCGAAAGCGACATCGTGCGGGTTCGGTCCTTGATTCCGTTGTCGCAAGCACCCGCGATTGAAGAAATAATCCTGATGGGAATCCGGATTGAAGACGGCAATCTCCTGCCGCTTGCGAATCTGGAAAAGCTCCGCCGCGTACGATTGGGCAGCGAAATCGGATGTGATGTCGAGAAACTCCGGCAGGCTCGGCCGGATGTGATCGTAGAATACGCTCCGCCGGCCTCTCGAACCGAAAGGCAATCGGAAAGAGTGGGTCAAGTCACAATTTATCGTCCCGAGGAAGGCATCGCGGAATGGTCGATCTTTGACAACCTGGCGCAACCGCTGCACCTGAACACCAACTACACGGCGGAACAGTTGCTCCGCCGGGAGATCAAGAAAACCAGCCCGGAGCTTCTGCGGCGCCTGGAATGGGACACCGAGGCCGGAGCTGTCGGCGTCCTCGCTAAGACGGAAGAAGACATCCGCAGTGTAGCCGAAGTGGTGAACAGTCTCTTTCAGAGTCGTTGGCGAGGGGCACTTGAAAAGCCTCAGCCTGTCAGCGGACAAGTTCGGCTGGGGAGGAATCCTCCATAGCCACCACATCTAAAGTACGGACTCGGTCCCGCCGATCTGATCGTATAGTCATGATCAGCGTTACGCGACTGTTCCGGCTTGGCATCCGGTTTACCGTTTGGGTTGAGCCCTATGTCAAGGAATGGCATCGGCGGCGTCACCACAATCGAGTGCAGGGTCAACTGCATCTGGCGTCCCGCAATTGGACTGAAGCGGAGAAGCACTTCACTCTGGCGCTGGACGAGAGGCGCCATGCGGTCAAGAATCGTGTCGACCTGTTGCTCGATCTCGAGCAGGCGCAGCGCCGCCAGCGCAAATTCACGGAGGCCGAGCAAACCGCTCGTACGGCGCTGGACCTGGCGGCGGGCGCGCGCAACCACTCCGGACAATCGCGGGCCATGGAAGCGCTGGTGGAGATCCATCTCGATCAGGGCAAGTGGGCCGAGGCCGAGCAGGCCACCGCGGAGATCGCGCGGCTGGAAGGAACACGGTCCAGGCCCGACCATGCACGCCTGGCGAAGAGCTCGCGCAAGCTGGGAACTGCTCTGTTGAACAGCGGGCGCAAAGCCGAGGCGCTGGCGGCGTTTCATCAGTCGGCCAAACTCTGCGAACAGACGCATGGCGAAAATCATGCCGAGACCGCCACCAGCTACGTGGAGCTTGGCATGCTTTACCGGGACCATGGGGAGCATGCGGAGGCGCAGCGCCACCTTCGCCGGGCACTGCAGATTCATCGGACCATAGCGGGTCCGGAATCGAGTGAAGCGACTCAGGATCTCTATCATCTGGCGGCGTCGCTGGCGGAGTCGGGCGACCTGGACGGAGCGGTAGCGGAATTTGAACGGCTGTTGGCCATGAAGGATCGGCAAGTGGGCGGCAACCGGGATGAGACCGCGGAAGCACAGGTGCGGCTTGCGGTCCTATATATGCAAGCGGGCCGTGCGGCCCCTGCCTACGAGCTGTTAACGCAAGCCATCGCTTATCTGGAGCGCAAGGGAGGCGAAGGACTGACGTTGGCGTTGGAGACCATGGCTTGTGTTCACGAGCAAATGGGGCGGGCAGCCGACGCCAAACACTGCCGGGAGAGGGTTGCCGGCATGGCGGAAGTTTCAGTGCGATGAAAATGATGCACAATCAGAGTGTCGGACGTGCACATGGGATTCCGCAGATTACTCGTGGTTCTTTGTTTCGCGGGCGCCGGATTATGGGCTCAACCGCTTACGCGCAATTCCTTTGTCCGGGCGTTTGGACAGTCGACCGTTTCTGTTAAACCCGACCTGGCAAGAGTCGAATTCAGCATCGTGACCCAAGCATCCACGGCGCAGGATGCATCCAGCCAAAACGCAACGCGGACCAGCAACGTACTCAGCCAACTGCAGACCCTGTTGGGCCCGAACGCCGACATCCAAACCGCCGCTTATTCGATGACGCCCAACTACAACTACCCGCCCGGCGGCGGGACGCCAACGCTCATCGGTTATACAGTTTCGAACACAATTCGCGTTACGACGTCCGATCTTACGATCACGGGAAAGATCATCGATACAGGCATTCAAGCCGGCGCGAATCAGGTGTCGGGTCTGCAATTCGGCCTCAAGGACGACCAGCCGGTGCGTGCGCAAGCACTGCGCTTGGCGACGGCACAAGCCAAAGCGCACGCCGACGCCATGGCCGCCGGCGCCGGACTGCGCAGCGGCGGATTCCGATCCATCGAAGAAGGAATCGCAGTGCGGTCCGGGATTCTGCCGGCCGCCGGGGCAACCGCAGCCACCACCACGCCGATCGTCACCGGATTGGTGGACATTGAGGCGACTGTGACCATCGAGGTCGACCTGGTGCCGTAACGACCGCTCCCTCCCGGTCACGGCTCGGTTACGAAGTAGGATACCCATACATGCGATACCGCCTAACGTCGCAGCGATTCGCACGGGCTTACTCTGGTCGCACGGATGGACGGCGAATACGCGGCGATTAGAGCCACGGTGGCAAGAAGGACCGAGGGCATGTAGTCCTCTATTTGCTATTCTGTTCCGCATGGAGCGCGGTCGTGCGAGACTGGAAAAAGGAAATTTCTAGCATGAATGGATGCACACATACCAGCCAGATTCGCGACGTGAAGCCGCATACGCGCGGGTGTGAAGACTGCCTGAAAATCGGCGATACCTGGGTCCATCTCCGCTTGTGCATGATCTGCGGCCATGTGGGTTGCTGCGATTCATCGAAGAACAAACACGCGACCAAACATTTCCGCGCTACCCGGCATCCCATCATGAGGTCGATCGAGCCAGGCGAAGACTGGGGCTGGTGTTTTGTAGACGAGGTGGAACTTGATTTCGCCTGACTGGCCGGCCCTTCCATTCGCGGAGTGGGAAAGCACCTGCGACACGCTCCACATGTGGACGCAAATCGTGGGCAAGACGCGGCTGGCGCTCACGCCGCTCGAGAATCATTGGTGGAACGTTGTGCTGTACGTCACGCCGCGCGGCCTGAACACGTCGCCGATTCCGTTTCGACGAGAGACTTTTGAGGTGGACTTCGACTTTGTGGCGCACAAGCTTTCCATTCGGACCAGCGAGGGCAACGAACACGGTATGGGACTCTTTCCGCGCTCTGTCGCGGACTTCTACAGTGAGTACGTGGCGTGCCTGCGCTCTCTGGGAATTGAAGTGAGCATCAATCCCAATCCGGTGGAGTTCGACGACGATACTCCGTTCGATGAGGATTGGCATCACGAGTCATACGATGTGAAATACGTCGAGAGATTCCGGCGCATCCTGATCGATTGCGACCGCGTTTTCAAAGAATTCCGGTCACGCTTCATCGGCAAGTCGAGTCCGGTGCATTTCTTTTGGGGCTCCTTCGATCTGGCGGTGACACGTTTCTCCGGCAGGCGCGCTGAGCTGCCGGCCAATGTGGACCCATTAACGCGCGAAGCGTACTCGCACGAAGTAATCAGTTGCGGTTTTTGGCCGGGCGACCGGAAGTTCAAGCAGGCGGCTTTCTATTCGTACACCAAGCCGGCCCCTGCCGGACTTGAGGAAGCCATAGTGCGTCCGGGCGCCGCTCATTGGGATACCCAAATGGGAGAGTTCATCATGACGTATGACGACGTGCGCGCTACGAAGTCGCCGGATCAAGGGATTCTAGATTTCTGCCAGAGTACTTATGAAGCCGGCGCGCATCTCGGCCAGTGGGATCGCGCCGCGCTGGAACGCAAGCCGTAGTGTTTTCCGATTATCAACCAGCTTGATCCACGTGAAAATGCCCAGGTCGACCAGCTTGCACTTTCGCAATTTTGCGAATAGACCGGGATTGGGTGGCCAGAACGAGAGTCGTCCTCTACCGGGAGGAAAACCTTGCCAAACTCATTGGTACCACTGCATCGGTCATCTGCCGTCTTGAGGATGCGGATTACGAAGGCCATTCCCTGGCAATGTTGCGAAGGATCGGGGGCGCGTTGAATCGGCGAGTCGAGATCCGGTTCGTGCCGATGGGCCGCTCAGCATAGCAGAAGCTGGAGCGAATCTCGCCAGCGGGATCGCGCTGCACTCGAACGCAAGCCGTAGTTATGGCTTGAGTGTGGTGATATCCCGGACTTCATTTCCATTGCCATTCGCCATTCCGCATTATCACGCGGTCGCCCGAGCTGACAGTAGCGTTGGGAAGCCGCACGGTTAAGCGGGCCATTCCTCGAGCTCGGCTCTTGCCCCCGTTTTCCCAGTTCGCCCCGATGTCCAGCGTTATGCCACCGAAGCCGGCGAGCTGGTTGGTGTTCATCCAAACCACTCCGATCTTGTCGCCGTCCGGGCCGATCTACCGCATGGCATCGCGGATCTCGGGCTCGCCTGATTCCGCCTGGATCGAGACGACACGTCCTTTTCGCAGTTCCAGGCGCGCTGCGCGCACATCGGCGTCGAGTCATTCCAGCACTGCAGGCCGCAGCCTACAATACAAGCATGGCAATTTCGCTTAAACCGGGAACCGTTGTGCAACTAAAGTCCGGAAGGTCTAAAGATGACGGTGGTGGGCGAGGACGCCATTATGCGAACCGCGACGGGCCACGTCCGCTGCGAGTGGTTTGACGATAAAATGAAGCCAGTGACTGGGCGTTTTTCTGAAACAAGCCTAACTGTCATCGATGACGATCACGACACACTCAAGGCGAAGTCCGTTAGCGGGAGGGCATCCTGAAACCGTCCGCTAATTGTGCATTTGTTCCGTAGCCTTTACCGGTTCGCACTAGAGCCGGACGAGCTCGCCGGGAAAATACTTTCTGCTAACACTCCCCCACGGTCATGGGACTGCCGGCAGGCCTTTGGAACTTCGCTGTCTTCGGTGATCAGATAAGTCTGAACGCCACGATGATGCGCACCGAGTACGAGGAACTGGAGGTGGGTTATCTTTGGTAGGCGGCGGTGCCACATAATATGGGCATTATACGATCCGGGTCACCGGATTTTGTAATCGCTCCTGGGGCATCCGCTCCTTTACGGTCACGGCTCGGTTTGATTTCGGTTACTGTAACCTGTCGGCCTCTCGGGACACCTATCATAAGAGGGTACGCTAATATGACTGTCAAGAAAATTCTGTTGGTATTAATTCTTACCTCTACTCAGGTGATGGCGCAGCCGCCCAGGGCAGTCCGCCCGATGCGTTCACCGGCTTACCCGGATCGGCCGCCGGCCGATCCCGCGACGGTCGAGCGCGGCAAAGCTTTATATGGTGTACAGTGCAACTTCTGCCACGGCTCCGATGCGCGGGGCGGGGAGGGAGGGCCGAACCTGCTCCGGTCTGAACTGGTGTTGAACGATCAGAAGGGTGAGCTGATCCTTCCCGTGGTTCAGAATGGGCGCGGGGAAATGCCGAAGCTCAACCTTAGCGCTGCGCAGGTATCGGATATCGCCGAATTCATTCACAGCTTCAGAGTGGGCGGCTACGACGTCTCCCGAATGACGCCTCTCAGCATTGTGGTGGGTGACGCGCAGGCCGGAGGAGCGGTCTTCAAAACCAAGTGCGCCTCATGCCACTCCGTTATGGGCGATCTGAAGGGGATCGCGTCGAAGATCACCGACCCTAAGATTCTGCAGAATACATTCCTGATGCCCGGAGGTGGATTTTCTCGCGGCCGGGGCGGTGTAAACGTGCCGCCCACAACGGTCACCGTTACCCTGGCTTCGGGTCAGAAGGCGGAAGGCAGGTTGGTGCGCATCGACGATTTCATGGTGACGCTCGACGATGCCGAAGCCGGGCAGCGCACGTTTCGGCGAGACGGCGATTCCCCCAAGGTGGAGATTCACGATCCTCTCAAGCCGCACAGAGATCTCCTGCCCGGTTATACCGACAAAGAAATCCACGATTTAACTTCATACCTGGTGACGGTGAAATGATGAAGATCGAGAAATCGCTGCTGGCTGCTATCTGCATTCTTCCCCGACTTGTGTTTGGCCAGGCGTTGGATCCGGCGCTTTTGACAAAGCCGCTGGGTGAGTCGTGGCCGACTTACTCAGGAGATTATTCGGGCAAACGCTACAGTTCCCTGAAACAGATCGATCAATCGAATGTCAAAAACCTGACGCTGGCCTGGGTCAGTAAGGTCACGCCCGGCGCGGGTGCCGCAGGCGGTGGAGGGCGGTTCGGTGGCGGCGCGTCCGCGGTGATCATTGGCGGGGAGGGCACCGCCGACATGGGTGGCGGCGGCTTCGGCGGCGCATCCAGTGTCCGGGCGTCGATCCTGGAAGTGAACGGCATTCTTTATTTTTCGATGCCCGACAATGCCTGGGCAGCGGATGCGCGCGACGGTCACGAGTTGTGGCATTACTTCTGGAAGACGAAGGGCGGGACCCACATCGGCAATCGCGGCCTGGGGATGTGGGGCAATTGGCTGTACATGGAAACTCCGGACGATTTCCTGGTGTGTCTTGACGCCAAGACCGGCAAGGAGCGGTGGCACAAGGAAATCGCCAACTTCAACCAGCAGTATTTCTCGACAATGGCGCCGATCGTGGTCGGCAATCACATCCTCATCGGCACCGGCAATGACCTTGATGAACCCGGTTATGTCCAGGCGCGCGATCCCGAGACCGGCGACGTCCAGTGGACGTTCTACACCGTGCCGGTGAAGAAGGGAGATGCTGGTCTCGATACGTGGGGCAGTCTGGATGGAGCGAAACACGGCGCCGGTAACGTATGGATCCCAGGGTCGTACGATCCGGAGACTCATCTTTACATCTTCGGGACCGGGAATCCGTCGCCCGCGTATACGAATCCTCCCAGCCGGGCGGGAGACAATCTGTACACTTGCTCGATTGTGGCGGTGAACGTGGATACCGGGAAGATGGCGTGGTACTACCAGGTAAATCCCCACGACACGCACGATTGGGATTCGACGGAAACACCGGTGCTGGTGGACGGCGAGTTCAACGGGAGACCGCGCAAGATGGCGCTGCACGCCGACCGCAACGGATACTTCTTCACGTTGGATCGCCTGACCGGCGAGCATCTGGTGACGGGTAAGTTTTCGGAAGCCGCGAACTGGGTAAAAGAATTGAACGCGAATGGGCAGCCGATCCGGTCGCTTGAAAAAGATTCCACGGTGGCTGGTTCGCTGGTGTCGCCGAATAACGAAGGGGCGACGAACTGGCCGCCTCCCAGTTACTCTCCGGATACGGGTCTGTTCTATGTCCCGTCGAACGAAGCCTACGCGATGTACTATCTGACCGAAACCGATCCGCGCGGAGCGATGGGGCTGGGCGGCAAGGAGGAGGACGGTCTCGGCACGATGGGCGGTTATCTAACGGCGATCGATTACAAAACCGGAAAGGTCGCATGGAGACACCGGTATCCGGGCACCGGTGGGGGTCTTGGGAACGGGATTCTGACGACTGCGGGAAAATTACTCTTCGCGGGCGATCTGGGAGGCAACCTGGTGGCCTACGATTCGGCCAACGGAAAGATACTTTGGCACACGCATCTGGGGCGGGTGACGAACGCGCCGGAGACGTATTTGCTCGACGGTCACCAATATATTCTGGTCGCGGCGGGGGATACGTTGTACGCGTTTACTCTTTACTGAGGTAGGTGGCGCTCTGAAATGAGTTTCAATTCAGGCACCAAAAACACGCTTGCCGGCGGGCGAGTGGGTAGGTATTTTTTCGGGGGAATCGCTTCGCGCAGTAGATGAGTCCGGACTCATCGTGGCAGCCAATGCCCGGGCGTCGTGCGGCGGTACCGGGGATGAGATGAATGGTTGAGGATTAGCTTCCGGATGCCTTAAGACCTCGACTGCCGCCGGGCAACGCTGAGTCGACGCTCGGCCCCGGAACATTTCGCGTATTCCACGTTTTGAGAGTAATTCGGCCAAAGAGCGCAAAGAAAGGTTGGGTAGCGGCGCTGGTGATCGCAACGGTGCAATGCGCGGGAAAATGTGGCTTCCCTAACTGGCTTGCCGGCTCATTAAGGTTTACCGTGCGGATAGCGAAGGCGAAAGGCCGGTACCCTGGGCTGTAGCGCGCTACCAAGCCTTGACCCGATTAACCCCGTGCATCATGATGAAGACTCAGGTGCCGATGGATATGTCTGTATCCGGCTGAGCTTTTGCCTCCAGAGCCCTGAAATGAATGCGCCCAATCCCTATTAACCGTGTTTGAACGCCCGAATTTCGTGCAAAAATGAGCCACGCCGACCGGACTTTCGTATTGGGGAATATCTTGCCGGCATCCGTGTCGATTTGGGAGTCCTTCGGAAGCATGCCCGATGCCGCTTTGCTGCCCGAGGAGGAAGTCTTGCTGGAACGCGCCGTCGAGAAGAGACGTTTGGAGTTCGCCATGGGTCGAACCTGCGCGCGGCGAGCGCTGGCCCGCCTGGGATTTCGCACCGCGCCTATTATGCGCGGTTCCAACCGCGAACCCTTGTGGCCGGAAGGGATCGTTGGCAGCATCACGCATTGCCCGGGTTACTGCGCCGCGGCGGTGGCAGGAAGCTCCGACCTGCTCGCGATCGGCATTGATGCGGAAGAGCACGCAACTATCCCGGACGGGAGTCTGGACGCTGTCGCGAGTGAAGAAGAGCGCGAACATCTGGGCCGCCTTCCTTCCGGGATTCACTGGGACCGGCTTCTATTCAGCGCCAAGGAGAGCGTCTTCAAGGCGTGGTGGCCGCTTCATCGCAAATGGCTCGGTTTCGAAGATGCCCGGATCGAGTTCGAACCCGAGACCCATCGGTTCCGCGCAGTGCTGAAGGACGGACGGGAGATGTGCGGGCGCTATCTCGTGGCTCGGGGATTCATAATGACTGCGGTGGCGCTCGCTCCAACCAGGCCGATTATCATATAAAATGTAATATTTTTGCGCTTCGTGAGACTAATTAAGCATGAGGAACGCGACATAACTCGCGGTCGGCCAATGTTGATATGGCCGATCCGCGAGAGGTGTCTACTAACGATGAGTTCTCAAGCTCAGGCGCACTACACGCCCGTCTGGTCAATTCACCTGCCCGGCTACAAAGTGTTCACCGAAGGCTGGAGCATCCAACAACTCCACCAGTTCTCTTAGCTCATCCGATGCGTCGGCGGCGATGATGCCTCCGCCCGCATAAACGAATGGCCGCTGGGCGTCCCACATCATTTGCGCGGCGCGGCGGATCTGGCCGGTATGTCC
>CATPCJ010000317.1 GCA_955652915.1 uncultured Bryobacteraceae bacterium
CTACAGGACGGACTTCCATTTTCAAGGAACGGCGTTTAAGATCAATGGCGCATTAGACCGCGCACTTCGGGTTTCAGCCTATGTGGCCCTTACCGAGGCCATCGAGAAAGTGATCGACACGCGCGAACGTTCGTAGTTTGGTAAGCTCGGCAATCTTCTTCACGGCTGCCGTGCGATCCTTAAATCCCTGCCCCCCGCGATGAGATGAAGCTCGGAAACGTACCCTCAGTCTCTTAAGCGCCTTGTCGATCGGAGCATTAACGACGGCAAAGGCTTTTGGCTCCCACAAATGCATAAGAAAGCTGAGTCCCGATGCTGCCATGCCGGCCAATTTGTAACCATCGCTTGCCAGCACCTTCTCAAAACGGATGTACGGTTCGCCAGTCCCTTGAAGCAAGAATTCCAAGGATTGGGCAACTCTCGCCGGTCGCTGATGGACAAAGAGCGGCTTACGCAGCTTGGCGGCTTTGCCGTTGGTATAGGCAATATCGAAAACTCGGGCGAGCTCCTTCTTGCCCCAAGAAGACTTGCGGCGCATCAGCGACCTTAGCTCGTGGCCGAGTTTTTCATAGTTCCTCTCTGTCCACTGGGCCATTTGAAAGCAGGAAGCACCTTCACTGTCGGGATACGGGCATTCATTGTTTCGAAACTGTTGCAACAAGCGTTTGATTTCAGCGCCGGTCACGCCGATCTCAAAATCTGATTGTGCCAGCGGAGGTTCCGGAGCCTCACCCCTCCATTTCGGAAGCTTTCCTTTCGTCCGTGACGGGAATGTAATACCCAGCCTGACTGGCCTCAAGCCAGCCAGTCGCTGGACGATCTTCGAATCCAACGGCGTCGATAAGTCCCAGAGCCTGTCGAACCAAGCTGCAATCCGACGCACGGCTAGTCCGTCCCAGATTTCCACGGCCAACTGGAACTGTTGTTCGATAGAAGAGGTCGAAAGGTTCACTGATCCCACCAAGGCTACTTTGTCGTCGAACACCCAGACTTTCGCATGTAAACTCGGTAGGGAGTTGACATGATCCGTGAGACCGAGAAGTCGCTCAATTCCTTTCGGATTTGTTAAACCCCATTTAACAGCGGTCTCAGAAGCGTCGACAATAATGCGCAGATCATGCGGCCGGTGTTCGGGCTTCTCTGGGAAAAATAGATGAGCTTCCTTGCCGCAATATGCCACAGCAACTCGACACGTCGAGCACACTGACATCAATCGAAGGATGGCCTTAGCCACAGTCTCTTCAGAATGGTGCCGAATTATCCTTGGAGCCATGCTGCCCTCCTCTTACGCCGCATTATCTGCGTTCAACGATTTGCAACCGACAACCTTCCGATGCCTGAGTCTACTTGGTGCCACGCCCTACTATACGAGCCAGCGACTCGCTCGACAATAGGCCCCTGCGCGTAGGTCACTCTGGATGGGTGGTCGCGGTTGGAAAACAATACACTCGGACGTATAACGCGCAAACCGGCGATCTGGGAGATCAACTGAGTTAGGTTCGTCAACTTGCGCTTGTCGAAGCGATAGACTTGCTCATCTCGACTGCCTTCGCAGAAGTTTCCTGTTCCTTTGCGTTCTGACCCTCCCGGCCGCGACACGATTCCAGTGTTACCGAGTTTTGCTCTTGGACCGCCGGCGTTCCGGTCTTTTCGAATCGACGCCGGCTTTTGATTCGGCTAGCGCGACGTTCAAGTAGGTCATAATCTGCCGAAGATGAGTCTGAATCCTGGGGCTGGCTTTTGAAGTTCGGACGAGGCGTAGTATATCGGCTAGGACTGGGTCCACAGCCAATTGCGCGGCAGCGATGGCTGCGGCCTCCTTCACGAATTCGGCCAGTCCCGCGTCCTTTCTCGACTTACGTCGGGAACAGGTTGCCAGCCGCTCATATTCGACCAGCGATTCGAGTGCTCCTTGAAATGCCAGCTGTATCTCGGCGTCATCGCGGAGGCCGAGTGCCTGGCGCAAGGGCAGCCTGGGCTTTGGACATTTTAGAACTCGCCCGTTCTCGCTAGTAGCCACTTCCACGAATTGCCGACTATAGGCTCATGTGAAAAACATTGTTGAAAGACACAAGCGCGTTTGTGAGTACGTATCCTGCTGGACGGCCGCCTGGCGAGAAAGGGACGTTCGCCAAGCACTCGCGCTAAGCGTTATGGTGTTTAGATGAAAACGACGTCCGCGCTTGGCCGAGAGACAATGCCTGGGGCAAGCAACGTACCCACGTCCATTCTGAAATCATGCCGGCAGCATAGACGGTTCACAAATATTTGCAACAGAAGAGCCAGCCAGTGCTGTTCCTGCCCGATCACAATGTTGACGGGGCGCTCGGCACGGGCGCGCGACTGCACGCTCGGGTCGTTGATCTTGAAGCCTACGGGACACTCATAATGTCGGCTCGGCGCAAGAATCTAATGCAGGGATTGTACTATCCGGCGGTTCTCGGCACAGGAATGGTCATCGTGCTCTTTCGCATGACTCTCCATCCGTCGATCGGATCCGCGCTAACTGATTTCGGCCTGTATTTCGGGGTTTTTTTCCTGGGGCTGTTCAGCGGTTGCTTTCTTGCAATCTCTGATGTTCCCGCCGAAGAGTACGGGCTCGGGAAGTTCGTCATAGATCTGCTGGAGGTTGGCCTGATGTTTCTGGCGTACTACTGGGCCGGGCTTTTCGACACCAACAAGATTCAGATACTCAACCTACCTGCCATCTATCTGGTCCTGGCATCCGCTGTGATACTGCAACAGATCTGGAGCGCTCTCACAACCGCGCTTCGCTCACGACAACTCTGGAAGGTGCGAATCGTGACCCTGGCAGTTCTGTTCCTTGGCGCTATATTCGGCCGAAATAGCTTCTGGGTTAATGTGATTGTACTGCTCTTACTGTACAGCCTTCTGATAAAGTACTTTTGGTCTTTTAGGTCCGGGACTCCGCTGGCACCTGCGCGAATCGATCAGAGTGCCGGCAAGAAGCGCCACAAACGAAAAAAAGGCCGATAAGGTGGGACTGTCGGTCATCAGAACCTGGGGTAGCTCCGGAGCGCGAGCAGGAACGAAGGCCTGGGTCGAGTGAAAAGCCGGTGGACGCAGGTGCTCGCACAGTGAATCACATCGGCTAGCAGCAAAATTGTCAGATGTCCAGGGCGAGTGCGGTGGCTCTAATCACATCTAGCTTTCACGCCATGGCCGCGGAGGTGCGTTTAGTAGCGCCTTCGGCCGGATGGGTTCGGAGCAAGCTACGGTAGTTAGCCGTTTCACCTCCCGTTTCCGAAGGAGTCAGGTGAAAGGGGGAAAAGATGAGACGAAGACCAGTCTGAAGGCGGGCAGCGCCGTTTGGGGCGGCTAATCGAACGCTCCTCCAGACAAACTTTTTTCTCGGACCGCAAGCGTCGCGGTCCGAAGTGTTTTCGGGACAACATCCGAACAGACTATAATTGAGGGGTTCACGTCCCGCCGATGCGGACTCTAATAAACGACATTCGTTACGGCTTTCGGATGCTGCTGAAGAGCCCCGGCGCTACCCTGGTGGCAGTGATCGCGCTGAGTTTAGGCATCGGCGCCAACACCGCGATTTTTAGCGTCGTGAACGCCGTCTTGCTGCGTCCCATGCAGTACCGGGATCCCGAGCGTCTGGTGGTGGTTTGGCAAACCCAGCTCAGCAAGGGCGTCCAGCGCGAGCAGGTTTCCGCCGCCGATTACAAGGATTGGGTGGAGCAGAACCGGGTCTTCGACCGGATCGCCGCCATACGAGCGCAGCCGGCCGTGCTCACCGGCGGAGAATTGCCGGAGCGCGTCGAGACGGCTGTAGTTTCGCCGGCCGTGTTCGAGCTGCTGGGAGTCAAGGCGGTGCTGGGCCGCACGTTCCTTCCCGAAGAAGACCAGCCCGGACGGAGCCTGGTCGCGGTCATCGGCAATGGCCTGTGGAAACGGCGTTTCGGCGGCGACTCGAACGTTCTCGGAAAATCTCTGATCGTGGATGGCGCGAGCGTCACCATCGTCGGCGTCGCGCCGCCCGATTTTCGTCTGCTCGATACGCCGGCGGAGTTGTGGATGCCATACCGTCCCGAGCCGAAGGATTTGGGGCTCAGCCAAAGAGGCTTCCGGACGCTAAAGGTGATCGCGCACCTCAAGCCCGGTGTCGGCATGGACCAGGCTTTGAGCGATATGCGGTCGATCGCGAGCCGCCTGGAGCACGAGTACGCCGATATCGATTCCGGCTGGAGCGTTAAAATCGTGCCGCTGCGCGAGCAGCTTACCGGCGATATTCGCCAGACGCTCTGGACCCTGCTGGGCGCCGTTGCTTTCGTGCTCCTGATTGCCTGCGCCAACGTGGCGAACCTGCTGCTGGTTCGTTCGGCCAGCCGGGAGAAAGAGGTTGCCATTCGAACGTCTCTCGGAGCCGAACCGCTCCGGCTGGTACGGCAACTGCTTACCGAGAGCGTGATGTTGTCGGCCGCGAGCGGCATCGTCGGACTGCTGTTGGCGTATTGGGGTGTGTCCCTTCTGATGCGCTTAGGCCCGCCGGACCTGTCGCGAGCGGGCGAGATCACGGTGGATTGGCGCGTGCTGCTGTTCACGCTGCTGGTGGCGGTGTTCACCGGAATACTTTTCGGACTTGCGCCCGCCCTCTCCAGTGTCAAGACAGACCTGAACACCGCGCTGAAAACAAGCGGCCGAAGCTCCACCGGCAGCCGCGGCCGCGCGCGATTGCGCAACATCCTGGTGGTGTGCGAGATCGCCTCCTGCATGTTGCTCCTGATTGGCGCGGGGCTCCTGATCCGCAGTTTCATCCGGCTCGCCAATGTAAACCCGGGCTTCCGCCCGGACCATGTCCTCAGCATGCAAGTCGCGTTGCCGCAGTCCCGCTATTCGGGCCTGAATGTGGCATTGTTCCACAAGCGGTTGATCGGCCGGCTGGAGACCTTGCCGGGCGTGCAATTGGCGGGCATCGCCAGAAATCTTCCGCTGAGCGGCAGCGACGCCAGTCTCAATTTTGTCATCGAGAATGCGCCCGTCCTTGCCAGCGCGGAGCAGCCGCGCGCGAAATACCGGGCTGCCAGCGCCGGCTATTTTGCCGCCATGGGCATCCCGCTTGTCCGCGGCCGGTATTTCGATCACACCGACGGCGAGAAGACCCCGGGTGTGGTGATCGTCAACGACACCATGTCCCGGCGCTTTTGGCCAAACGCGGATCCGGTCGGAAAGCGAATGAAGGCCGGTTTCGACGACAGCCAGTGGTGCACCATCGTGGGCATCGTCGGAGACGTGAAACACCGCGGCCTCGATGCGGATATCAATCCGGAGATGTACTACCACTATCTACAGGTGCCGGCGTCCCTGATGAACTTCGTGGAAGGCACCATGACCATCGTGCTGCGCACTAACGCCGACCCCGCCTCCCTGACTTCGGCGGCCCGCAACGAGGTTCGCAACCTGGACAAGGACCAGCCCGTGTTCAACGTCAAGACGATGGATGAGATGCTGCACGACTCGGTATCGCAGCCTCGCTTTCGCACGTTGCTGCTCGGCATCTTTGCCGGAGTAGCGATGGTGCTGGCCGCCACCGGCCTGTACGGGGTGATCGCCTACTCGGTGAACCAGCGCATCAACGAACTCGGCGTGCGCGTGGCGCTGGGCGCTCAGAAGAGCGACGTTCTCAAGCTGATCGTGGGACAAGGCGCCAGGCTTGCGGGAACCGGCATCCTCATTGGACTGCTGTTGGCTCTCGGTCTCATGCGCATCGTCTCCAAGCTGCTCTTTGGCGTGGATGCTACCGATCCCCTCACGTATGCCGGGACTGCGGTGTTGATTCTCGTTGTTGCCCTGGGCGCCAGCTACATCCCTGCGCTGAAAGCCATGAAGGTGGATCCGGTAATCGCGCTGCGTTACGAGTAGTGCGCACCGCGTTTCGCGATGGACTGAGTGAACTCGACCTGCCATATGGGGTGGGCGTGCAAAGCTCGATGACGGTCTGGGAGCCCGGCCAACAGCCTTTACCAGCCAAGCGCTCAGGACCATCTACTTTTATGACCCAGCAGTGCTAGACCACCGGCAGGCTGGTGGCAAGCTCAAATTCGAGATGCCGGTGAGAGTCGCGTAAAGCCCGTTCCACGACCTCCGGCGATTCACCTCGCGCAAAGATGAATCCCAGATAGCTGTTGCCCTCCGGCAGCGGGATCAGCTTCTGCCCTTGCTTCGCGGTAATGATCACCTCTTCGATGCCGGACACCGCTCTTGCTTCCTCCACGCCCGTTGCTGCAATGTAGACTCCCTCGCGGGGAATCGGAATCATCATCACCGCCGCCGCGGCAACTTCGGGCATCGGGAACGCCGTCACGTCCTCTCCGGCGGCGTGGCTTAGAATCAATTCTTCGAGTCCCGGCAGCACGCGTGCACACAGGCCGCCGATGGGACGCGCGGCCACTTCCAGCATCCACACTCCGCGCCGGTTCACCCGCATTTCCGCATGAATGGGACCGTGTGTCAAACCCAGGGCCCGGATCGCCGACTCAGTCGCCCGGATAATCCCGCACTGCGTTTCGGCATTCTCGCGCGACGGCGTCACATAGATAGTTTCCTCAAAGTAGGGGCCATCCAACGGATCGGGTTTGTCGAATATCGCCAGCACACGCAGCCGTCCGTCTGTCAAAATACCTTCCAGCGCAAATTCGCGGCCTGCGATGAAATCTTCCACCTGAATGAATTGGTTGTGCTCCTGGTTCAGCCGAAGAATGTCCGGAGTGTTGAGCAGCGCCTCAATGCGACGAAAGGCGGCAATGAATTCGGCGGGGTTGTCCGCCCGGATCACGCCGCGGCTGGCCGACAATCCCAGCGGCTTCAGCACGCATGGATACGACGCGCGCTCGGCGGCCGCCAATGGTCCCTGGCCGAGCGTTACGCGCTGAAAATCCGGAACCAACATTTTCGCCGCACGAAATCGTTCCCGCGCAAGAAACTTGTTACGGCACGCCAGCACCGACGCCGGCGAATTGTAGGAAATGCCCAGTTTTTCCGCGGCCAGTGCAGCGATATAAGCCGGCTGTTCGCCCACCGCGACAATGCCATCCACCTTTAAGCTCGCTGCGATCGCACGCGCAGCCAGCGCCGGATCTTCAAACCGCAAAGCCAGCGCCCGATCGCCCCAAGGATCGTCGAGCACATGGCAGCGATCCGTAGCCAGCACAAGATCGAAGCCCAAACGCTCCGCCGCATCGGCAAAGGCGTGCGTCTGATAGCCCGTCGTCGCCCCAATCAGCAGCAGCTTTTTACGATCGTCCATCCCACTACCTATACAAGAGCAACCTGCTCTTCAGTTGGCTCCGCTCAACAATACCAGGGTTCATCCATGTAGGGGATCGTCGCTCGCGGCATTA
>CATPCJ010000318.1 GCA_955652915.1 uncultured Bryobacteraceae bacterium
GACCGCAAGGCTCGCATGGGCCGCAATCCAGCCACCGGCGAAGCGATCAAAATCCCGGCCAAGAAAGTCGTGAAGTTCCGCGTGGCCAAAGCCGTGAAGGATGCGATCGTACCCGGCAAAAAGAAGTAACTGACGGAAACGGAAGCCGGGAAGACCAAACCCCCGCGAACCATCGCGGGGGTTAGTTTTTTTGAAGTCGATTCAGGTCCACTCAGCGTGCGAGCAGTCCCAGGAAGCCCTACGCCTGCTTCTTGTCGTCGACGTTGGCATTGTGTTCTTCGGACTTCAGCGCGCCCTTGAAGTTCTTAATGCCTTCGCCCAAACCCTTCGCCAACTCGGGAATCTTCTTTCCGCCAAATAGCAGAACAGCGACTACCAAAATGACCAACAGCTCAGGTAAGCCTATAGATCGGAACATACGGCCTCCTTTTGAGTGACAATCCTATTGTACCGCGAGTTGGCGCCGATGACAAAACCCTTGCACGTACTCTTCTTTGTCCTGACCACTGGGGTGGCTGCGCAGACGCTCAACGGCGTGATCGACATTCACGTCCACTCGGATCCGGATAGTGTTCCGCGCTCCATTGACGCCATGGACCTGGCGCGCCTGGCCAAGAGCCGGGGCATGCGCGCGCTGGTGCTCAAGAACCACTACGAGTCTACCGCGTCGCTGGCTTATGTCGTCAGGAAAGAAGTGCCGGGTATCGAAATCTTCGGGGGGATCGACTTGAATCGCGCCGTCGGAGGAATCAATCCGGCGGCGGTCGAACGCATGACGCTGGTCAAGGGCGGCTGGGGCCGCGTGGTTTGGATGCCGACCTTCGACGCCGAGAACCAGGTCCGCTATTCCAAAGAGAGCCGGCCCTTCGTTCCGGTATCCCGGAGTGGGAAATTGTTGCCCGGAGTCAGCGAAGTAATCGCCTTGATCGCCAAGCATCGCCTGGTGCTCGCCACTGGACACTCGTCGGCCGAAGAAGCCCTGCTGCTGGTTCGAGAGGCTCGGCGTCAAGGAGTAGACCGCATTGTCGTGACTCACGCCATGCTTGCGCCGGTGCTCATGACCGTCCCGCAGATGCGCGAGGCGGCGGGACTGGGAGCGTACATTGAGTTCGTGTACAACGCGCTCATTGGCCCCAACAAGAGCTTCGACATGCCGGACTACGCAAAGGCGATTCGCGCGGTGGGGGTCGGGTCATCGATCCTTTCGAGCGATCTGGGACAGGCCGGAAATCCGCTTCATCCGGATGGACTGGCCGCGTTCTTCGCCGGTCTGAAGGAGCAGGGATTCACTGACGAGGAGATTGGCAGGATGTCGAAGGTGAATCCCGCGAAACTCCTGGGCCTGTGACGCGTGGCGCCGACACTCGTGAGATGGCCTCGAGACTTCATCTCGAGGCTCTTTCCCCGAGCATCGAGACGAGTCTCGATGCCGCAGACTGAAGTCCGCGCCACGAATTCTGCATCCTAATGCCTCGCTACTGTATACTCTTTTACTCATGTGGCAGCAAAACTATACTCCCCTGAATGGAAGCTTGGCGCTATCCGCCCTGGTCGCGGCGCTGCCGATTTTTACGCTGTTGTTCCTGCTCGGAGTGAAGCGCAAGCCGGCCTGGATCGCGGCGCTCTCCGGACTTGCCGCCACTGTGCTGGTGGCGCTGTTCCTCTACGATATGCCCGTGTCTAAGATGGTTGGGGCAGCCACTTATGGGGCGGCCTTTGGACTATTTCCAATCGGCTGGATCGTGATTTGGGCGGTGCTGCTTTACCGGCTCACGGTGGAATCGGGAAAGTTCGAATCGATCAAGCATTCCATCGGAAGCCTGACCAAGGACCGCCGGCTGCAGGCTCTGCTCATCGCATTTGCATTCGGCGCATTCATGGAAGGAGCCGCGGGATTCGGCACGCCAGTCGCCGTCGCGTCCGCCATGCTCGCCGGTCTCGGTTTTACGCCGTTTTACGCGGCTGCAATTTGCCTGTTGGCAAACACCGCGCCTGTGGCCTTCGGATCCATCGCCATTCCAATCGTCACGCTGGCTGGAATTACCGGCCTTCCGCTGGATCGTCTTAGCTCGGGAGTGGGACGGATCTGCGCGCCCGTGTCGCTCTTTGTGCCGGCTTACCTGGTCCTCGTAATGGGCGGATGGACCGCTCTGCGTGGCGTGCTGCCGGCCGCTATTGTTTGCGGAGTTTCATTCGCGGGAATGCAGTTTGTGGTTTCGAACTTCGTTGGACCGCAGCTCACGGATTTGGCCAGCTCAATCGCCGCGATGGCCTCGCTGGTCATTCTATTTCTGATCTGGAAGCCGAAGGACAAATACGTGGCCAAGGAGGGTATTGCCTCAATTACTCCGATCACCGAGCATCGCCCCTCGGGCGGTCAAGTGCTGCTGGCTTGGAGTCCATATCTTCTGCTGGTTGTATGCGTGCTGTTGTGGGGCTACAAACCGATGCAAGGACCTCTCAATTCAGTGACGAAGGCGATCCCCTGGCCGGGCCTGCACAATCAGATTGCGCGCATTCCGCCGGTAACCGCGACCGTGTCTCCTTACGCCGCCGTCTTCAACTTGAACTGGCTCTCCGCTTCCGGCACCGCGTGTATGATCGCGTCCATTCTTTCCGCCATCGTTCTGGGGATTTCGCCAATCCGGTTTCTGAAAATCCTTGGATCGACGCTACGGCAACTCGCGCTTTCACTGGTGACACTGGCCGCCGTTTTAGGGCTCGCCTTTCTCATGAATTATTCGGGCGCCACGGCAACGCTCGGTTTGGCATTCGCGGCCACCGGCGCCTCGTTCCCATTTTTCAGCGCGATTCTCGGTTGGATGGGCGTGTTTCTCACCGGCTCCGATACATCGGCGAATGCCCTCTTCGGCAATCTGCAGGTGGTAACGGCCGCGCATCTCGGACTGAATCCGGTTTTGATGGCGGCTTCCAATTCGAGCGGCGGCGTGATGGGCAAAATGATCAGCCTGTCGAGTATTGCAGTGGCCGCGTGCGCCACCGGAATGGCGCGGCATGACGAAGCGGGGTTGTTCCGCTTCACGTTGAAACACAGTGCCTTTCTCGCTTCCGTCATTGGATTGATCGTGCTGTTCTACGCCTATGTTGCTCCCGGCCTGCAACCCTGACGAGGTTGCGGAAAAGCGGATTGGGGAACCGGGTTGTCAGCGGCCAAGGTTACCCGCGGAGGACGCCGCTGGCCAACGGTCGCGGTTCCGTCGGGTTCCCGGCGCTCCCAATACGGTCGCGGTTCTGTAACTTCCGAGCCATGGGATGTTATAAATAGATTCTCGTGGCAAAGTTTGCGGCCGAACTCGATCGCAGTCGACGAACCAGCGTATTGTGTTCCCTGGCAATCCTGCTGCTCTCCAGCCCCGGGATAAGAGCAGCCGCGCGCGGTCAGGATCAAACGCAGCGACTTCCCCGCCAGACGGATGCTACCACAGCGGCCATCCAGGGCATCGTTCAAACTCCGCCCGGCCTCGGCCTTGGTGACGTTACGGTTCTTCTTCAGGATCTTTCCAATGGCAAGAGCACGCCCACCAAGACGGCCGGCGATGGATCGTTCCGGTTCGTGAATCTCAAACCTGGCCGGTACCAGATTCGAGCCTCGCGCGAAGGTTTCGAACCATACGGGCGGGGCGATATCGAACTCAAGCCCGGCAAGGTATTCCCGATGGAGTTCACGCTGAAGCCGATTCTTACAGGCAACGAAGGCGTGAGGGACGTGCCTCGCCAACCAGGAATCGAGCCAAGGCCAGCGTCACCCGCGCCAGAGCGGAACACTGCCGGACCCTATCGAAATTTGCCCGAAGAGCCTCCACCCGAGACGACCGGTGAACCTCGCCCGCTGCCGCCGCTCCCGGGCCGCGACGAGGTTTTCAATGTGATTCCCAATCGCTGGGGCTACGAGTTTCCGAAACATCGGCGCTACAAAACGAAGGGCGAATATCAGTACGTCAAAGGTCACTGGTACGACCCGTTCAATATCAACAGGTTTAAGGGCGACCGTCCGATCCTCGGCAATCAAACATTCTTGAACGTTACGCTAACCAGCGATACGTTCGTCGATGGACGCCGGTTACCCGTTCCCAGCGGTCTTGGTTCGCAGCGGCCGGATAGCGAGCAGTTTTTCGGAAGATTCGGCCAGTACTTCATGAGCGAAAATATGGCGTTTTCGTTCGATCTCTTCCACGGCGACGCATCTTTCCGGCCCATGGACTGGCGAATCAAGTTCACCCCCGAGGTAAACATCAATTACATCCATGCGCAAGAAAATGGCGTCGTCAACATCGACGTGCGCAAGGGCAACACGCGGCTGGATGCGCATCTCGGCTTGCAGGAAGCCTTTGTCGAGGCAAAACTGCTGGACTTGAGCCACGACTTCGATTTTGTTTCCGCGCGCGCCGGCATACAATCCTTCAACAGCGATTTCCGGGGATTTATTTTCTCCGACCAGGAACCCGGACTGCGGATCTTCGGCAACTTGCGCAACAACCGCTACCAATACAACCTGGCGTACTTCGCGATGCTGGAGAAGGATACCAATAGCGGGTTGAACCGGCTGGATTACCGGCACCAGCAAGTGATGATCGCCAACCTATACCGGCAGGATTTTCTGAAACCGGGCTATACGATTCAAGTCAGCTTTCACTACGACAAAGACGATCCGTCGTTCAAGTTCGACAACAACAATTTCCTGGTTCGGCCGGCTCCCATCGGGGTCGTGAAGCCTCACTCGGTCCGCGCGTTTTATTACGGACTTACCGGCGACGGCCACTTTGGAAAGATCAACGTGACGCACGCCTTCTATCAGGTTCTAGGACATGAAACGGTGAATCTGTTGGCAGGGAAGTACGTCGACATCAACGCGCAGATGGCCGCCGTGGAGCTGTCCATGGACAAGGATTGGCTGCGCTACCGCGTGTCCTTCTTCTATGCATCCGGCGACAAGGATCCGCTCGATGGCACCGCGCGGGGGTTCGACACCATCTTCGACAATCCAAATTTCGGCGGCGGATTTTTCAGCTTCTGGAACCGCGAAGGAATCCGGCTGACAGGCACCGGCGTGGCGCTGGTGAACGGCGGGAGTCTGGTGCCGGATCTGCGTTCCAGCAAGATTCAAGGCCAGGCAAACTTCGTCAACCCCGGCCTGTTCTTATACAATGCGGGGGTGGACATCGACGTCACTCCGAAGCTCCGCGGCTTCCTGAATTTGAATCTGATTCGATTCGCGCACCCTGAACCGCTGGAGCTGTTGCTGTTTCAAAAGCCGATCCATGCCGGCGTCGGAGCCGATTCAGGAATCGGAGTGTCATACCGTCCACCACTTTCGGAAAACATCGTGGTGACTGGCGGCGTCAACGGCTTCTCGCCATTTCAAGGCTTTCGCGACATCTCGACTAATCGCACTTTGTTCTCGCTATTCGCCAATGTCCGCTTCCGATTCTAAATGAGAGACCTTTCGCAGACGACGAAGTTGTGTAGCGGCATCGGCTTCAGCCTGTGCGTGGTGCTGTTGTGCACTTTGCTGATGGGGCAGCAACGCTCCGAGACTTCGCCCTTGAACAATCCGACGCGGCTGGGCCAGCTTCAAGAAGAGGCGGATGCCAAGAGCACTGGCTGCGTGGCCTGCCATGGGCAAACCGATTCGCCAACCATGCACACCACCAACACCGTGCGCCTGGGATGTACAGATTGCCATGGAGGCGATGTCACCGTGCGGCCACCATCGGGAGCGCAACCGAATTCCGCCGCGCACAATCAGGCCAAGGTATGCCCAGCCTCACCGCAGCCGCGCGTTGCCGGTATGTGGCGCGGTTCCGCCAACCCCGTGCGCGCCTATGCCGACTGGATGAAGGAGAGCAAAGAGTACATCCGCTTCGTCAATCCCGGCGATCTTCGTGTCGCCGAGGAAACTTGCGGCACGGCCGGTTGTCATGCCAAGGAAGTGCGAGCCGTACAGACCAGCATGATGACGCACGGCGCCATGTTGTGGGCCGCCGCGCTTTATAACAACGGAGCCTACGTGTACAAAGACCCACATTTCGGCGAAAGCTATTCACCGGACGGAATCGCACAGCGGCTGTTCACGTTTCCCTCGCCACCCCCGGCGACGCTCCAGGATCAGTGGCGCGCCAAAGGGATTCTTCCGTATCTCGATCCGCTGGCCCGCTGGGAAACTTCGCAGCCCGGTAACGTGCTTCGCGTATTTGAGCGCGGAGGCGGGGAGCGCGCCGAAATCGGCAATCCGAATCCAGGAGAAGATTCCGGCAAGCCCGACGTGAAGTTGAGCGATCGTGGATTCGGCACGGAACTTCGCACCGACCCGGTGTTTCTGGGATTGCAGAAAACGCGTCTGATGGACCCGATTCTTTCCATGCCGGGCACCAACGATCATCCGGGAGACTATCGCAACAGCGGCTGCACGGCGTGCCACGTGATCTACGCCAACGATCGGTCGCCGGTGCATTCCGGTCCTTACTGGTCGTCCGGCAACCAGGGACACAGTTCGCAAATCGATCCCAAGATTCCAAAGAATGAATCGGGCCATCCCATAAAACATCAGTTCACGCGCGCCATTCCCAGCAGCCAGTGCATCTCCTGCCACATACATCCGGGAACGAATATGGTGGCGTCGTATCTCGGCTTCACCTGGTGGGACAACGAGACCGATGGCGAGCTCATGTATCCGCCTAAGCAGCACAATCCCACCACGGAGGAGCGTTACCAGGCTTGGATCGCGAATCCCGAAGGCGCCGCCGCGCGCGGCAAATGGAAAAATCCGGGGTTTCTCAACGAAGTTGGATCCGCCGAATTCAACCAACAGCTCAAGCACACCCAGTTTGCCGACTTCCACAGTCACGGCTGGGTTTTCCGCGCCGTCTACAAGCGCGATCGCAAAGGCAATTTGCTGGACGAAGCCAGCCACGTAGTGCCGGCCGACGACAAGGACAAATTCCAAAAAGCGGTTCACCTAAAAGATATCCATCTGGAAAAAGGCATGCACTGCGAGGATTGCCACTTCGCGCAGGACAATCACGGCAATGGTAATTTGTACGGCGAGACGCGCAACGCAGTGGAAGTGGATTGCATCGATTGTCACGGCACCATCTGGAAAAAGGCAACACTGCGAACGTCGGGAGCCGCGGCGCCATTACCCGCCGGTACGGATATGTCGATTTTGCGCACGCCGGGACGCAAGAAACGGTTCTATTGGCTGGATGGGAAACTGTATCAGCGATCCATGGTGGAAGAGGATCGCCCGCCGTGGGAAGTAGTGCAAGTGATAGATACCATCACGCCCGGCAATCCACACTATAAAAAAGAATCGCAGTTGGCGAAAACGTTACTCAAGGATGGCGTGACTTTGGGCGGCGGAACTGCCGGCGAGTCCACGCTGGCTCATGCCAACAGCCGCATGACGTGTTACACCTGCCATTCTTCCTGGACCACCAGTTGCTTTGGCTGTCACCTGCCGATGATCGCGAACAAGAAAATGCCGATGCTGCACAACGAGGGGCTTACGGCACGCAATTACACGTCGTACAACTTCGAGATCCTCCGCGACGACATCTACATGCTGGGCCGCGACGGCACGGTCACGGGAAGGCGTATCGCTCCGACCCGTTCCACCTGCGCGGTGGTCGTCAGCTCGCAGAACGCGAATCGCGATTGGCTGTACTACCAGCAGCAGACCGTCTCGTCCGAAGGTTTCAGCGGGTTTGGCTTCAGCTCCTACTATCCGCACACGGTGCGCGCCACTGAAACGAAAACGTGCACGGATTGTCACGTCTCCAGCAACGGCGATAACAACGCCTGGATGGCGCAATTGTTGATGCAGGGAACCAACCTGGTGAACTTCATGGGCCGATATGTTTACGTGGCCGAGGGTTCCAAGGGTTACGATGCGGTGGTTGTGGCGGAGCACGACGATCCGTCCGCGGTATTCGGCAGCGACCTTCACAAGCTGGTTTATAGCGACGACTACGCCAAGTTACAGAAGCACCATGGCGAGCTGGACGAGGCCGATCATCATGCGGGCAACGTGCTGGATGTTCAGTTGCGCGGTGAATATCTCTACGCCGCTCTGGGCAAGGGTGGCTTCCGCGCCTATGACGTCGCGAATGTCGACAATAAGGATTTCTCTGAAAAGATGGTGACGGCTCCGGTATCGCCACTCGGTCAGCGGTTCTATGTGAAGACAAAATACGCCACCGCGGTCGGTTCGCCTGCGACGCTGGCGATCGATCCTCTGCGGAAGCACCTTCGGGCCAACGAAGAGCAGAAGATCGCTTTGATGTATGGGTTCCTCTATGTGACGGATCTGGAGGAAGGCCTGGTGGTGATTGGCGACTCGAACATGGACGGCAAGAGTCCAGGCGTGGGGACGCTGCTGGACGGAAATCCGGCAAATAATTTCCTGAAGCGCGCGGCCACATTCAATCCAAATGGAATTCTCAATGGCGCGCGGCGGATCACGATCGCCGGGCACTACGCTTACATTTTGTGCAATCGCGGGTTGGTTGTAGTGAATATCTCGACACCCTGGAAACCTGACGTCGAGTCGGAAATTGGGGCGCCCGACCTAGTCGACCCGCAAGGGATCGCCGTGCAGTTCCGGTACGCCTTCGTAGTCGATCGCCAGGGACTAAAGGTGCTGGATGTCACTTTGATGTCGCATCCCAAACTGGTGCGAGGCGCGCAGGTAGCGTTGGAAGACGCTCACAACATCTACGTGGCGCGAACCTACGCTTATGTCGCCGGCGGCAAGCAGGGTCTGGTGATCGTGGATGTCGAGAGGCCCGAGCATCCGCGCGTGGATCAGGTTTACAACGCCGAGCGCGAAATCAACGACACTCGGGACGTGAAGCTGGGCATGACCAACGCCAGTGCTTTCGCGTATCTGGCTGACGGGAAGAATGGTCTGCGAATTGTCCAATTATTCTCGCCGAACGATACGCCGAATTATCTGGGCTTTAGTCCCAGACCCACGCCGAAGCTGATCGCGACTTACAAAACGAAAGGCCCGGCGCTGGCAGTTTCCAAGGGAATCGATCGCGACCGGGCTGTCGATGAAGACGGTAATCAACTGGCAGTCTTCAATCGGCGGGGTTCGCGTCCATTTAATCGAGAGGAAATGGAACGCTTATTTCTGAGGAACGGACAGCTCTACACGGTAACTAACGTGCCACCAAGCCCGGCGCATTAGCCCCGAAAAGTGTCGCCGAGCTAGTTATGGCTGAGCGGCACGACGGGCGGCGTCGAGCGGCGGTTGTTCCCATTTAAGAAACTCGACCGAATTTGACTTGGACGCCCCAAGGCCAAATTCACGGTCTGGGCCGCGGGGCTTTCTTCTTACCCGCTGGATGTGCTTCTATCAACCGGTGGCTCGCGGAGGCGTCCAGATCGAGGTCGTAGATCTGCTTTAAGTCACGTATCCGGCGAAGATTGTCTTCTCGAAAAGGACAGATGCCGTCGAATGCATGCAAGACAATGCCCTCCAGCAGATCGCCGAGAGTGAGGTCGTGATACTCGGCAAGGGCCTTCAGCACTTTGAGCAACCTCTTTTCAATGCGCACGCCGGTCTGTACGCGTTCCACAACCCGTATCGGCGCTTCTGTCTTCTTTTTCATTCCACTCTCCATCCGAATAGCGCACTCTGGGCAAACTTCGTCATGTAGGCGCTTTGATCCATTGTGAGGTAGGCTCCATCCGGCTGCGCGTGGGACTGCCGATGTCGCCGGGTCTGTTCCTCTGACCAGAGGAAGACGCAACGCCGTCAATAGTCATCGATAATATTCGGCGCCCGGAACGTTTCCCAGTCCAGGCTGGGCACAAAGAGCAAGTGCCTGGCGTTCCTAGACTGAGTACGCCAACTCAAGTCGCTCGAAACTGTGAGGTGCAGAGGACGACCCGATTGTCCGCAAACGGATCGTACATCGACGTGCAGCCGGCGGCGAAGCAGGCGGCCGAGTACGAATGCCGCGGCGAATGCATCTTCCGCGCATGCGCCAAACGTGTCCTCACCGGTACTGAGTTTCAGCCCGTGCGCGGTCCGATCGGCCGTCAAGGGGAATGCCCAGGCGACGTCCCCGGCGCGATTGCGCACGAGAAAAAACAGGTTGCGCTCCAACTCCGCAACGATTGATTGCACCCGCGATGCGGGCAATTGCACGCGGGCCGCGATTTCAGCGATGGGAAGTGGCCGCTGTAACCGGGCCAATCCGCTGACAACGAAGGCGCGTACAGCCTGATGACCGGCAGTCATGAATTCCAGGCGCTGACGCATCTTGTTCGTGGCGCGGCGAACCGCCGCTTGCCACTCCGCGGCGGGTTTCCTTTCAAAATCGCGCCCATGAGCAATGAGCACAGATTGCATTCCCGCAGCCCTCCTTCTACAATTATATCTATGTACCAACGTATCAGTATAACTCTATTGTTCGTCGCGGCAATTGTTCCAGGCGTCTCGCAGAAACCTTACACGGCCTGTCCGAAGAATTATCGCCTGGAGTTGGAGAACGATTGGGTTCGCGTTTCCCGCGCGATGTTTGCTCCGGGCGACAAGCTACCAGTACACGATCACCCGGCGCGTCCAACCGTTTTTGTGTATCTCAGCGATGGCGGGCCTATTCGTTTTACTCATGTTCAGCCTCAGTTCACGGTAGAGCGGCCGGCGGTAAGGGAGGGCGCCATCAGGTTCCACACCGGTGCTAAGGAGACGCATGTAGTGGAGTATCTGGGCGCCGAGCCGTCGGAGTATCTACGCATTGAATTGAAGACCGAGAGGCCGGATAAGAAGCCGCAGCATATTCGCATCGCGGCCGACGATCAGACGCCTTTCGAGAATAGCCAGATCCGGATCAGCAGGCCGGCGTGCGCAGCGCACCAGCTATGCGCACCAAGAGAGTATCCGGCCGTGGTGGTGAGGTTGAACGACCGGAGTGTTTCGTGGGCCCAGAAGGGTGACGCGGGCAAAATTGAGAGTGATGAAACGTCGCGCCAAGTCAGAGTGGAACTGAAGACTCGACCCGAGTCTTATTCGCAGCGCAAGGCCAGCATGGGATCGATGCGCGATGCGCGGTAGGCCGGCAGGTATCCGGCGAGGGCACCCACCGCAGTGAGGCTGAGTGCCGCGACCGCGATGGTCATCGGGTCTCCCGGCGCCACCCCATACAGTTGACTGGTGACGAGCCGGGTTAGCCAGAGGCTGACCGGGATGCCCACGGCGATCCCGAGCCACACCATTAGCAAACTACCGCGCAACACCATCCACACCACGCGGCCGCGCATCGCGCCCAACGACATCCGAATTCCTATCTCGCGGGTGCGGCGCTGCACGCTGTAAGCCATCACGCCGTAGAGTCCGATGGACGCCAATAGCAAAGCGAGGACGCCGAAGAATCCGGACAGCGTCGCAATGAGCCGCTCACGTACCAGCGATTCGCTCTTCTGCTCGGCGAACGTCTTCACGTTATATAGCGGCAAATCGCGATCGAGCGCCTGCACTTCGCGGCGCAGGGCGGCCACAAGCGGCAACGGGTCGCCGGCGGTGCGGATGTAGATTGTTCTCTCGCCGGATGGCCGCTCGTCCTGCGTAAAGCTGGTATAGGCTATGCGCGGCGTTTCCTCGCGAACACTGCCATACTTCGAGTCGCGGACGATACCGACGATCTCGACGCCGTCCACACCGGCCAGCCGGACCTTCCTGGCCAGAGGATCTTCGTTGGCGAAGAAGTGGCGTGCGGCAGTCTCGTTAATAACCGCCGCCTTCGGACTGGCTGCTGTGTCCTGGGGGCCAAAATCACGCCCACGCAGGATTGTGCCTCCCGCAGCCTGAAAGAAATCGCCTTCGATCTGGTTCAGCATAACCCCGCGGTCCGGGCCCGGCGGTAAGGGAGGCCTGCCGGGGACAATCAGGCCTACGCTGAAGTAATCGCCGCTTAACATAGCTACTTCGGACAGTGCCACTGCCCGCACACCGGGCAGCTCGCGCAGCCGCGCCGCAAGTTGACGATAAAAACTCGCGACACTTGCGGGCGTATAACCGTTCAGGTCGGGATTCATCGACGCCAGCAGCACGCTTTCAGTGTTCAAACCGACGTCGATCGCTACAGCATTCCGCAAACTTCGCAGAAATAGTCCGGCGCCCACCAATAGCAAAAGCGAGAGCGCTACTTGCGAAATCACCAATGCCTGCCGGAGTCCAAAACGCCCGAGTGCGGCGCCGGCGGCCGCTCCGGTGTCCTTTAAAGATTCGGAGACATCCGGACGGGTGGCCTGAATGGCCGGCGCAAGTCCGAAGAGAATTCCAGTGGCGATTGAAATCAGCAACGCGAAGCCCAGTAACCGGAGGTCCGCCCCCGCATCCAGCACGAGTGGGAGGCGGTCCCCCGGAAGAAATCCGAGCAGCAGCCTTACGCTCCAGATGGAGAACAAGAATCCCAGCGATCCGCCGAGCAGGCCGAGCAGCGTGCTCTCGGTGAGGAGTTGACGGATGAGGCGAATGCGCCCGGCGCCCAATGCCAGCCGTAGCGCAATCTCCTTGCCGCGCGCCGACGATCTTGCCAGCAGCAGGTTGGCGATGTTTGCACAGGCGATCAGCAGCACCAGCGCGACCACCGCCATCAGAAGGTACAGCGGATTCTCGAACTGTTCGCGCAGGCGCGAAAATCCCTTACCGCCCGGCATCAGATAGATCGCCGCTTCGGCCGGGCTTTTCCGGAATAGTTTGTGATTACCCTCTTGAGCAATCTGCCGAAAGGTCACGCTCAACCCCACCTGGGCCTGTGCCTCACTGAGCCCAGGCGCCCGCCTGCCCAATAGGTCTAGCCATCCCCGGCCGCTGTCATTGAAGAACGTCCGGCCACGCCCGAATATCTGCGGTTGCATCATCAGCGGGACCCAAACATCGGGAGCCGATCCAACTTCAACGCCAAAAAACGCCGGCGGCGCGACACCAATCACCTGGAACGGATAGTTATCGATCCGAATTGTCTTGCCGAGGATGGCGGGATCGGCCGACAGCCTTTGCCGCCAATAATGAAAACTGACCACGGCGACCGGATGCCCCATGGGTACGATGTCGTCGGCGTCGGTAAACGCTCGACCTAAGACAGGCTGAACGCCGAGTATGGAGAAGTAATTCCCGGAGACTAACTCGGCGACACCGCGCTCCGTGCGGCTCGTCGAGATTAGCGTCACGGGCGTGGTCCGCCGGGCAAGGAGCCCGGAGAAAACTTGATTGCGCTGCCGCAGATCTCGAAACATCGGGTAGCTGAAGTGACCTTCGATCCGCTCCAGTTCCTGAGGTTTCTCCACCGGCAGGGTCCGCAGCAGCACCGCATTCATCAAGCTGAAAATCGCTGTGTTCGCGCCGATTCCGAGCGCGAGGGTCAGGACCGCCACGGAGGCGAACAACGGACGCTGGCGCCAGGATCGAACGGCGTGGCGAATGTCCTGAACGGAGGTTTCAATAAACGATACGCCTCGCATTTGCCGGCATTCCTCTTTCACCTGTTCGAGTCCGCCAAACGCCAGGCGAGCTTCGCGTTGCGCTTCTTCGCCACTCAAGCCGCGACTCACGTACCGGCGATGTTGATGCTCCAAATGGAATCGCAACTCCTGGTCGAGCTCATGCTCCACGGTTTTACGGCGGAACAGGGCCCGTATGCGAAATAAAACGTCGGATAGCATCAGTGTCTCCTAGGCCGGCATATGTAAACGCTTCGGAAATCGCTCCATTAAGAAGGTGTGAAAAAATCGCTCTACGATCCACACACGCAAGAATGCCTGTGCCACAACTTCACAGCTTCTTACTGTCACGGTTCTGTTGCTGCGTCCCGGAAATCGCTCCATTACTGTCGCGGCTCGGTTACGGTGTCCAGGACAAGGGCGACGGCGGCGGCTAGCTTTCGCCATGCGGCCGATTCAACATCGAGCTGTTTGCGCCCGCTCCGTGTCAGCTCATAGAACTTGGCATGGCGATTATTTTCGGACGGTCCCCAGCGAGCTTTGATCCAACCACGGCGCTCCAGCCGATGTAGAGCAGGGTATAGAGATCCCTGTTGGATCTGGAGCGCATCGCCCGAAATTTGCTGGATACGCAATGAAATCGCCCAGCCATGCTGCGGTCCAAGCGCAACGGCTTTCAGAATGAGAATGTCGAGCGTGCCTTGCGGGAGGTCGATGCGGTCGTGCGCCATAGCTTAAAATAGACATTAGCATCGCTCTTGTCGAAGTGCAAGGGGAGGGTCAGGACACCGGCGCGACGAGCGACAATCTGGCCCATGGACGATGTATGCGCACCCGCGCTTTTGGCAGCCCCGCCTGGCGCGCGATCGCCAGCAATTCGTCTTTCTTGAAGGCTGCCTGCACCGACACCGGGCCATCGTGCAGCGAAAGTGGATGCCAGCGGAAAAGCCAACGCGTGGCCGGCAGGAAGCGATAAGCAATTGGGCCGCGCTCCAGGTCGATCGCCAGGACAGCGCGGCGGGCAATCGTCTTGAATTTGCCCAACAGATCGGCCACCTGTTCGTTCGAAAAATGATGGAGGAACAGGGAACTGAAGACAAAATCGAAACTCGCCGGTGCGAATGGCAACTGAAACGCATCGCCTGCCAATTTCGGCTTGGGCGCCGGCGCCAGGTGCTGGTACTTCCGGTCGAGTGAAATTACGGTGGCGTTGGGATGGCTCAAGCGAATTTGCGCACCCATATCGCCCGAAGCGGCTCCAATGTCGAGCATGGAAAAACGATCGCCGGGCCGCACAAACTCAGAGACGATGCCGCGCAGGATTCGATGGCCGCCAAAAAGCCGATTTATTCTGACGAGATCGACAAGGTTCTCACGAGCGTCCTCAACACTGGCGTCATCCAGCAGCTCGGGTTCAATCAGACGATGTTCGGCAAACGGCACGCTCTCATGATAAGATGCGGCTGACTATGGCAAACTTTTCTTTGTCCAGACGGGAATGCATCGCGTTGGCGGGCGCCGCGGCATCCTTGGCCGGCGCAAAAGCTCTTACCGCACAACAGGCGGCCGCATCCACGCCGGCGGCGGACCCGGATCGCGAGCGCCGCATGAAATGGTGGCATGAAGCTCGTTTCGGGATGTTCATACACTGGGGCCTCTATAGCGTCGTCGGCCGTCATGAATGGGTGATGGAGGATGAAGCGATTCCGGTAGCGGACTACGAACAACTCGCCAAGCGTTTCACGCCTCAGCCCAATGCCGCCCGCGCCTGGGCCAAGCTCGCGCGCCAAGCCGGCCAGAAATATATGGTGATGACCACCAAACATCACGAGGGCTTTTCACTGTTCGATAGCAAGCTGACCAACTATTGCGCGCCGAAGCAAGCCTGCGGCCGCGACCTGGTGAAGGAATACGTGGACGCGGCTCGCGCGGAGGGACTGCGCGTCGGCTTCTACTACTCATTGATGGATTGGCACCATCCGGATGGCGCGCGCTGTGCCGTGGACGAGGATGCTCGCCGGCGTTTCGTCGGCTATATTCACGGCCACGTTCGCGAGCTCTGCTCCAATTACGGAAAGCTGGACGTGCTGTGGTACGACGTAAGCTGGCCGCTCAAACCGGAAGGTTGGGAATCCGCCAAAATGAACGCCATGGTGCGGGAGCTGCAGCCGGAGATCATCATCAATAACCGGTCCGGTATTCCGGAGGACTTCGCCACACCGGAGCAGCGCATACAAGCGGCCGATCGCCCGTGGGAAGCGTGCATGACGATGAACGGCAGTTGGGGGTATCAAAAGGCCGACGACGATTGGAAAACTCCGAAGACCGTCGTTCGTAACTTGATTACCTGCGCCCGGGATGGGGGCAACTATTTGTTGAATATTGGTCCTAGGCCGGATGGTTCGATTCCAGAAGATTCCGTTCGAATACTCACGGCAGTGGGAAAGTGGATGGAGAAAAACGGCGCCTCCATTTACACCGCCGAGCCCTGCCGGGTGAAGCGTTCCAACTATGCGCTCTTCACGCGCAAAGGAAATACGCTTTACATGCATGTACACTTCTGGCCGGGCGACAACGTTTCGATCAGCGGTCTGACGAGCGAAGTGAAATCCGCCCGTTTGCTGGCGAGTGGTAAACCGGTGAAGGTTGAGCAAGACAAGTTTCGGACAAGAATCACAGGGCTGCCCGCCACGGCGCCGGACGATCCGGTAACGACGATCGCACTTGAATGCAGCTCCGAACCAATCCAAGATACGATGATGGTGAGAAAAGATCGCCCTAGACGCGGCGTGAGCGTTACGTAGCGCCGCGGACGATTTTCAATGGATTTTGTCACAGGCAATCTGGGCTGGATCGAAGTAATCTGCGGTCCGATGTTTTCGGGCAAGAGTGAAGAACTCATGCGCCGTTTGCGCCGCGCGATGATCGCCCGCAAGCGCGTTCAGGTTTTCAAGCCTATCATCGACAACCGCTACTCGGACGATGAAATCGTCTCACACACAGACATCCGCATGAAGTCGGAGGCGGTTGGAAACGTTTCGGAAATTATGGAGCGTCTGGATCGCCGCACACAGGTGGTGGGACTGGACGAATCCAATTTCTTCGGCCAGGAGCTGGTTGAAATCGCAACTCAATTGGCCGACGGCGGCAAGCAGGTAATCGTAGGCGGGCTGGACACGGACTACATGGGCCGGCCCTTTCCTCCCATGCCCGACCTGTTGACGCTGGCCGAGTCCATCACGAAGACGCTGGCAATCTGCATGCGCTGCGGCAACCCGGCCAAACATACGCAGCGTCTGGTGGAGTCCGACGATTTGATTGTGGTGGGGGCCGCGGGAATGTACGAAGCGCGTTGCCGCCGCTGTTTTGAGCCGGGTGTTCCGAAGCAGGAATATCTTGATTTTGCGCGGCCCAAACAGGAGCGGCAGAAAATTGGAACCCAAGGTCCGGGCGATTCCTCTAACAGTTAGAATCCTGCTAACGTATTGAGACAGAGGTAATATGTCTATTTTTCCGAATCCGAGCCCCGGTCAGGGGTCCGTTCCGCCCGCCGCTCCACCTCCGCCGGCGGCGCCGCCACCGGGTCAACAACCGATTTATTATGCGGTTGCTCCCCCGCCCGCGCCGAGTGGAGGGTCCATGAAGACCTCGATACTCTTCGGAGCGGTGATTGCTTTGGTGGCGGCGTGCGTTTACATGTTTTTTCAGATCGATCGCGTTCGCAAGGACGTAGTCAAGAACAACGATGCGTTGATGGCGCGGTTCGACAAACTGGAAGAGACCTCTTCGCTGACGACGCGCAGCAATCGTAAAACGGTCGACGATTTGAAAGAAGAACTGCAGCGCGCGCGCCGGCAAGCCAATGCCGCGGCCGGCGAAGCGAAACAGGAAGCGCTGAAGAAAGTGGATGAGACCCGCGCCAAGCTGGAAGAAGCGCAGGAGGCCGCCAAGAAGGAGTTGAAGTCGGATATCTCGCAGGTGAAAGATGCCACCGACACCGCGAATTCGAAGATCTCCGCGGTTGGGACTGAAGTTACTTCCGTAAAGAGCGACTTGGGCGCGACCAAGACGCAACTGGAAAAAACAGTCGCGGATCTGAAACGGGCATCGGGTGATTTGGACGGCCACAGCGTTCTGATCGCCACCAACGGGAAGGAACTCGCCGCGCTGCGCGCTCTGGGAGAGCGCACGTTTATCGAGTTCACGATTCACAAATCCAAGCAGCCACAAAAAGTGGGCGAAGTAATGGTTCTGCTGAAGCATGTAGATCCGAAGAAGAACCGCTACACCATCGATCTGACGGCGGACGACAAGACGGTCGAAAAGCGCGACCGGGGCGTGAATGAGCCGATTCAGTTCATGACGGCGCGGGCGAAGCAACCTTATGAGCTGATCGTGAATGACGTGAAGAAGGATACGATTGGCGGGTATTTGTCGGTGCCGAAGGTTCAGAACGTGCGGAATTAGGGGCTATCTCCGACCAGCAAGACGATCAACTTATAGTGCATGCGAAGCCGTTGGCAGGCGCCTATTCGCAGCGGCACTCGTTACCGAGGATGATCCTGAAATGAGAGGCTGCCATTTCAGATCGCGTTTCTTCATGCGGGTATCGTGCGTTGCGTGGATACTTAGGTGCCGCTTGCCGACGCGCGCGGTTCTGAAAACTCGGCCAGAAAACGGTGGGCGTCCGCTTGTTGTTTCAAGACCGCATCCAGGTGGCAAAGCGCGAGTCCACGCACAAACAAGTGGGCCTGTTCCCCGGAACAGAGGTCCGCGATTGGCTGCATTTCCTTCGAAATCCAAGCCAGCTCACCAGGGAAGGGCATGGCCCGCACGGTCTCGTGCAGTTGCTCCACATCGTCTAAGAAGTGCAAGTGGTCGGCGCGGCGCAAGATGACCAATTGTTTTGTTGCCGGAGCCCTTTCGAATATTTCGTACATCCCGGCTAAGGGTAACGAGACATCATTCTCGGCGACCAAGTACAGTGTCGGAACGTCACGGCCCCAGTTGAATGTAAGGGTGGCCTTCAGAATCCCAGGCTTCGTCTGGGAAGCGCCGGCCGGCGCCAGCGCAACCGCGGCGCGGATTCGCGGTTCGAGGTCCGGTGCGGCGAGTGCTGTCCAACCTCCGAAGCTGTGTCCCACGATTCCAATCCGGCTGGAATCGAGGTCCTCTTCATTGAGCAGATAATCCAGAAGAAAGCGAATATCAGGCACGCGGTTCGCAATCCAGGCTTGTTGTCGCGCAGTCTTTTGCCCGGCGGTCTCAGCATCCTTTCGCGCCAGTTCCGCCGCCACGACTTCAGAGTGATCGAGTGCCGCCACAACATATCCATGGCTGCTCAAGTGGGTGCAAAGAAACTTCGACTGTCGCCGCCCGCCGCCGCTGCTGTGAGAAAAGGCGATCAGCGGATAGGTCCCGGGCTGCCTTGTGGCATCGCGTACAGCCAACTCTGGGGCGATATCCTGACCCGCATACAGCGCGGCCGCGGGGTACCAGATCTCACAAGGAAACAGGCGATCTCGTGCGGTATCGAGCGCCTGGATGGTACGCACACCAACAGGAAAGTGGCCTCGGACGAATGGATCGTACTCGTTCATAAATTATTCCAGCGGCCTTAAGACGCGCCATCGTCTTCACGAATAGCTTCCACTTTCGACTCTGCTTGCAGCAGATGGTCGGACTTGACATGGATCTTCGTCCTCGCCATGTAGGAGAGAGTCTACTAGGATAGGTGGTCGTCTGTCTATCAGCGGTCAGTTGAGAAACGCTAACCGAGCCGTGACGGTAAGTGAGCGATATCGCATGTATGGGCATCGGCTCCCTTGGCGGCGGGCCGGTAAAGCCTCAGGGGAGAACGCCTCTTGCCAACGGTCACGGTTCAGAAGCGGGGCTGACGCATTGTAGATACCTTGCGCTTCTACACGTCTTGAGTTAGAGTATGTAGAAGATCGAGGTATACCCTATGCCAGAAAAATCCGACCTCCCGCAAGGGACTCTGGACCTATTGATTTTGAAAGTTGTCGGGCTCGGCGCGACGCATGGATACGCGATCGCGCAACGGCTGCAGCAAGTTTCGCGCGACGTCGTCCAGGTTCCACAGGGGTCGCTCTACCCGGCCTTGCATCGGCTCGAGAACCGCGGTCTTCTGGCAGCGGATTGGAAGGAGACCGGGACCGGGCGGGAGGCGAAATATTATCGCCTGACAAAGAAAGGGCGGGCGCAGCTCGAAACGGAAACCGCGAGCTGGAAGCGACTGTCTGGAGCTGTTGGCCTCATCCTCAGATTGTCTGAAGGAGGTGCGGAATGACGTGGTGGCATCGCGTGTGGCGCCGCAGGCAGATGGAGGAGCAACTCGAAAAAGAACTGCGATTTCATATTGAGCAACATGCGCACGATCTGATCGCGCAGGGCCACGATCCTCAGGAAGCACGGCGACAGGCCAGGCTCACGCTGGGTGGTCCCGAGCAGGTGAAGGAGGAGTGCCGCGATGCGCGGGGGACGCGTTGGTTGGAGGATCTGATGCAGGACTTCCGTTATACCGTTCGCACTCTGCGGAATCGGCCGGGGTTCGCGGTTGTAGCGCTGTTAACGCTGGCGCTCGGCAGCGGAGCGACGACGGTGATGTTCACTGTCATTAACGGCGTGCTGCTTAAGCCGCTGCCTTATGCCGATCCGGACAGGCTGGTGAGTTTACAGGAAAAGACGGATTGGAGTACACAGTTCGGCAATCTATGGGCGTTTACTTACCTTAATTACCTCGATTGCAAACGCGAGAGCAGTTCACTTGACATGGCGGCGTGGGCCTTCGGTGGAGGCACGGTGAATGAGCCCGGCCCAGCCGAGTTCGTTAGCGGCCGTAAGATCTCGTCCGAAGTGTTTTCCGTTCTGGGGACGAAGCTTTTTCGTGGGCGTGCTTTCCTTCCTGAAGAAGATAAGCTGGGCGCCGCTCCGGTGGCCATCATTAGTTATGGCTTGTGGCAGCGCCGCTTCGCGGGAAACCCCGAAGCGATCGGCATGAAGCTTGTTTACAACGGAAACTCCTACACTGTTACCGGGATCACGCCTCCAGCGTTCCGGCTGAACGGACAGGAACTGGATGTGTTTACTCCGCTCGGTCAAGACACTTCACCGCAGATACAGAATCGCGAAGCACATCGCCTTCGTGTTTGGGCGCGACTCCGGCCCGGCGCGAAGTTGGCAGCGGCACAGGCGGAATTGGCGGTGGCAGGCCGTCAACTGGCTGAACAATATCCAAAGTCCAATAAAGGCCGGACGTTCATCGCGGAGCCTCTTCGCCCCGACGTCGGAGATGTCCGCTCCACGCTATGGTTGCTGCTTGGAGCTGTGAGCCTGGTGTTGTTGATAGCGTGCGTCAATGTGGCCAGTTTGCTTTTGGCGCGCGCGGTTTCACGTGAGCGCGAACTGGCCATGCGCGTGGCGCTGGGCGCGGGCCGGGGCCGGTTGGTGCGCCAATGTCTCACCGAGAGTGCGGTCTTGGGTGTTTCGGGCGGCTTGCTCGGCGTCCTGCTTGCAGCTATCGGTATTCGGCCATTTGTGACCTTCTGGCCCGGCAGCCTGCCACGCGCGGAGGAGGTCCAACTGGATTGGCGTGTGCTGCTGGTTGCAGTCACGGCGTCGTTATTGTGCGGTCTGCTCTTTGGACTGGCGCCGGCCATGCGCGCGACGGCACGCGAACTGGAACAGACACTTCGTGCCGGAGGCCGGACGATGGCGGGAAGCTCGCGCCGGCTGCACAGCAGTTTTATCATCTCCGAGATCGCGCTGGCTATGGTGCTGCTGGTGGCTGCGGGAATGCTGGGCCGCACGCTGTTGCAGCTCGCAGCGCTCGATCCCGGCATAAATTTCCGGAACGTACTGACCGCCCGGTTGGCGCTTTCGCCGGCCACACTCGCCAATGCCGCACAGACACGCGCGGCCTGGCAGGACGTTATGGATCGCATTCGCCGTGTACCGGGTGTGCAGGCTGTGGCGACCGTGGATACTGTCCCGATGCGCGACGGCAACAACCAAATCGGCTACACCACCACCGCGGCTCCTGTGCCAGACGAGAAACAGGCGCTCGTATTGGCGAACAGCGTGTCGCCGGATTATCTGAAAGTTACAGGCATCCGGCTGCTCGAAGGCCGATTCTTCGACGATCAGGATCGCTTGGGCAATGAGTCGGTCGTCGTGATTGACGACGTCATGGCACGAGAAGCATTCGCCGGACAGGCGCCGATCGGCAAGCACGTTTGGATAGGTCTGGGCGCTGACCCCGCGCGAGTGGTGGGGGTGGTTGGCCATGTGCGGTATTGGGGGCTGGCGAGTGACGATACGGCTCAGGTGCGCGCACAATTGTATTATCCGTTTGCGCAAGTGCCGGACAAGCTTATGCGCCGCTGGTCGGAACTTATGTCGATATCCGTTCGAACCAACATCGCGCCGTTGAGTATGATCGAAGGGCTGCAGCGCGGAGTGCGGGGATCCACGAACGATCAGGTTCTTTACGAAGTCAATACCCTGGAGCAACTGGTGAAAGATTCGCTCGCGCGGCAACGCTTCCTTATGCTGTTGTTCGGCATGTTCGCGGGCTTGGCTTTGTTGCTGTCGTGCATCGGCATCTATGGCGTGCTGGCGTACCTGACCAGCCAACGCGTACCGGAAATCGGTGTACGCATGGCGCTCGGCGCTAGCGCCGGAGGGGTGATGTGGATGGTGCTGCGGCAGAGCCTCGGAATGATTATCGCGGGTGCTGTCGTGGGCATATCGGGGGCATTCGCGGCGGGGCGCGTATTGGAGCGCCTGGTGGAGGGAATGCGTCCGATGGAGCCAGTGACGTTCGCCCTTATGGTTTCGGTCCTGGTGGTTGCGGCGCTGGCCGCGAGTTTTGTACCGGCGCGGCGGGCGAGCAGGGTGGACCCGATGACTACGCTGCGCCAGGAATGAAAGCCGTGGCTTGGTGTTGGCTACTCGTCCCGTAGCGCTACCATCGGATCCTGTCGAGCGGCGCCTTACGATTGTTTTCCGAGGTGCCCCGGAAAGACGCGATCCAACCGCGGTCTTCCAGGCGATGCAGCGCGGGATAAAGCGAGCCATGCTCCACTTCAAGGACGTCCTGAGAGCCGCGCCTTGCAGCATTTGACCCTGCAGCGGAAGTGCGTTTCTTTTCGGCATGCAACCGATCGCGATTAGACTCATAGAAGATCGACTTCTCAACCAGCGACGTTTACTCGCGCGACCTCCGTCCGTGCTCAGAGTCTTCGATGAGCCGGTCCAACCGCTTGACCTTCGTTTCTTCTCGTTTGGCGCTGATCACCCACCAGGTGGCGACGCGCCGATACGTAGCCGTTTGCTATTGAAAGAATTTCCACGCGGCTGCGTTGGTGCGGAATCGCCGCTCCTGCGCATCTTCGAACTGAATGCTTTGCTGCTCGAAGGAATAGATGCTGGAGCGGGTTGCCTCACGGGCTTTGAACGCTTGGATGCCGGTTGGACGCATGAGTCCCTGGCGAGTGAGATCTTCAACGCGTTTTATATTGACCGTGCTCCAGATGCTGCGCGGCCTGCGCGGTGTGAAGCGGATGCTGTAACTCACGTCGTCAATTCTGCGCCTGACTCCGTCGATCCAGCCAAAACAAAGCGCGCCATCGACAGATTCAGGCCAGGTGATACTGGGCTTGCCGGATGCTTTCTTGTAGAAACCAACCAGCAATTCCTTCTGGTCGGCGTGATGTTTCTCAAGCCAGTCGCGCCAAGCCGCGGGCGTTGCGAAGAATTTAGGCTTCATTTCCCTAACCCCCGTTTGGTTTCGTGAAAGTTGGCGGGCGTGCCGGGCTCCGTTCGAGTGCCTGCGAAATAATCGCAAACCAAAGTGTATGGCCGCTGGCGGCCACCCCAGAGGATGAAAATGCGCGGTTTCGGCGGCATCCTAGTTTCAACAGCTTGCGCGTATTTTCGGAAGAAGACAGGCAAGAATGCCCGTGCTACACGTAACCCACTGTGGCACAGGCATTCCTGCCTGTGTGGCTCTTAGAGCGATTTGTTCACAGCTTCCTGTAAACATTGACCGAAATGCGTGTCGTGAAATATCTTCTGTCAGAAACAAACGGAAACTGGCTCGGCAACGCTTAGCCCGGCGGCAGCAGTTCCGACATGTCCCGGATAATACCCTGTTCTTTCCCACTGAACTTCGAACGAAATTCGGGACTCTTCAGGCGCGCCTCGCGATCCTGCTGCGGTAATTCGCCGATGCCTCTCAATTCTTGACGTAAAGCCTGCTGCCGTTCCTGCGGTTGCTCGGAAAACTGATTCATGGATTTGCGAACCGCATCCTGCCGCCCGGGCGGAAGTTCATGCAGCCGGTTGTACATGGTTTTGAGCGTTCTCTGCTGGTCGGCGGGAAGCTCGTTGAACTTCTGCAAACGCTCCTCGAGCTTTTGTCTCTGGGCCGGCGGCATACGATCCAGCGCTTTTTGACGATCCCGCGGAGACATGGTCTGGAATTCGTCGATAGGCGTTTTTTCAGCTTTGGGAGGCTTCTCGGGACGCCGTGCCGGAGGCTTGGGAGGCGGCCGGTTCATTCCTCCACGGCGTCCCTGCGCGAATGCCGAAGGCGTAAGGCCCAGGCCGAGAAGGAGCGCGCCGAGCGCCGCAATGGATCGCGAACACATTAGAATCCTTCTAAATCCGAGACGGACTTTCGACGCCGAGCTGCTTCAGCATATCAATGTCATCCAATGCGCGCTCTACCTGCTCGATCCGAAGCTTCGGCTGTGACGACGACGGCGGCGCCGGAGCGGGTTCGGGACTCCGCAGTAGAAACGCCGCGATCAGAACGCCACAGGCGGCAGCAACTGGCATGGCCGGGCGTAAGGACCAATCTGCCCGCAACAGCCGCTGCCACCAGGGCCTCTGCTCCTCCAAAAGGATTCGCTGGTAAAGTTTTTCGTCGAAATTGGAAGAAATGGGCTCGGGCGTCCAGGAATCCAGCGCCGACCACACTGCCTGTTGAGCGGCGGCCAACTCGCGGCAGCCCGCACACGATAACATGTGCCGCTCGAAAGCAACCTGTTGATCTGCGTCGAGCGTTCGCGCGCCGTACGCCAATACTAGCTCGGCGGCATTCCCGTTTTCGAGCGGGCACCTTTCCATGCGTTTCTTCCTCCCTCTAAGCCATATGCGCCAATCGCATGCGCAACGATTCGTACGCCCGGAACAGCAGTGACTTCACCGCCGATTCAGAACACGTTAGCACATTTGCGATCTGCGTATATTCCATCTCTTCATACTTGTGCATCATTACCGCGGCCCGCTGTTTAGACGGCAAATCCTCGATTGCCCGTCTAATCTCCCCCAGCTTGGCCTGATACACCAGCTCTTGTTCCACCGTCCTGCCCCTGTCCGCCAACTGCCGCGTTGCGCCGTCCGAGGTCTCCTGATCCAGGCTGTCGTGCAATTTCTCATTCCGGCCATCGCGAATCCAATTCAGCCCTAAGTGGGTAGCGATGCGAAACAACCACGTCGTAAACTTCGCGGTCGGCTCGTAAGTCGCCCTCGACCTGTAAACTCTTAAGAAAACCTCCTGCGCCAGCTCCTCAGCCACCGCCTGATTCTGCACCATCCGGTAAATAAAATGAATCACCGGAACCCGGTGCCGTTCCAATAGCAATCCGAAGCTCGCCTGGTCCCCGTCACGGACCCGAAGCATCAACTCCGCATCCAGGTCCAGGGTGGCACTCATTGCCCTAACATCCTTAACCCGTCGATTCCAGGAAGGTTGCGCGGCTTGGGAGTTGATACTTTCCGGCATTGTTGCCTGACACCTACGACGACAGAATTCCTATCGGGTTTACACGCCTTTACATTACTCGGTCTTTAGATTTCGCTCCATGAGCTCACGGATGGCCTCGCGGGGTGATCGCCCGCCGCGCAGAATGGAGTCCATTTGCTTGGTAATCGGCAAGTCTACGCCAAATCTTTGCGCTAGATCGACAGCCGCGTAAGTTGTCTCCACTCCCTCGGCGATCATTGTCATCGAGCTTACAATATCGGCGAGTTTGCGGCCTTTGGCCAGCTCAATTCCGAGCGTCCGATTTCTGCTTAGATTGCCAGTGCAGGTTAGTACTAAGTCTCCGAGACCGGCCAATCCCGCCAGCGTCGGCGCCCGGCCACCCATGGCGACCGCGAGGCGCGTGATTTCCACCAGGCCTCGGGTGATTAGGGCTGCTATGGAATTGTTACCCAGGCCGAGCCCCTGGCAGATTCCGGCGCCGATGGCGATGGTGTTCTTTAGCGCAGCGCCGATCTCGACGCCGGCGGGGTCGTCGTTCGTGTACAGGCGAAAGGTGGGGCCGGAGAATTCTCGCTGAATGGACGCTGCCAATTCCCGATCTTCGGAGGAAATTACCAGCGCGGTCGGCTCTCCACTAGCCACCTCGCGCGCGAAGGTCGGCCCGGATAGCACGGCTATGCGAGGGGCAAACTTTTCGCCGACGATCTCGCGGGCGACTTCGGACATGCGCAACAGCGAGCCGGTTTCCAGGCCTTTGGTTGCGCTGACAAAACGCACGTTGGATGGGACGTGTGGGAGCATCGCCCTATATAGAGATCGCGCGAATCGGGATGGCATAACGCCCAGGACGATGCCGGCGCCGTCGAGCGCAGGTTCTAAATCCGAAACCGGCTCGACGTTGACCGGAAGCTGAAAGCCGGGAAGGAAGATGTCGTTGACGCCTGTCGCGGCCATCCTCTGCACGAGATCTTTTTCGTGCGCCCAGAGCCGGACGCGTTCGAAGCGAGGCGATAAAACAATCGCCAGCGCGGTGCCCCAACTCCCGGCGCCGACGATTGCGATTTTATTGGAGACTGGCTTATTTAAAGCTGAAGACATGCTCGGCTCCCGCCCTGATTCTGTCGACGTTCGCCTTGTGCCGGTAGACAATGAATGCAGCGGCTGCCAGCGAGGCCAGCAACACCGGAGCCGGTGGATGTTCTATCAGCCAGACCCCCAGCGGAAGAGTTCCAGCGGCCACCATCGAGCCCAGGGAAATATGTTTGCTGACCGCCACCACAATCACGAAGAGGAAGAGCGCGGCGGCAAGAGGGACCGGCGTGAGGTACAGGAATGCTCCGATAAAACTGGCCACTGCCTTGCCGCCGCGGAACTTCAGGAATATCGGATACGCATGTCCGGCCATTACCGCCAGGGCAGCGGCGCTCGTCCACCATGGCGAATGGTGCGAGAGCTTCGCCGCCAGCCAGACAGCGAAGAATCCTTTCGCGATATCCAGCAGCAAGGTGATGACGGCGATTAGCCGTCCCGTGGTGCGCAGCACATTGGTTGCACCGATATTGCCGCTGCCTTTGGTGCGAACATCGTCGCCGGTTTTCATTTTGACCAGCAGATAGCCAAAGGGAATCGCGCCCACCAGATAGGCGATCGGCACGGCAAGAAAAGGCGTCATGCCGGTTGGAAGCGACATTCCAATAGCTTGGTGTAAATCGATCCCGCCGCGCCGGGCTGGCTTCGAAAGAGATGAAAGCAGCCGGCGTCGAAAGATCCATACTCGGCCAACTCCAACTTTTCGATTGCTGACCGCAGAGCATGCAGCGGCACGGGATCCTTGATTCGCGCCAAGGTCAGGTGCGCGCTGAAAGGCCGTGTATCTTTCGCGATCCCCAGCGGTTCGACAGCCGTTTCGATGTCGCGCGCCAGGGTTGTAAGTCCTTCGCCATTGTGCAGGCCGGCCCAAAATACACGCGGGTTTTTCGGATTCGGAAACCAGCCCAGGCCGCGCACCTCCAGCCGTATAGGATTCCGCCCCGGCACGGAGCGCAGAGCGTCTTCCAGTTGCGGCATTTTCTGCTCCGGCCACTCGCCGATGAACTTCAGCGTGATGTGCAGATTATAGACGGGGCTCCACTTCAAATGCGCCGCCGGCCGCAGATGCATGAGCAGCCGCTCGAGCCTTTCACGCACATCCTCCGCTAAATCAATGCCACAGAATAGCCGCATGCTAATCTCCTAGCATACATATTCCTTTCCCTGAACTCATAGCTGAGTCTTACATTCTCGAACGCGATTTTTACGCGCGACCAGCCATTGAAGTCGCGCGGGATTGTCTGGGGAAAATTCTTGTGTACGGAAAGGGGGCCGGCCGCATCGTGGAAACCGAAGCCTATCTGGGCGTGGACGATCGGGCCGCGCACGCCTGGCGCGGCGTCACGGAGCGGACGCGCGTGATCTTTGGTCCACCCGGACACGCATATATTTATTTCATATACGGCATGTACGAATGCCTGAACTTTGTGGCTGAGCCGGAAGGGCAAGCGGGCTGTGTCCTGATCCGCGCGGTGGAACCGCTGGCGGGTATCACCGCCATGCAGCGGCGCCGTCCAACCGCCAAGCGTATCGAAGATTTAGCGTCCGGTCCAGGAAAGCTGACGAGAGCAATGGGCATCAGCCGCAAACAAAACGGGGCGGATCTCACTACCAGTCCACTCCACGTCCGCGGAATGCGCGAGCAGGCAGCATTCAAAGTGGAAGTGACCAGCAGGATCGGAATCCAGCACTGCGCCGATTGGCCGCTGCGATTCCTGATCGCAGGCAATCGCTTCGTAAGTGGGGCAGGTTGATAACCTGCCGCCGATTGTAAAATCGGCCTATCGCTAACGGGCCGACTGCCAATCGGCCGGCAGGATACCATCCTGCCCCACCAAACTAGAACGGCAGAATCTCTTCCCGCCGCGGGTCAAAGTCGATCCGCCGTTTTTCCATATAAGCGATATTTCCTAAATGCGAGGCTTGCGCCGAACGATGCCCGATCAGCACATCGGCATTCGGGCGCTGGCGCGTGCGGACACAATCCAGGAAATTACTGACGTGCGCGAAGGTCATATGGATCGTCCGCCTGGACAATCACCGGCTGCGACCCTCTTGCGACCGCATGGAATTCGTAGTGCCGCCGGTCGATCGACAAACGCCATTCGGTGCCACAGAACTCTATGCCCTCGCCCTTGATTCCGGGAACAAGCGTCGCCTCGAATGTCGCGGTCAGATCGGTGGGATATTCCAGCAGAATATTAATTGTGTCCGGCGCCGTTCGCCCGTCTTTGTCCGCGTATTTTCCATGCCACCAGGTTCGCGCCAGCGTGATTTTACCCAACCGGCCTTTGTCGATGTACTCGCGCTTAGCCTCCAGGTAATGTTTGCCGGACCGCTGCTGCATTCCCACCTGGCACACGCGATCGTTGACGCGTGCGGCCTTGACGATGCGCGAGCCTTCCGCCGGCCGGAGCGTGAGAGGTTTTTCGACGTACACATCCCGCCCCGAGTTCAGTGCATCGATGGCCACCACCGAGTGCCAATGATCCGGAGTTGCGATCAGGATGGCGTCCAGTCCTTTTTCCTCCAGCAGCTTCCGGTGGTCCGAAAAGCTCTTGGCGTCCGTCGCTTTTCGCCGGGCGCGATCGATATGCTCCGCGTAAATGTCGCGCACGGCGGCCACATGAACGCTGGTATTCTTCTGGAAGTGGTCATTAAATAGGTGCCGCGATCGCCTGCGCCGATCACTCCCAGTTGAATCGTATCGTTTGCGCCAAGCACCCGGGAGTAAGAGGCAGCCGTGACGGCTGTGGCCGTCAGGAAACTTCTCCCGGCAATCTCATTGCGTTTCATGTGCGAATTTTAGCGTTTCCAAGCACTAATAGACATGAAGAAAATTTTCGCAGTCCTTTCGCTATTCGTGTTTTCGCTGGGTGTCTACGGCCAGACGCTTACCAAGTCTCACGCCCAGCCCCACAGCCAAGGCAAATTCAGTGACGCTGAGATCGAGGCCACCATCAAAGCTAAATTAGCCAAGTCGAAGATCGGTAAGGACGGTATCCAGGTTCACGTGAAGGGCGGGATCGCCACCTGGACCGGCAACACAAGCGTTATGCAGCACAAAGGCGCCGCGACCCGCATGGCCAGGACGGCAGGCGCGATCCAAGTGGTGAACAACATCAAGATTTCCGACCAGGCGCCCAACCCGCTTCGAAAGGTGCAAGTAAAAACGAATTAGCAGCCATTGGCAAAGTACATTGGAGTGTATGGAGCCGCTCGCCTCCAGCTACGATCGCGTCGCTGAAAAATATGCCGCCGAATTCGAATACGAAATGGAGCGGAAGCCATTCGATCGGAAGATGCTGGACTGGCTCGTGGAAAAAACCGACGGATCTGCGGCGCCCATCTGTGATTTAGGTTGTGGGCCGGGGCAAGTCGCCCGGTATTTGCAAAGCC
>CATPCJ010000319.1 GCA_955652915.1 uncultured Bryobacteraceae bacterium
CCCGGATCTGCTCCAGACTCAACTTTTCCCCTGCCTGCATTTTTATGATCAACACCCAGCATGCGCGATCTTGCTCCTCCAGGCTCATCTTGTATGAGAAACAAACACTCGCTCCAGGCTCATCTTGTATGAGACAAGACTGCTTCTTGTGTGAATTCCGCGCCGCGTTGTAGAATGAACTGGTCTGCCTATGATTGTCCTCTAGAGCTCTGAGTTGCGGAGCGCTCCAACGGCGCGGGCCGGAGTGTGCTCATCCTCAGGGCCTCTCTTCAAATACCAGCGCGGGGCCGTGCTCCGCGCATTCTCACCAGAAGGATCTCAAAATGTCACGAGAAGAGAGAATACTGCGTAAGCATTTAGAGGAACATTCAAGGCGCGAATTGCGCAAGGCGAATAAGCATATGTCGAAAGTGCGGGCCGGCGCGTGGAAGCCGCCTCGCGAACGGCTGGACGCGCGATTGATTGACGATGCCGGGGAGGACGAGAAGTTTTCCGGCAAGTCGAAAAAGCGAACGGCGATACCGCTACTCCGCGGACTGGTAGTGGAAACGGGGCCTGGCTTTTGCGACGTCCTGTCCATCGCGGAGCGTATTCGATGCCGCACCGCCGTGGATGTTGCGGCCGGCGATCAAGTGCGGTTTTCACCCGAACGCCGCCGTGTCGAGGAAGTTCTACCTCGGCGCGCCGTCTTGTCGCGTAGCGATCCCCATAACCTGCGAATTGAGCGAGTGATCGCGGCCAATATCGACGTGGTGGTGAACGTTGTTTCGCTCAAAGCTCCACCATTGCGGCCAGGCCTGATCGATCGCTACTTGATTGCGACCGGCAAGTCCGGAGCCGAGCCGCTCGTGTGCGTGAACAAAATCGATCTGCTCGAATGCCCCGAAGAATTCGAGCCGCTGGCGCCATATGAAAATCTGGGCATTCCGGTAATACGCTGCTCGGCCACCACGGGGGAAGGTATCGAGCGGCTCTCGAATGCCTTAGCGGGAAAACTGTGCGTATTTTCAGGTCATAGCGGCGTAGGCAAATCGTCGCTGCTCAATGCGCTAACGGGTATGACGCTTGAGACGGGAGCAGTCAGCGTAGCGAATCGGAAGGGCCGCCACATCACCACTTCCTCCGCCCTTTACTGTCTCCCGAATGGCGCAATGGTAATCGATACGCCGGGTATCCGCGAGTTTGGCTTGTGGGATGTGAGCCCATCCGACGTTCGCCTCTACTTTCGTGAATTCGACGGCCGCAAATGTGCCTTCGCGGACTGCTCGCACACGCATGAGCCCGGCTGTGCGGTGAAGGAAGCGCCCGATATCGCCCCAGCCCGCTACGAAAGCTACGTCCGCATCCTAAAAACAATGGGGTGACAGGCACCTCTTTCACTCATTTATTCCGGGCTATACTAAAGGGTAGAGAGTCCTTAGGCCCTACGCTATGACCAGCCGTATTAAACTTTTCGTCGTCTCTACCTCGACCTGTCTTGTCTTCGTGCTGCTGTTTGGCGCGATGCGTGGCAGGAGCGCCTCTCCGGAAGACACCTATCGTCATCTGGCCGTTTATACCGAAGTTCTTTCGCGTATCAAGAGCGATTACGTCGAAGAGCCCGACATGAAAAGCGTCACTCTGGGTGCGGTGAACGGGTTGCTCGAATCCATCGACCCCTACGCCAGCTACCTGAATGCCGATCAGTATAAGCAATGGTCCAAAAGCAAGGATCAGCACAAAGCCGGCGTCGGATTGGTTTTGTCGAAGAAGTTCGGCTATGTCGGAATCGTCGACGCCATCCCCGGATCGCCGGGCGCCAAGGCCGGGCTAACCACGACCGACGTGCTGGAAACCATCAATGGTGTTGCCACCCGTGACATGCCGTTGGCTTTCGCCGAGTTGTTGCTGGAAGGCGATCCTGGCACAACGGTCGAAGTCGGCGTGCTGCGGTTACGCAAGCCCGAGCCCCAAAAGATTACGCTGACGCGCGCCGCCATACAGTATCCAGCGGTTACCGCGAAGATGGAGCCGGAGCAGGTGGGATTGATCCAGGCCACGAGTCTGGAAGGTTCGAAGGTGAAGGAAATCGCGGCCAAGGTGGAAGAACTTCAGAAGCAAGGCGCCAAGCGATTGGTGCTGGATCTGCGGCATTGCTCCACTGGCGGCCCCGAGGAAGGCGCCAAGCTCGCCAATCTGTTTCTCGACAAGGGACTCATCACTTACATCGAAGGCCAGAAAGTGCAGCGCCAGGACTTCTCGGCGGACGCGGCAGCCGCCATCAGCCGTCTGCCTCTCGCCGTTATTGTGAATCGTGGAACAGCGAATGGCGCGGAAGTCGCCGCCGCTGCTCTGCTGGATGACAAGCGCGCCGAAGTGGTGGGTGAGCGTACCTACGGAAACGCTGCGGTGCGCAAGGCGATTACGATGGACGACGGGTCCGCTGTGATCCTCTCGGTTGCCAAGTATTATTCCCCCGGTGGCAAAGCAATTCAGGATACCGGCGTGACCCCCTCTGTTCCGGTGGCCGAAGCGGAAGCTGTGGCACTGGATGACGACGGCAATCCGACGGCGCCTGAAACTCCGCAGCAGGCCGGCGAGGATGTTTTGCTCAAGAAGGCGATCGAAGTGGTGACGAAGGGCAAGGGCAACGTCGCGTCTTCACCCGCACCCGAGACAAAGAAAACGGTGGATGGTCAACCGAACCACATCATCACGCCAGTGCCGCCACCCAAGTAGGAACATGCCCATATACGAATACAAGTGCGAAAATTGCGGCGAAGTATTCGAAGTCAGACAGAATTACTCCGATGCGCCGGTCACCGTCCATGAAAAGTGTGGCGGGCAAGTAGAGAAACTGATCTCTGCGCCGTCATTCAATTTCAAGGGTTCGGGTTGGTACGTCAACGATTACGGGAAGGGCAACAACGGCGCCAAAAAAACCGATTCGGAGGGCAAGGGCACAGCCGATCCGGCCAAGAGCACGTCTGACTCAGCCACGAAATCCGACAGCTCCACCAAGTCCGAGAGTTCCACGAAGTCCTCTGAAACGAAGAGTGGCGATTCAAGTTCCAGTTCGTCCAGCACCACTCCCAGCCCAACAAAAACAAGCAAGAGCGAGTAAACCGGCGTTAATATGAGTGCATGACAAGCAGACGTCATTTCCTCGCCGCGGCCGCTGCTTCGCCTCTGCTGGCACAAGTCAGGACGCGATCGGCCAACGATCAGGTGCAGATCGCGATCATCGGCGCCGGCGGTCAAGGCACCGGCGACGTTCAGTCGTCCATTGCGGGCGGCGCCAAACTGGTGGCTGCCAGCGATATTTATCAGGGACGGCTCACACGCGTCAACGAGGTCTTTGGCAAGGATGTTTTCGTAACGCGCGATTACCGCGAAGTGTTGGCCCGGCCGGACGTGGACGCGGTCATCATCGCCACACCGGATCACTGGCACCAGAAAATCGCGATCGATGCGATGAATGCATCCAAGGATGTCTACCTGGAAAAGCCCATGGTTCAGCTTATTGGGGACGGCCAGCCGTTGATCGACGCGCAACGCAAAACGGGGCGCATTCTACAAGTCGGCAGCCAGCGCGTAAGCTCCATTGTTTATCAGAAGGCGCGGGAGCTGATGCAGTCCGGCGCAATCGGACAACTGAATATGGTGGAGGCCTGGTGGGACCGCAATTCAGCGATCGGCGCCTGGCAGTATTCAATTCCACCGGATGCGACGCCCGCCAATATCGATTGGGACCGCTTCCTGGGACGCGCGCCGAAGGTTCCGTTCGAGCCCACGCGTCTGTTCCGCTGGCGCAACTATCGCGACTACGGCACCGGCGTCGCGGGCGACTTGTTTGTACATCTATTTTCGGGAATGCATTTCGTGACCGGCGCAATTGGCCCCACGCGCGTCTATGCGGCGGGCGGTTTGCGATTCTGGAAAGACGGCCGCGATGTGCCGGACGTGTTGCTGGGCCTTTATGATTATCCCCAGACCGCGCGTCACCCGGCCTTCAACCTTGCGCTTCGCGTGAATTTCGTGGACGGCGGCGCGGAGAATTCCGGATTCCGCTTCATCGGGACGGAAGGCATTCTAGCAATTGGCAATGGAGTCACCATCTCGAAAACTCCGCGTGAAACCGAGCCGGGCTACACCATCGACACTTTCCCGAAGGCCACTCAGGAACAATTCCTGAAGAAGTATAACGAAGAGCATCCACGCTCCACGCCATCCGCCGATGCCATTCGTCCGCAAGTGGAGGATCGGTATCTGCCTCCGCAAGGTTACAGCGATCATCGCGATCATCACCGCAATTTTCTGGCGGCGGTGCGCAGCCGAAACCCGGTAGTGGAAGACGCCGTCTTCGGATTCCGAGCGGCCGGTCCCGCGCTGCTTTCGAACATCAGTTACTTTGAACAGCGAATCTGCAACTGGAATCCGGAAAAGATGGAAATCGCCTGATGCCAAATCCAAACGACAACATTCAAATCGCATTGATCGGCGCCGGCGGCATGGGCATGGGCGACACGTCGCTGGCCGTCGCAATGCCGGGAGTGAAGCTGATTGCTGTCTGCGATATTTACGACGGACGTCTTGCCAGAGCGAAAGAACGTTGGGGCAACGATCTGTTTGCGACCCGCGATTATCGCGAGGTGTTGGCGCGCAAGGATGTCGACGCCGTCATCATCGCGACGCCGGACCACTGGCACCAGCGCATCACCATCGATGCCTTGGACGCCGGCAAAGATGTTTATTGCGAGAAGCCGATGATCCATTCGATCGATGAAGGCCCCGCCATGATCGAAGCGCAGCGCCGCACCGGACGCACGCTGCAGATCGGCAGCCAGTACGTTAGCTCGCTGGTGTATCAGAAGGCGAAAGAATTGTTGAGCGCGGGTGCGATCGGCCAATTGAATATGGTGGAGGCATGGCTCGATCGAAACACGGCCATCGGAGCCTGGCAGTATTCGATTCCGCCGGATGCATCGCCCGCTACCATCGACTGGGACCGGTTCCTGGGCAGTGCTCCCAAGCGGCCTTTTGAGCCGGTGCGTCTTTTCCGTTGGCGCAATTATCGAGACTACGGAACCGGCGTGGCCGGCGATTTGTTCGTGCACCTGCTAACCGGCTTACATTTTGCGACCGGCTCCAAGGGACCCAACCGCGTCTACGCCACCGGCGGATTGCGCTTCTGGAAAGACGGACGCGATGTGCCCGACGTGATGCTGGCGCTGCTGGATTACCCCGGATTCACGGTGCAGTTGAAGGTGAACTTCGAGAGCGGAACTCCCGCGGAATCGGCCGGCATGAAATTCGTCGGCAGTGAAGGGACGATCACGACCTCAACCACGCGCCTCACTCTGGCGCGACGTCCACGCGAGACGGAACCCGGATATACCATCGATACATTCCCGGAGGCCGTTCAGAAAGATTTTCTGGAGCAGTATCGCAAGCAGTATCCACCAGCCCGAGCCAGCGCCGATAGCCTTCGCCCCGATCGTGACGACACCTATGCGCCGCCTCCGGGCTTCAATCCGCAGCGAGAGCATCATCGCGCTTTCTACGAATCCATCCGGCAGCGAAAGCCTTCGGTGGAGGATGCCGTCTTCGGCTATCGCGCAGCCGGTCCAGCTTTGCTGACGAACGTCAGTTATTTCGAAAAGCGTGTCTGCGCTTGGGATCCAGAAAAGCTAAGCTAGTATTGACGTACCGCGCGCCCGTAGCTCAGCTGGATAGAGCGATTGGCTTCGAACCAATAGGCCGGGGGTTCGAGTCCCTCCGGGCGCACCAGACATTAAAGGGTTTAGTTGATTCGTGGATTTTCGACAGCACATTTTGTATCGGCAACCTGTTCGTCGCAGATGACCTTAATCGGCTGAAACGTGTGACGGGGATGTTCTCTCGCGCGGAACGGCGTGAACGCGCTCTCCTAGTACTCAACGGCGATACTCGAATTGCGTCTCGAACATCTCTGAAGAAGCGCCGTGTGCGGAGCTACGTCGTTTCCGTTTGGGTAAAATATGGCGGTGCCCCACCGGGCTTCAAAGTGATGTAAGATGCTGAAATGGTTTTGAAAGCGTCAGCATCCCACCGCCTAGGCAAGGGAGCGTGTGGTAAGCTAACATTTTGGGCTGTCTGTGAGATCAGAGCAAGCGGACAGTTCCTCCCGCAAATCAACAACAGAATATCGAAGGTTTAAAAGTGCACACATTAAACGGTTTGAACCGGTCTATCTCACAGGCACAAATCTCTGAGCGGAAGCGCGGGCGAAGCCACGGCCCGTCCGCCGCTAATCAAGTCGGAGATGGAGCTCTCATAGCTGCCAGCCTCACAATCCCGGCGCAATCTTCGCGATTTTTCGTCAAGATCGAAATCGATCCGGAGACGGGCGAGCCGGTCGAGGCTTCCCAAGTGATTGATAAGTAGACTTTTTGCGGTATAGTCGATCTAACGGTGAAACTAAAGGGCAACGAGTCGCTACTGGTTTTGCGATCACCCGCCTCTGGCCCTAAGAGGGTTCAACTCGCTACATCTTTGAGTGACGTTCTACCTACGTGGAACGCGAGGGATCGAGTGTCGCCGATCTTTGAGATCGAGACCGCCCAGTCGGACACCGCCTTCCAGTTCAAGCGCGGGCTAGCATTCTTGTTCTTCTTTGGCCCTGTCAATCCTGCGCAGGCGGATGGCTGTTTGCCAATTCTGAAAGGCAAAAGTGACCGCGCTTGGCTTAGCTTCGGATTGTTTAATTTGGTGTTGTACACGACTTCACGGAAAAACGAACACTCTCTTATCGCGTGGGCGAACAAATATGGCGTTCGGTGGGAGAAGTGGGAGCTTAGCGGTACAGAAATAAAAGACGATTTTCACAGCAAGGCCTCAAGCGCCAAGCCGAATGACCTTTTGCAGTCATTAGTTCAGTTCC